>NZ_JBQCUZ010000003.1:0-316465 GCF_051962755.1 Neisseria sp. P0008.S004
TTTTACTTTAGAAATTTCTACGCCAGCTTTAATTTGACCGTACAGAGTTACGTCAGCCATAGCTGCAACAGGCAGGGCAGCCAGAGTCAGGGCAATCAGGGATTTTTTCATTGCTGTATTCCTTTTCTATTGTGAAGAAATAACTTAAGCAGACCGGACAATCCGCTTAGGCTTACTTTATCGCTGGAATCAGCGATTCCATGGCTGTCACTATAATTGTTCCTTTCTAAAAAAACAAACTTTATTCAATTCCCCCCACTACCGTAGAAACCAAATAAAGGTAGAGACAACCCAAATAATGGAAATTTATTATTTAAAATCAATGATAAATTTCTTCAAAACCCAAATTTGCATTTTTACAACACTTTATCAGTTTACACATCAATCACGCTATTTTGTTGCTTTTATACCAACAATCCGCAGTCAGGCCGTCTGAAAATCATTACCTAGAACGCTCATCCACTCGGGCAAAGATAGTTGTGTCACCCCAAACTCATCAGGATAGTCAACACCTGTTAAATATAGACCATCAGACATAAAAGTTGGCGGAGCCTTCAATCTGCTTTTTGCATGAAAGACCGACTCAAACTCATCTACACTGATTCTGCCACTACCTACGTACACCAATGCCCCCATAATATTGCGTACCATATGATGCAAGAATGCATTTCCATGCAAATCAAGGCACAGATAGCGAGAAGTTCCACTAATCTTTGTACTATATAGTGTCTTTATAGGGGACTTCGCCTGACATTCGGCCGCTCGAAAGCTGGAAAAGTCATGTTCCCCCTCCAACAAGGCAGCAGCCTGCCTCATCAGATTTAAATCTAATTTCAAATGCGTCCACCCTACTCTGCCAACTAATAATGGAGAACGAACCGGTGAAGATTCCAATAAATAGCGATAATGGCGGCCATAAGCATCAAATCGGGCATGGAAATGAGGTACAACTTTTTGCGCAACCAACACAGCAACACCATCAGGCAAATGTGCATTGACACCACGCACCCATGCTTGCTCCGGACGACTTACTGACGTATCAAAATGCACCACTTGAGCAGTTGCATGCACACCCGTATCCGTCCTTCCCGCAACAATAGTATTAATTTGCTCCCTTGCTATTGAAGACAACGCCTGCTCTAAGGCCGTCTGAACAGTCGGCAAATCTCCCGCCTGTTTTTGCCAACCATAAAAACGGCTACCGTCATAAGAGAGGGTCAAAGCCCAACGCTGCACGAGATGCCCTGTTGTATTTCCTTTTTCAGTCATTTCTTATACTTCTTGTAAATTGATATTGTTGCCTACGCTTAAGTAACAAATATTAAAAAGGCGTGATTAACACACGCCTCTCATGTATTTCAGACGGCCTTCATCTTAATTTACCATAAAAAAGATGCCGTCTGAAACGGCATCTTCATTTTACTAGTACTTATACGCCAAGCTCTTTCATCAGTTTTTGGGCTTTATACAGAATATCTCCTTCAGCCTCTTCAATCAGCGCTTGCAATGTTTCTCGAGCCGCTTCAGGATCACCGATTTCGATATACATCTTAGCCAAATCATATTTGGCTTCAAGCGGTGCAGTCATACCGACTGATTCTGAAACAAAGCCTCTTTCACTATTGCTTTTATCGGCAGCCACTGAAACATCTTCAGCTCCCCATTCCAATGCACCTTCTTCAATCACAAACTCAGAAGCAGCTTCTTCTTTCTCTACTTCTTCTTTGGTTTCTTGAATTTGCAAGTCTTGATCTTGCTTGATATCGAATGGCAACACATGGCCGTCTGAATCTTCAGGGGTATCTACCGTAAACTCGAGTGGCTCTTCATTTCTTGACTCGAAGACTTTTGTTTCTGTCGCAAAATCAAACTCATCAAATGTATTTACCTGCTCTTCTTTACGTTCAGGCATAACAACGGATACCGGCTGATATGGATTTTCCGGTTCAGGCTCGTACACGCTTTCTGTTGATTCGATACTATCCCAATCAGCATAGCGACGTTGCTCTGTCTCTGCATCATGCGTTACTGCACCTGAAAGAATACCTGTCTGACTATTGTCAATCTTACCCAAATCAAGTTTAACATCATTAATAGTGGAAGATTCTTCTACTTCATTGATGACCACATCATCTTCGAAATCGTCTTCGATAAACAGACCGTCTTGAATTTTTTCAGACGGCGTTACTTTAGTTGTAGCAACCGCAGCAGCTGAAGCAGCAACATTTTTCTGTACAGCCTTTTCTTCATCCTTACGGCTTACAGGCGCTGCTTCCGGCTCATCTTTACGTTTACCGGCAGCTTTCAACAACAACCAAGCAGCAATAAGGGCTGCACCGCCTGCCAATAACCATTTCCATAAATTACCATCTGATTCGCTTTCTGTTTGCTCCGCGACAGAATCAGTGGTTGCAACAGGCTCAGAAGCCACTATATTCTCTTGAGCATCGGAAGCCATAGCTTCTTGAATATCGGACGCAGGAACAGTCGATGCGGCTTTTTCATTAACCGCTGCAGATGCTGCTTGTTCTGTTTGTTCAGCTGAAGCTTGTTTTACTTCTTCCTGTTGCTGTGTATTTACGCCAGCATCTTTAACCTGAGCTTCAGTTTGAGCATCAGGCTGAACAACAGGTTTTTCTGTTTTAGCCTCTGTTGTATTAGCGGTTTCATTAGCTTTTTCTGTTGCCGTATTAGTTTTAGCAGGAGCAGAAGCAGCCAAGCGTTGCAATTCGCTACGGTTTGGAATATTCAGTACTTTACCTGCCAACATACGGTTGGCATTATTATCAATAAACACATCCGGGTTGGCATTTACCAAAGCCTGGATGGTTTGATCCAAGGTCATACCTTGCGGACGGATGCTCGACGCAATGGCCATCAGGGTTTCACCCGTACGCACCAAATGCTGTCTGCCTAAACGTGAGGCAGTGTCGTTTTTAGCAGAGGCCGTCTGAACTTGTTTTTTCTCAGCCTTACGCTGCACATCCTTACGCACCTGAGTGGCCTGATTACCTGCTGCTTTATTATTTTTCGTTGCAGGCTGTTGGACATTACGTGTCGGCTCGGAGGATTGAGATTCAGTGGCCGGACGGGTACGAACAGATGCAGCATCTTTAGAATCATATCCGGCCGGATCGATAATGGCGGTGTATTCACGCGATTGCGCGCCGATACCTACTTGGAAAACCAAAACAGGATCTTTGATGGCTTGAGAAGAGCGGATAGTAACGACTGCCTTATCGCCTGATTTGCGTACCGCCGCGCGCAAATTGCCATTTGAAATAGTGGCCTTACCGCCATTGAGCAGAGCCTGAGCTTCCTCACCAGTCACAGTGATACTGCCTGTAAAAGGCTCACCCAAATGAGATTGAACATTCAAGCCCCCCAAACCCGCAGAGGCACTGAGCGATGTCATTAAAGCGATAGAAGCTGTAATTAATTTAATATTGTGATGTTTTTTCAAAACGGATCCCCTGTTCGAAAATTATGGTACTAACCAATGTGCGCGCATTCAACCATATATTTACTAGATATTACGTCATGATATATTTTTAACCTATTCCTGCCAAGCAATAGAGGCTATTCAGCCTAAAATTCCTTAGCAAATCTATTACTTTTGCATGCTTGTGTTTCTTTTTTACAAATTTCGCTAACCCAAAACAAATATTTTATATAAATATATGTGGTATTAAAGTCATGGGGAAAGGTGCAAAAAAACACATCTCCCTGTATGATTAGCATTTACTCAATTAGTTTCATCATTAATATATGAAGATTTTGAGCGACTTATTCGCCGTATTCTTATTTTTCATCACATATATCATCACCAAAGACATGATTGCCGCAACAGCTGTTGCGGTTATAGTCGGCATTGCCCAAGCTGCGCTGACCTTTTGGAAACACCGTAAACTGGATACCATGCAATGGGTCAGCCTGATTTTGATTGTCTTTTTTGGCGGCGCAACGATTCTGCTGAAAGACAACCGCTTTATCATGTGGAAACCGACCGTTCTGTTTTGGATCGGTGCCATCGTCATGCTGTTCAGCCACCTTGCCGGTAAAAACGGGCTTAAAGCCGTCATGGGCAAAGAAATGCAGCTCCCTGATTTTGTATGGACGCACCTGACTTATGCATGGATTGGCTTCCTGATTTTTATGGGTGCGGCCAACCTCTTTGTCTTTACATATTTTCCAGACCAATGGGTCAATTACAAACTGTTCGGCACATTGGGTTTCACAATCATTTTTTCCATCGCACAGGGTATGTATCTGATGCGTTTTCAGCCTAAGGAGGATCAATAATGGAATATTTCATGCTTTTGGCTACTGATGCCGAAGATGTCCACGAAGCACGCATGGCAGCACGCCCTGCCCATTTAGCACGCTTAGAAGAATTGAAAGCGCAAGGCCGTCTGCTGACTGCCGGCCCCAATCCTCTACCAGATAATCCGGAACGCGTTTCCGGCAGCCTGATAGTGGCTCAATTTGAATCTTTGGACGCTGCACAAGAATGGGCTGAACAAGACCCTTACGTCGATGCCGGCGTATACGCAGAAGTATTGATTAAACCCTTTAAAGCCGTATTCAAATGAGCAATATGCGTCAAATTATCGAGGAACGCCTGCAGGCGCTTGAGCCTGAGTTCTTCGATTTTGAAGATGAAAGCCACCTGCACGCCGGCCATGCCGGTAATAAAGGCGGCGGGCATTACGCCATAGTGGTGGTCAGCAACGCATTTGAAAACATTGGCCGCCTCCAGCGGCAACGTATGATTAAGCAGCTTTTACAGGACTTGTTTTCAGACGGCCTGATTCATGCACTCAGTATCAAAGCAGCCACGCCGGACGAATACTTCCATTAAGATTACTGCCCAAACTTTGATTTCCAATCATTAATTTAAAAGAGAAATACGATGAAAAAAACCTACTTTGCTTCAGCCTTGATGCTTGCTCTGACTTCCGGCACCCTGTTTGCCCAAACTTTGGTGACCGTCAACGGCCAAGCCATCGACAGCAGCGTTATCGATGACCAAATCGCTTCCGTACGCGCCAGCAACCCGAACGTTCAAGACACTCCTGAATTGCGTCAAATGCTGACTGAACGCCAAGTTATCAGCACTGTTGTTACCCAAGAAGCTAAAAAATTAAAACTGGATCAAAGCGCTGAATTCAAAACTGCATTGGAGCAAGCGCGTGCCGATGCCGCCAAACAAGGTGCAGATAAAAAAGCCACATTCAAAACCGAATGGGCAGTTTTCGAAAATGATTTGTTAGGCCAAGCTTTCGCGGCGCATATCGTCCGTCAATATCCTGTCCAAGAAAAAGATGTCAAAGCCGCTTACAACGACTTCAGCAACTTCTATAAAGGTACTCAGGAAGTCCAACTGGGCGAAATCGTGACCGACAGCAGCAGCAATGCCCAAAAAGCCATTGCCGATTTGGATGCGAAAAAAAGCTTTGTTTCGATATTGAACCAATACTCAATTGACGAAGCGGCCAAAAAAGCCGGCGGCATCCCTAAAGCTTATGTTCCGCTTAAAGATTTGCAAGAATCAGCGCCTCCGCTTTACGCTGCTGTCAAAGACCTGAAAAAAGGTGCACACACTAAAACTCCACTGCAAAACGGTAATTTGTACGCCGTTTTCTATGTCAATGACCGTCGTAACGTTACTGTACCTTCTTACGAAGCCGCTAAAAACGAGATTGGCAACGACTTACAGGCAGCCCGTGTTGATGCGGCCATTCAATCATTACTGAAAAAAGCCAGCATCAAAGTCAACAAATAATATAAGGTGCCCGCCGTGATAGCGGCGGGCAATAAGGAACTCACATGAACATCAAGCCCAAAACTGCCGTTTTGGCTATCCTCGCCTTGTCAACCGTGAGCTTAGCAACCGCCAAAGCGCCTGAAATCGATCCCGCCCGTATCGACAGCATGGTCGCCGAAGTATTGAGACAGGCCGATCAACATCCCAACCAGACTGCCAAACCCGATGGCCAGGCAATCCGCAAAGATGTGGTTACACGTTTGCAGACTTTGGAAATTTTGAAAAATGAAGCCATCAAGGCTGGTTTGGACAAAGATGCGGAAGTGCAGAATCAGCTTAAAAACGTTGAAGCTGAGTTTTATGCCAACCAATACGCTGCCTATCTAGAACGCCAAACCGCGGTTGACGATGCTGAGTTGCGCCGTTTCTACGACCAGCAAACACGCATTATCAAGCTGCAACAAGTCAGCTTTGCTTCAGCCGACGAAGTACGCGCCGCGCAAGAACTGCTGCTCAAAGGCTTGTCATTTGAAGAGCTGATGAAACGCTATCCCAACCCCGAACAAGAGTTCGACGGCTTCATCTCTCCGCAGCAGCTCTCTCCTCAACTGGCTACCGCTTTTGCTGACATGAACCGAGGCGATGTAACGCATGAGCCGATTCAGATGGAAAGCCGTTTTTATCTGTTTAAACTCAGTGCAGTAGAACGCGATCCCAATGCCGAACCTTTCGAACTGGTACGCAATCAGATTGCCCAAGCCGTTAAACGACAAAAAGTCGAGAATCAGATCGAACGTATCTTAAAAGAAAACGACATTAATCCGTAAATTAATTCAATGGTTTCAGGCCGTCTGAAACTATATTTAAACCCCAAGGGCGTATCTTACGCCCTTTTTTACAAACTTCTTTTATTCAAAAACATCATGCGCGCTGTTATCCAAAAAGTTACCCAAGCTAAAGTTGACGTTTTGTCCGAAAACTCCTGCGAAACCTGTGGCGAAATCAACAACGGATTTATGATATTGATCGGCGTTACCCACACCGATACAGAAGCGGACGCCAAATACATTGCGGATAAAACCGCCAACCTACGTATCTTTGAAGACGAAAACGGCAAATTAAATTTATCGCTCAAAGATGTCGGTGGCTCGATATTACTGGTTTCTCAGTTTACCCTTTACGCCGATGCGCGCAGCGGCCGCCGTCCGTCCTTCTCCAATGCTGCCCCTGCCGAACAAGCAGACAAGCTTTATCAATACACCGCGCAACTTTTGCGCGAACATGGATTGACTGTCGAAACCGGCAGATTCCAAACCCATATGCAGGTCTCCCTTTGCAATGACGGGCCGGTTACCTTATTGCTTGATTCGCAAAAAACATTCTAAATCCCATAGGAAAAGGCCGTCTGAAATATTTCAGACGGCCTTTCCATTTCTGATCATTACTAAATCAAGCCTTGCGCTTTCACCCAGTTCACAATATCTGCCTCAACGGCTTCAGGCGAACCCGGATTGTCAATTTTGACACCGTACTCATCAGCACCCAGCTCTTCCAAAATCTCCAGCTGAGAATCCAGCATTCCGGCTTTCATATAATGCCCCTGACGCGACAGCATACGCTCAAGATTGATTGCTTGAGGCGGAGTCAAATGGATAAAAGCCACCTTCCCTTCTGCACCACGCAGAATATCGCGGTATTGGCGTTTGAGTGCGGAACAAGTAACGATGGAATATGTTTCCCCATTTTTTGCCTGCTCCGTCATCCAGTCACGCAAATTGCCGAGCCATGGGTAGCGGTCTTCATCCGTTAACGGAATACCTGCACCCATTTTATCGCGGTTGGCTTGGGTATGAAAATCGTCGCCTTCAGCATACGGACATTGGTTGAGATGTTTTTGCAAAGACAGCGCGGCAGTGGTTTTACCGCAACCGCACACGCCCATCATGACAAAATGTGTCGTCATTTTTCTACTCCTTGTTTATCTAGATTTTAACGGTATTTAAAAACGGGCGGATTGTGTTATCTCAAAAACACTATCCGCCCGTTCTTCCGATTAAACCAAAACAAACAACACTGACGATAAAGCAAAACCGATGAGTGCGATAAGTGTTTGGTTGACCGTCCATGTCTTCAAGGTCGTCGGCACATCCATATTCAACAGACGGCCGACAAGCCAGAAACCGGAGTCGTTAAAGTGGCTGCAACCAACGGAACCTGCCGCCGTAGCCAATACCACGCAAGTAATCTGCCAATCGCTGAAACCTGCCGCCGCAACGGCCGGTGCCATCAACGCGGCAGCGGTAGTCAATGCAACGGTCGCAGAACCTTGCGCAATACGCAAAGCCAAAGCCACCAAGAAACAACCCAGCAAAACAGGGATACCCAAGTCCGCCATACTGTCGGCCAAAGCCTTACCGATACCGGAAGCACGCAACACTCCGCCGAACATACCGCCCGCACCGGTAATCAAAATGACCGAGCAAACCGGACCCAATGCGCCATCAATGGTTTTCTCCAAAGCGCTGGCTTTTTCGCCACGTTTGCCACCCAATACATACAGGGCTACCAAAACAGAAATCAGCAAAGCAATCGGTGTCGAACCGATCATGCGACCAAATTGCACCCAGCCTTCATCTGCACTGACAACTTTCTCACTGATTAAAGTGGACAAACCGGTATTTAAGAAAATCAACAGCATAGGAATCAGCATAATACCAACAACGGTAGATGCTTTTGCAGGCGCTTTCGGTTGGTCATTATCTTGCGTACCACCACTGATCAGATCAGGAACAGGTACATGAATGCTGCGACCCAAAACTTTACCCAATAAATAGCCGCTGAAATACCAAGTAATCAAGGCAACAGGCAAACCCAAAATCAGCAGTTGACCAATATTTGCGCCATAGAACTCAGAAGCAGCAATCGGGCCAGGATGAGGCGGCAGGAAGACGTGCATGACCGAAAATGCGCCAATAGACGCCATCGCGTATGGCAGAACGGTCTGCTTCATACGGCGTGCCGTTGCAAACACAATCGGCAACATCACCACCAAGCCGGCATCAAAGAAAATCGGGAAACCAAAAATCAAAGAAGCCACGCCTAAAGCAAATGGTGCACGATTCTCACCAAAAATCTGAATCAGCGCATCTGCCAAAGACTGAGCGCCACCGGAAGTTTCCACCAAACGGCCGAGCATTGCGCCCAAACCGACCAGCAACGCCACGCTGCCGAGCGTACCGCCGAAGTTTTTGACCAATACATCATTAACAATGCTGCCCATAGGCAGACCTGTTACGATGGCAGTCAGCAGGCTGACCAATACCAACGTCAGCAAGGCATGAACGCGCAGTTTTACAATCAAAATCAAGATTAGCAAAATCGCTGCCGCGGCGATACCGAGCAAGGTACCGGCACTCAGCGTTTGAGTCCATCCATCCATTTTGAAGCCTTTCTCTGTAAGAAAAATACAAACTTATTAATGTTTCTTAACACACTTAGATAAGATAACACATTTCACTATGGGTTCATATGGATGGATTTAGTCAAAATATAAATTTCTCTTTTTCAAAACCCTTTTTGCAAGATGCTTGATAACTAAGAATAGCAAAGAAAAAACAAAGGCAATAAAAAGGCCGTCTGAAACGTAGTTAATTTTCAGACGGCCTGACATCATTCTTCTCGATAAAATAGAAACGAATATTTTTTCAATTACCTAAAATCAAGTATTTTCGGCTTATGCCTTGGTAAAAATCACCCCATTTCCCAAACGTAATTCCGGCAGTTTGGTATTAAAATCCAGCCCATTGAGGCATGAGGGACTGTTACACATTACTGCTTCGATTTCGGCAAAATCCTCGGTCAAAAATTTTAGCCGAATCAAAAGAATCTGGGCAGTAATGTTTTACGACTCCCCAAACATCCATCATACTTTTTCTTAAAAACTGAAGTGCGATGATACAAAGGCCGTCTGAAAAATTCTTCAGACGGCCTTGATTCTTAAACTTCTGCCGGTGGTTGCGGTGTATCTTCATCTTCCTGCTGCGTTTTCGCTTTGATAAAGCGGCTGAACCAAATGCCTGCTTCGTAGAGCAGAATCAGCGGAACAGCAAGCAGGGTTTGAGAAATTACGTCAGGCGGCGTGATGATTGCAGCCACGACAAACGCACCGACAATCACATACGGACGCGCATTCTTAAGCTGTTCAGTCGAAACAATGCCCATTTTTGCAAGTAACACCACAACGACGGGAACTTCAAACGTCGTACCGAATGCAACAAACATGCCCAAAATAAAGGACAGGTATTTGTCGATATCGGTCGCCATATTGACGCCGACAGGGGTTACCCCGGCCAAGAATTTGAAAATAACGGGAAATACCAAAAAATAGGCAAACGCCATACCGACAAAGAAAAGCGTCACGCTGGACAACACCAGCGGCGTAATCAAGCGTTTTTCGTTTTGGTATAAGGCAGGAGCGACAAACGCCCAAACTTGATACAGCGTGTGCGGCAACGACAGCAGAAATGCCGCCATCAGAGTAACCTTGACCGGCACAAAAAACGGCGCGATCACATCGGTTGCAATCATGCTGGTATCTTTAGGCAGATTGGCCATCAATGGTTCGGCAACAAAGGTATAGAGCTGCTGGGCAAACGGCATCATACCCAAAAAGCAGACGACGATACCGATGACGATCCACATCATGCGGCGGCGCAGCTCGAGAAGATGCTCGATAAGCGGTTGGACGGGTTGTTCGTGTTGAGGTTCGGACACCGGTTGACTCACTTTTTACTTACGGACGCGCAGTTTGGGTTTGGCGTGGAATTTCGGACGCATATCGCGTTTGCGGCTCATCGCCTGCTTACGCAAAGAAGTCGTATGCAGCGAAGGAACATCGGCGACAGGGGCTTCGACATAGCTGACTTCGACCGCCGGAGTGGGTGAAACCGATGCGGTCAAATACTCACGCCAAGCGCGGTCTTGCTCGGACTCGGCATTTTCAGCCCCGACAGGCTCTTGAGTTTGCGCTGCTCCACCCTCTTCAGGAACTTGGGCCGCACTTTCATTTTCAGTGCTGCTTGAAGCCAAATCAGGCAGAGGATTACCGAACTCGTCCACGCCAAAATCGGCAGGCGTTTTCTGTTCGGGCAGGCGTTCCCACGGCTTGAGGCCGTCTGAAATATCGCTCAGATTTTTTTGTGCATCGTTGCCCAAGTCTTTGATACCGTCGCGAAACTCGGATGCGGCGGTTTCAAATTCCTGCTTCACCTTGCGCAATTCGTCCAACTCAGCCTGAGTGTTGAGTTCCTGCTTGACGTTATTGACGAATCCTTGCAATTTACCGACCAAACGCCCAGCCGTACGCGCGGCTTGCGGCAGACGTTCGGGGCCAAGCACTATCAGGGCAACAACGCCGACCAGCAGCAATTCGCCCAAACCGAAATCAAACATGGATTATGCTTTGTCTTCGTCTTTTTTGTGTTCGATGACTTCGTCTTTTTTGGCATCTTTGCCGTCTGTACCTTCGTTCAGGCCTTGTTTGAAGTCATGCACTGCGCCGCCGAGATCTTTGCCGACGTTGCGCAATTTTTTGGTACCGAATACCAAAACGACGATAATCAGTACGATAATCCAGTGCCAAAGAGAGAAGCTACCCATGATAAGTCCTTGAATTTGTTTAATTTAAAAAGAGATAATAATTATGCGGGCGTACCCATGATATGGATATGCAGGTGGAAGACTTCTTGTCCGCCGCCTTTGCCTGTGTTGATCAGGGTTTTGAAACCGTCGGTCAAACCTGCCTCTTGGGCGATTTGAGGGACTTTCAACATCATTTTACCCAACAGGGTTTGATGTTCGGCAGTGGCGTGTGCCAGTGAATCGAAGTGTACTTTCGGAATCAGCAGCAGATGTACCGGCGCGGCAGGACGGATGTCTTTGAAACAAAGCATCTCATCGTCTTCGTAAACGGTTTGTGCCGGAATATCTTTGGCGGCGATTTTGCAGAAAATACAATTATCCATAATGGCTCCAATGGCCGTCTGAAAACGGGTGCAACGGGTTTCGCCAAACAAAGTGAAATCGTTTTTGCCCCAAGAGACGGATTCTGAAACAGGTCAAATACGGGATTGTAATATAAATTCAAGATTCTTTGCGAGAAGCTTTTTCCACCAATCCCGACAAACCTTGACGGCGCGCAAGCTCGTTGACCACATTTTCGGCGCGCAATCCGTGATGCGCCAATAAAACCATGGTGTGAAACCACAAATCCGCCACTTCGTAAACCAAATGTTCGCCGCCGCCATCTTTAGAAGCCATCAAGGTTTCGCCCGCTTCCTCGATGACTTTTTTCAGAATCTTGTCTTCGCCTTTGTGCAACAGTTGGGCAACGTAAGAAGCATCGGGATCGCCGCCTTTGCGCGAATCGATGACGTTTTGGATTTGGGTAAGGATGGTATCGGTCATGGTCGGTTTCTCTTATTTCTTTCAGACGGCCTTAAGGATGTTTATATCCGTAAATTGCTTCTTCGTCTTTCAACACGGCATCCACTGTCTGCCATGCACCCTCTTGCCAAACTTTGTAAAAGCAGCTTTCACGCCCGGTATGACAGGCAATGCCGCCGTTTTGTTCAATCAACATAACCACAGCGTCGCCATCGCAATCCAGGCGCAATTCGTGTACTTTTTGCGTATGCCCCGACTCTTCGCCCTTCATCCATTGTTTTTGGCGGGAACGGCTGTAATAGTGGGCAAAACCGGTTTCTACGGTTTTTTGCAGGGCTTCTGCGTTCATCCAGGCGACCATCAGCACACGGTGTGTCTGCCAATCTTGGGCAATGGCGCAAACCAAACCTTTTTCATCAAATTTTACGGCATTCAGCAGCGTTTCGTTTATATTCGACATTCGCGTTTTTCTCCCATATTTTTCAGACGGCCTTTGGGTAGCAATCACAAACGCACTTCAATTCCTGCTTCACGCATGGCCAGTTTCGCTTCGCGGATACTCGCTTCGCCAAAGTGGAAAATACTGGCGGCCAATACCGCATCTGCCTTTCCGTCTTTAATGCCGTCCACCAAGTGTTGTACCGAACCGACGCCACCGGAAGCAATGACCGGAATATCGACCGCTTCACTGACCGCGCGTGTCAAAGGCAGGTTAAAACCTTGCTTGGTGCCGTCCCGATCCATACTGGTCAGCAAAATCTCGCCCGCACCGCGCCGCTGCATTTCGACAGCCCATTCCACCGCATCCAAACCGGTCGGATTACGTCCGCCGTGGGTAAAGATTTCCCAACGGGTATTTTCAGGGTTGACCGCTTTGGCATCCACGGCAACGACAATCGCTTGTGAACCAAAAAAACCGGCCGCTTCATTTACCAAATCAGGATTGGTTACAGCGGCCGTATTGATGCTGGCCTTATCGGCACCGGCATTAAGCAGGCGACGGATATCGGCAACCGTACGCACACCGCCGCCGACCGTCAATGGAATAAAAACTTGTGATGCGACTGCCTCAATAACGTGCAAAATAGTATCGCGATTGTCGCTGGAGGCAGTAATGTCCAAAAAGGTCAATTCATCCGCGCCTTCATCGTTGTAGCGTTTGGCAACGTCAACCGGATTGCCTGCATCGCGTAAACCCAAAAAGTTGACACCTTTTACCACGCGACCGTCTTTTACATCCAGACAAGGAATAATTCGTTTTGCCAATGTCATACTCAATACCTCTTATCCGTTCTCAGGCCGTCTGAAACCGTCAGGCCAAAAATTTGCTCAACCAATCCGGCAAATGTTGCAACAGCTGAAAATAACCAATCCCCGCCATCATCGCCAAAACGCAGGAAATAATGAAATTGCTGTCGATGCGACCGACGATGGAAAAAATCAAACCGGCAAATGCCCATATTATCCCGTTGAAAATCATCCAATAGGTATCGATAATCGGCAAATCAAACGCCGTCAGCTGCCGCAATATCACTGCAATCAGTGTAAACCACAAACTTTCACTTAGTGGATACACTTCGCGGTCGGATGACCAGATAATCCAAAAACCCAAAACAAACGCTTCAAGCATACTAATCCCTTAATAAAATATCGATTGGGTTGTTTTTATAATTATTTCAAACAGATATAAACCCATGACCTATACAGGCAATCCCTTTGAGTGCATTTTTGTGTGCTGCGTCAGCCGCTGCGTTTTAATGGCCTGCAAGGTCTTATCCGCATAATCTGACACACTTAAGCCAAAGAATCGGCCAGTTTTTGCGCCTGTGCAAAATCAATGCTTCCCTCATAAATTGCACGGCCGGTAATTGCACCGCTCACGCCTTCGTTTTCAACGGCACACAATGCACGGATATCATCCAAATTCGTCAAACCGCCGGAAGCGATAATCGGAATATTCACGGATTGGGCCAATTTGACGGTAGCTTCGATATTCACGCCGCTCATCATGCCGTCGCGGCCGATATCGGTATAAATAATGCTGTTGACGCCATCGTCTTCAAAACGCTTGGCCAAATCGACGACATGATGCTCCGTTACCGTTGCCCAACCGTCTATCGCCACCATACCGTCTTTGGCATCCAAGCCGACGATAATCTGACCCGGAAAGGCCTTACATGCTTCGCGCACAAATTCAGGATTTTTTACCGCGGCCGTACCGATAATCACATCGGTCAGACCCAAATCCAAATACTTTTCGATGGTGCCCAAATCACGGATACCGCCGCCAAGCTGTACCGGAATATCTTTGGCTACGGCGGCCAAAATTTCTTTAATCGCCGGAAAATTTTGAGGAACGCCTGCGAATGCGCCGTTCAAATCAACCAAATGCAAACGGCGTGCGCCTTGATTGCGCCAATGCAAAGCCATCTCTGCCGGTGAATCGGAAAACACCGTCGCCTGCTCCATCAAGCCTTGTTTTAAGCGAACACAGCGTCCTTCTTTCAAATCAATGGCAGGTATCAACAGCATTTTCTTCTCCTCTATTCAATTTCAGTATATTTTACACAAATTAGCGATTTTTAGCAGATTTATGTTAAAAGCCTCAAATCTGCCAATTTAAAAAATTACGCAGCAGCAGCAATCCTGCCTGATGGCTTTTCTCCGTGTGGAACTGTGTGGCAAACACATTGTCCTTACCGACAATGCAGGCAAATTCATTCGGATATTCGCTAACGCCTAAAACAATCTCTTCATTTTTCGGTGCAAAATAATAGCTGTGAACAAAATAGAAATACTCGTTTTGCCCAATGTCTTGAAATAAAGGATGCGGACGGGTTTGGCGCACTGTATTCCAACCCATATGCGGCACTTTCAGACGGCCTCCTTGCTCATCGGTTTGATTGGGCAAAAACCGTTTTACTTGACCTTCAAACCAACCCAAACCATCTGTATCGCCTTCTTCACTGTGTTCAAACAATAATTGCGCACCTACGCAAATTCCAAAAAACGGCTTGTTTTTCAGGCCGTCTGAAACCGCCTCACCCAAACCGCTTGCCTCCAGCGCCGACATGCAATCCGGCATGGCACCCTGCCCTGGAAAGATAACCTTATCCGCCGCCATCACCTCTTCAGGCCGCGAAGTCAGATAAACCTCGGCATTTTGATTAGACAAAACCTGCGCCGCCTGAACAGATTTCAATACTGAGTGCAGGTTTCCCATTCCATAATCAACAATCGCTACTTTCATTGCTTCTCCTCAGGCCGTCTGAAAACATTTAATGATTAATATAATAATAAGAATGATTGTAGCAAAAGATGGTTTAAAACAAAATATTGTCGATATACAAGACAAATAATAAAGGCCGTCTGAAATCCCGATCGGTTTCAGACGGCCTTTATTCATTCACACGATGCCTTATTCTTCAGATGCGGCTTCTGCTTCTTCCTGAACAGACTCTTCGCTCAGCGTACCTTTGGTAGAAGGCGTTTGACCCATCATGCGCGGATCGTATTCAACCGCCATGCGCAATGCGCGGCCGAAGGCTTTGAAAACAGTCTCGGCTTGATGATGTGCATTACGACCTCTAAAATTATCGATGTGCAAGGTCATCATGCTGTGATTCACAAGGCCGTGGAAAAATTCTTCAAACAAATCAACATCAAAACAGCCGATCAGGGCGCGGGTAAAGTCGATGTTGTACACCAAGCCAGGGCGGCCGGAAAGGTCGATGACTACACGGCTCAACGCTTCATCCAACGGAACATAGGCATGACCATAACGGGTAATGCCGGCTTTATTGCCAAGTGCTTGTTTCAAGGCCTGACCCAATACGATACCGATGTCTTCAACCGTGTGATGGTCGTCAATGTGCAAATCGCCTTTGCAGGTAATATCCAAGTCAATCAAACCATGACGCGCCACTTGAGCAAGCATGTGTTCAAGGAAAGGAACGCCGGTATCCAAGCGGTATTTGCCGGTACCGTCAAGGTTGAGGCTAACGGTAATTTGGGTTTCGCAGGTATTGCGGGTAACAGTAACAAAACGGCCTTCAGTTGAAACACCAGCTTCGGCTGTTTCGACAGTTTGTTTTTCCAAACGCGCCGCTTCAACTGCTGCTTTTTCTTGGTCTTTGCTGTGATCACGGTTCAGCCAGCCTTTGCGTTTGTGCATACCGGATTCCAACTTCGCAGCCAGGCTCGGACGAATGCCGCGTGCAGACTCATCGCCTGCTTGTTGTTCCAAACGGCGTTTGAGCTGAGACAAAGAGGCGGAGTTTTCATAACCGCATGCGCGTGCGAGTTTGGTCAATGAGCCGGCTTCTTCAACCAGTAACAGAAAATTGGTCAAATGCAGTTGAGCTTTGTTCATAATGGTAGTTTCCTTGAAATCAAAGATTGGGGTAAAGGTTTCTAATAACGGCCAAGACGGCATCATTTTGCGCTGCCGAGCCTATGGTTATGCGGACACACTGATCCAAAAGCGGATGGCTGCCATGCAGTTTTTTAATCAGTATGCGGTTTTGCTTCAATGTTTCAAACAGCTCGTTCGCATCAGGTACGCGAACGGTAATAAAGTTGGCTTCGCTCGGAAAAACTTCCAAACGGTTTAATTTCAACAATTCATTCATCACGCGCGAACGCTCGTTTTTTAATGTATCAATGTTTTGCTGAATGATTGGATGATGCTTCAATGAGAATTTCGCCGCCGCCAAGCTTAATTGATTCATATTGTAAGGCGGAAGGATTTTGGCCAGTTCACCCATAATGCTTGGGCTTGCCGCCGCATACCCCATCCGTAAGCCGGCAAAGCCGATTTTACTGATGGTGCGCATTACGACCAGGTTTTCGACTTCGCCCGCCCACGGAAGGAAACTGTCATGATGAAACGCACCATATGCCTCATCGACAACCACAATGCCGGTATCCGCACGAATGACCGCCTCTACTTCTTCTCGCTTAAAGCACACGCCGGTAGGATTATTGGGATAGGCAATAAAAATTAATGACGGCTGATGTTGCTCGATAGCGGTCAAAACGGCAGGGAGATTTAAAGAAAAATCTGGATTTAAGGGAACGCCGACATATTCCATGCCATAAAGCGCGGCATTATGACGATACATAACGAAACTTGGCTCAATACCCAATACACGCGCATTTGGTTTGGCAACCAGCATAGTCAAAAATTGGATAAGCTCATCGGAGCCGTTACCCAATGCGATTTCCGCTTTATCGGGAATACCGAAAACCTCCCTCAATTCTTCATAAATACCGCTCTTGGCAGCATGGGGATACAAATGAATCGGCGCCTGCTTTGCCAAGTCCGCCCATTCCGATAATAAAGATTCATACCCGGCGAAAGGATGATGCGGACACTCCATGGCGTCCAACTTAATAAAACCTTCCGGCAAATCAGCAACCTGATAGGCTGTCATTACTTTAATATCATCACGGATAACATCAGCAACGCGATTCATGGTTTTCTATCCTCCTGAGATAAAGTATTTAGAATAATAGCACAATCTTTATTAAATATATATATTAATAAGACTATAAAACAAGATAAAGTTTCATTCGTTTGAAGAAAAAACAATAAATCCTTTCTTCAGCATCTTTAAGCAATATTCTTGGCTTACCCCGCCTTTTTAGCGGTATAATTTTAAGTTTTCCAGTACGGCTTTACGCCCTCAATATTGTGAACAATACACGCTCCCCATTACCTTATCTTGCAACTTCCATAAGCCTTATCCTGCTGATTCTGCTTTCCTTGTCATGGGAATTGTGGATCGCTCCATTGCGCGAAGGCGGCTCATGGCTGGCCCTGAAAGCCCTGCCCCTGTGCCTGCCGTTGACCGGCATTTTGAAAAAACGCATCTACACTTATCAATACAGCTCCATGCTGATTCTGATTTACTTTGCCGAAGCTTGTATGCGCCTGGCTGACACAGCCGTCGCCAGCCGGATTTGCGCCGCCGTTTCCGTATTATTGTGCATTGCCTTTTTCCTCGGTTGCCTTGCATTTATCAAACAACAAAAACACACATCGAAATGACCTACCACACACTTTCAGACGGCCTGACTGAATCTTCAGTGAAAACCTTTTGGCCTTTATGGCTCAGTTTTCTTTGGATTTGTGCCGTCCCTTTTCTTTCACTCTACCGAGTCGGTCCACTGCCCAGCTTTTATTTGGAAGCCATCTCACTGAGCGGTTCATTGGTACTGACATTGATTAGCGCACACAAAGGCCTGCTGAACATCCGCCTTCCTGCACTCAGTATCGGCTTGTTTGCCATGGCCGCATTTTGGTCGCTCCAAGCGCGCCTCATGCATTCCATCTACCCCGGTATGAGCGACATTACCGCCTGGACCTTTGTCATTTTGGCACTGGGCGCATGGTCGGTGCGTGGCTGGGTAGCAGCTTACGGACAGGAGCGCGTCGTCAGCATCTTCGCTTGGTCTTTATTGATAGGTGCAACTATGCAGGCTGCCATCGTCTGGCTGCAATTTAAAGGCTGGTCCAACGTAGAGTGGTTGAACGGCATTATTGCCCGAAGCAACGGCACCGTAAACGGCCAACTCGGCCAACGAAACCATTTGGGACATTATTTAATGTGGAGCATTTTGGCGGCATCCTATTTATGGACGGCGCGCAAAATGTCCAATGCAGCAGGTTTTCTGTTCGTATTGGCTTTGACTGCGACCCTCGGCCTTGTCAATTCGCGCACCATCTTAGGCTATATTGCCGCCCTATTCCTGATTACGCCGTTATGGTTTTGGCGTACCCGTTTCCAACACAAACGCGCACTGTGCATTTTTCTCCTGACCGCAATCCTGGCCGCCGCTTTCCAATTCGGCATGGGTAGCCTGTTGGATTTGTTTGGCAACATCAAATACGAAACTGCTGTCGAACGCGCAGGCACCAGCGGTTTTGAAGGTTCCATGCGCCAAATCGAATGGAGCAAAGCATGGATTGCCTTTCAATCTGCACCTTGGTTCGGCCACGGCTGGAACAGCTTTGCCCAGCAAACCTTCCTGATCAATGCCCAACAACAATACTTTCCCAACAACATCCTCGGCGTACTGTTTACCCATTCGCACAATATCGTCATGCAGTTATTGTCCGAAATGGGCATTGCCGGCACCTTGCTTGCAGCCTTAACCCTGCTTGCAGCCGTGTGGCGACTGTTGTGCCGCAACCAAACACCGGCCTCGCTGTTTTTACTGACTGCCGCCTCCGTCAGCCTTTGCCACAGCATGCTTGAATATCCGCTTTGGTATATCTACTTCCTCACCGTATTCAGCCTGATTCTGTCACTGACACCCTCTTATCCGAAAGATGTTTCAGACGGCCCTTTATCTATCCGAATCAGACAGTGGGCAGGCGGTATAGCTGCTTTATCGATTTTAATCGGCATGGCAAACCTCAGCTGGAAATATCAAAATCTGACCCAATATAGCCGCGTAGGAAAAACTGATGACCCGCAAACGGTTCAAAACAAAATCGACGGCTTGCAACGACTTTCCAAAGAAAGTCCCATGCTTGCCTATTACGCCGATTTGAGCTTGAGCAAACGTGCAGACCCGACCGATGCCTACATCCATCCGTGGGCGGAAGAAGCCGCACTCAAAGCCCTGACCTACCGCCCCTACTCCAGCGCCTACCAAGTCGGCCTTTACCTCTACCGGCAAGGCAAAAAAGAAGAAGGTGCGCAATGGATGCAGGCAATGCAATATTATTACCCTTATATGATGTATTTCTACGCCGACAAAATACGCAGCCACCCGGCATTCGCCCCCTTGCTGCCCAAACTTTTGTCCGATTGCAAAGATTTCATCAATGCACCGAAACACCAAACTGCCAAATCATGTGACAAACCCTAAATAAAACTCACTCAATTGTCAGTTTGTCCTTACAGGCCGTCTGAAAATGTAAAGAGCGACAAGTTTCTATGCAAAAAAGCGCAAAAGCACAGAAAATTACGCTATCAACAAAGGCAGATTGCATGTTAAGATTGAATACAACTCTATTTTAATCGCCGCACCGCCTATTTAGTGCCACGGCGCATACAATCACGAAAAGGAAATTCCATGAGTCGCGTATTACTCGTAGATGACGATGCCCTCTTGACCGAATTGCTGACCGAATACCTGACTGCCGAAGGCCTCAACGTTCACAGCGTTCCTGACGGCGAAGCCGGCGTTCAAGAAATTCTGACCGGACAATACGATGTCATCGTATTAGACTCCATGATGCCTAAAATGAACGGTTTGGACGTACTGAAAAACGTACGTACCCAAAGCACTGTACCCATCATCATGCTGACTGCAAAAGGTGACGACATCGACCGCATCATCGGTTTGGAAATGGGTGCGGACGATTATGTACCGAAACCATGCACACCGCGCGAACTCTTGGCACGTATCAACGCCATCTTGCGCCGTGCGCAACACAGCAACGAACAAAACAACGCGCCTAACAGCATTTCTGTCAGTGACGTTGTCCTCTACCCTGCCAAACGCCAAGCCAGCATCAAAGACACTCCGCTTGAATTGACCAGCACCGAGTTCAATCTGCTCGAAGTTTTGATGCGCCACGCCGGACAAGTTGTCAGCAAAGAGACCTTGTCTATCGAAGCACTCGACCGCAAGCTGGCTAAATTTGACCGCAGCATCGACGTACACATCTCCAGCATCCGCCACAAACTGGGCGATGCTTCCCTGATTCAAACTGTACGCGGCTTAGGCTACCTGTTTGTTAAAAACTAAAGATTAAACAGATCAATGAAACTGTTTCAACGCATCTTCGCCACATTTTGCGCAGTCATCGTCTGCGCAATCTTTGTGGCGAGTTTTTCATTTTGGCTGGTACAAAACACCCTCGCCGAAAACCAATTCAACCAACGCCGCACCATCGAAACCACACTGATGAACAGCATCGTTTCCGCCTTCAACTCGCGTGGAGACAGCGGTGCGCGCGAAATTCTTTCCGAATGGAAAAACAATCCAGTTTCCAATGCCGTCTATGTGATTACCGGCGATGATAAAAAAGATATTTTAGGCCGCAATATCGACAGCCTCTCCATTGAGCGCGCCCGTATTTTTGCCATCAATAATCCTGAATCTGATTTGGCACACATCGAATACGACCGTTTCGGCGAAGAATACCTCTTCTTCATTAAAGGCTGGGACAACCATCAGGCCCAACGCCTCCCTAGCCCGCTCTTCATTCCCGGCCTGCCGCTTTCGCCTATTTGGCACGAATTTATTATTCTGTCTTTCATCATCATCGTCGGCCTGCTGATGGCATACATCCTTGCCAACAATATTACCAAGCCTATTAAAATTCTTGGCGGCGGCATGGACAGAGTAGCCAACGGCGAACTCGAAACCCGCATTTCCCAACAAGTTGACGACCGTGACGACGAATTGTCCCATCTTGCCGTGCAGTTCGACAAAATGGCCGAAAAGCTTGAAAAACTTGTTGCCAAAGAGCGCCACCTGCTTCACCACGTTTCTCATGAAATGCGTTCGCCGCTGGCGCGCATGCAGGCAATTGTCGGCCTGATTCAATCTCAGCCGCAAAAACAAGAGCAATACCTCAAGCGGCTTGAAGGCGAATTGGTGCGCATGGATACTTTGGTAGGTGAATTATTGACCCTCTCCCGCCTAGAGACTTCCAATATTCCTTTGGAAAAAGAAAACCTCAAACTCGTTCCTTTCCTGACCAACTTGATTGAGGACAACCAAAGCATTGCCCACCAAAACAACCAAAGCGTTACCCTGAGCATTGATCCAAAAATCCCCGAAAATGCCGTAGTCAGCGCCAACGAAGGCTATCTATACCGCGCCTTTGACAACGTTATCCGCAATGCCATCAATTACAGTCCGGAAGGCAGCACCATTCAAACCCATATCGGACAAGACGGCAAAAACTGGATTATCGATGTTACCGACAACGGGCCTGGCGTAGATGAAATGCAGCTTCCGCATATTTTCACTGCCTTTTATCGCGCCGACTCCAGTGCGCACAAGCCCGGTACAGGTTTAGGGCTTGCCTTGACGCAGCATATTATGGAACAGCACTGCGGTAAAATCATTGCTGAAAATGTCAAACCCAACGGCCTGAGGATGCGTTTTATTCTTCCTAAAAAGAAAGCCGGAGACAAAAAAGAAGTCTAAAAATAAGGCCGTCTGAAACTTTTCAGACGGCCAAAAACACAAATAAGGAACCATCATGAGTGCAACTGCCCAAACCGGCTACTTCTTCATGCCTGAACACATCATCCTCGTCGGCGCCAGCGAACGTCCGCACAGCCTTGGCGAACGCATTTTCAGCCACCTGCTCGGTTCCTCATATCAAGGCAAAATTACCCCCGTCAATCTTCGACACAGCAGTGTCGCAGGCATTCCCTCCTACTCCAGCCTCAGCAAAATCCCGGGCCAAGCCGATTTGGTTGTTGCCGTTATCCCGCCCGACCATTACGACTCGCTGTTCAAAGCCTGCCGTAAAAAAGACCTGCGCCACATTATCCTGATTCAAGATTGGGAAAACCTGCCTCCCGAATCCTGTAAAAACGCCCGTTCCATCATTCAAAAATATCACGGCGACGAATTGAACATCACCGTATGCAACAGCGCAGGCGTCCAACTTCCCTCACTCAATCTCAATATCGGCACCCAAGCCGACTATCCGGCCGGCCATATCGCATTACTGACCGGCCACAGCACTGTCAGCCGCAACATCAACCACCTGCTGAACACGCTGCACCAAGGCGTATCGCGCCACATCAGCCTCAACTTTGACCTAAGCCCTACCATATCCGCCGACTGGCTCAACCGCTTCGGCCACAACCGCCATACCAAAGTTGCCGTCATCCACTACAATCCGGCTGAAAACCAACGCGAGCTGTTCAGCGCCATCCAACACTTTACACGCCACACTCCGCTTATCCTGTTGTCCACACACTACACCGACGACACAGACAAAGCCATCCTGCGCAGCCTCAGCCGCCATTGCAATTTCCAACCGGTATTCAATAACGCCGAACTGGAAGCAGCCCTAAAAGCCCACCTTTCCGGCATTCCCGTCATTACCAACCCCACCATTCTGTCCGACACGCCGATAGAATGGCTGCGCACTAGCGCCAATGCCTGTGAATTGACCCTCGACCTCCCAACCGATGCACCATCCGTCCGACAAGGCTGCATCGGCAGCAACCCCACGCCTGCACGCATCCACCGTCTGGTGCTCGAACAATTACAAAATCCACATACTCAAGCCCTGCTCGGCATTATTTCGCCAGATACGCCGGACGCATACAGTATTCATCAAACTCTGAATAATTTGGCACAAAAAACCAGCAAGCCCATTCTCGTCAGCTATCGTTTTTCAGACGGCCTGACTCGGTTTAACACACCGGAAGAAGCCTTGCTGACACTTTATTTCCGCAATCAAACCGCCTATTTGCTACAAGTGCAAAATACCCCTGCGCCAGCCAAAACAGGCCGTCTGAAAACACCTAAAAGCAAAAATATCGATAAAGCCATTGCTTCCGGCCAAACCGAACTGATGGTGGAAGCCCTATACCTGCCTCCGTGCCAAACCCAAAAACACAATGCCGTCCAGTTCCGGTTCAGCCGCCATGCCATTTACGGCAACATCCTTTCCGCCCATTACAACGGCCAAACCGAAGCCGCATTACCTCCATTTACCACACTCGATATCCAGCGTTTAAGCCAATTTGCAGAACTCGACAACACTTCCGTTCTCAATCAATTCCTGCATTCCCTAAACACGCTTATCCACAACAACCAGCATATCGGCGACATCATCCTCAACTACAACGGCAGCCAATACAGCAGCACCATCATTCCCGAAATTGTGGAAAAACCAGCCGCGCCGACAACCAAAATCCCCAAAAAAGCCGTCCAAACCTTAGAACAGGCCGCCGCTAAAATGCAAAGTGCCGCCGCCTACCTCCAACAAAAAAATCCGGCCGCAGCCGAATTCCTACGCAACACCGGCGAAGCCGCTTCCGAACTGCTGCACCCTAAAACCGAAACGCCCGAGATACAAAACGTACTCGCACCGTATCCGAGCCAAACCGATACATTTACCCTGCCCGACGGCAACACACTGCACATCCGCGCACTAGAGCCTGAAGATGCCGAAGCCAAACAAAAATTTGTCCGCCAATTACCCACGGCCGACCGCTATACGCGCTTCATGACCCATACCAACGAGTTACCGCTGCCCACACTCGCACGGCTGACCCGTCCCGATTTCCATACCGAATGCGCGTGGGCAGCCTTCGCTTCAGACGGCCGTATCGTCGCAGTCAGCCGTTACAGCCGCATCAATCGCAATGAGTGCGAGTTCGGCATTACTTTGGCACCTGAAGCACGCAAAACCGGCTTGGCAGGCAAAATGATGAGCCTTATTATCCAAACTGCCACACAGCAAGGTTACCAAACCATGAATGCGGAAATCCTCAAAGAAAACACACCGATGCTCAAACTCGCTGAAAAATCAGGATTTACCGTTACCCCATCGGAAACCGACCGCGGCCTGTATCAAGCCAGCCTCGATTTGAATGAATGGCAAAACAGCAACAAAAACAAATAAAAACTTGCATAACCCGTGTGAAATATCCTAAAATTAGCGGTTTCTATATATCCGCATTTTTCAAAAGGACTCAAAATGGTAGTTATCCGTTTGGCTCGCGGCGGCTCAAAACACCGCCCTTTCTTCAACGTAGTCGTAACTGACTCTCGCAACCGTCGTGACGGCCGCTTCATCGAGCGCGTAGGTTTCTACAACCCCGTTGCCAACGAAAAACAAGAACGCGTACGTTTCGACGCAGACCGCATCAACCATTGGGTTGCTCAAGGCGCGAAAGTTAGCGACGCAGTTGCCAAACTGATTAAAGAGCAAAAAATCGCTGCTTAATCAGCCGAAACGACCATGACAGACACTCAAAAACGGGTAGCCATGGGCTACATCAAAGGTGTATTCGGCATTAAAGGCTGGCTTAAAATTGCCACCAATACCGAATATACCGACAGCCTGCTGGACTACCCCGAGTGGCAGTTGTGCAAGGATGGCAAAACCCTGAATGTTGTGCTTGAGGCAGGTAAAATTGTCAATGGCGAACTTCAGGTCAAATTTGAAGGTATAGACGATCGCGACCAAGCCTTTGCCTTGCGCGGCTATACCATCGAAATCCCCAGAGAGTCATTCGCCCCTACTGAGGAAGACGAATACTACTGGGCAGATTTAGTCGGCATGACCGTCATCAACAAAGAAAACATCGTTCTCGGCAAAGTCAGCAACCTGATGGAAACCGGTGCAAATGATGTTTTGATGATTAAAGGCGAACACGGACAAATCCTGATTCCCTTTGTCTCCAACTATATCGAATCTGTCGATACCGACAGCAAAACCATTATCGCCGACTGGGGTTTGGACTACTGATGCTGATCCAAGCCATCACCATTTTCCCAGAGATGTTCGACAGCATTGTTGAATATGGCGTTACAGGCAGAGCAAGAAAACAAAATCTTTGGCAGTTTCAAGCCATCAATCCCCGAAAATTTGCCGATAACAAACTTGGCTATATTGATGATCGCCCCTTCGGAGGTGGTCCGGGAATGATTATGATGGCGCCGCCGCTTCAAGCGGCAATTGAAGAAGCCAAAGCAAACTCGCAAAAACCTGCCAAAGTAATTTATCTCAGTCCGCAAGGTCAGCCGCTGACACACAAAAAAGCTGCAGAACTTGCCGAACTGCCTCATCTTGTTCTTCTATGCGGACGCTATGAAGGCATAGATGAAAGACTATTGCAAAGCAGTGTGGACGAAGAAATCAGCATTGGCGACTTTGTCGTCTCGGGTGGCGAATTACCCGCCATGATGTTGATGGATGCCGTCTTAAGGTTGGTTCCAGGTGTGTTGGGCGATATACAGTCAGCCGAACAAGACTCGTTTTCAGACGGCCTTTTAGACTGTCCTCATTACACCAAACCCGTAGAATTCCAAGGCATGATGGTTCCCGAGGTCTTACGCTCAGGAAATCATGGCTTGATTGCCGAGTGGCGATTGAAACAATCCCTGCGACGCACTTTAGAGCGCCGACCTGATTTATTGGAAAAGCGCAGTTTAATCCCAAAGGAATCCCGCCTCTTAAAAGAAATCTTGCAAGAGCAACAGGAAATCCAATCATAACTTAGGAAAAACAAATGAACTTGATTCAACAATTAGAGCAAGAAGAAATCGCTCGCTTGAACAAAGAAATCCCTGAATTCGCTCCAGGCGACACCGTTGTCGTATCTGTACGCGTGGTTGAGGGTTCTCGCAGCCGTCTGCAAGCATACGAAGGTGTTGTTATCGCTCGCCGCAACCGTGGCCTGAACAGCAACTTCATCGTTCGCAAAATCTCTAGCGGCGAAGGTGTAGAACGTACTTTCCAACTGTACTCTCCTACCGTAGAAAAAATCGAAGTTAAACGCCGTGGTGACGTACGTCGCGCCAAACTGTACTACTTGCGCGGCCTGACCGGTAAAGCAGCTCGCATTAAAGAAAAATTGCCTGCTCGCAAAGGTTAATACCTTCATCAAAAACCCACTTCAATGAAGTGGGTTTTTGTTTTTATACAAGATCTCCTCGTCTTTCTTACACAATCCTGCAAGCCAACCACCATCTCCATTTCACATATAAACTCAAACAGAATCGTAACTTCCCTACCTCTTTTAACCTTTATACAAAAGGCCGCCGTCTGAAACAAAAGATTCAGACGGACTTTAATCACATCGGACGGTTATTTAAACCATCTTGCCAATGCAGGGATACGCGACAACAACAGTGTATCCAAAATCCAAATCACAGCGATTGCGGCAATGGCTGTTGGGAAAATCACAGCCAAAATCAGAAGTGGCACAGCCATTGCCCACCATACCGGCAATTTGATTTTCTGCGCAGGAGGAACCAGACCACGCGCTTCCGAAGGACGGCGTTTCCACCACATCACACAGCCGCTGATGCAGACGAAAATGACTGCCAAGCAGAACAAAACGTTCGCCAGCACACTCCACCAGCCCATCGTACCGATATGCAGCGCAATGCTGACCGCCATGAATTTACCAAACCAGTTGTAATCATCGTAATGGATGTCGGCAAGGACTTTGCCGCTGTATTGATCGATGTGTACCGTGCGGTCGGCGGTCGGACTGGGCATATCGTAGCTCATCGAGTCCTGAGACAGCGTCCACACGCCCGTTTCGCCTTTAGGCAAATTAAGCTTGTAGCGGCCTTCAAAACCGATTTCTCGGGCAAAGCGGTCAACTGTTTCCAAAGTCATCGGTTCGCTCGGATTGATGCCGTTTTTGCCCTTCGTCGTACCGGAAACAGGCATAGGCGTAAGCTCCAGAACCCATGGCACTTCTTTGATTTTACCGTCGTTTAACACATCGCCGTGGGTCGGCACGGTAGATACAGGGTTCGGTTCGACGCCCCATTTACCGGCAGGGAATTGGCTCCAAGACTGAACCAACTTACCGCCCCAAATTCCCGCCCAAGCAACGCCCGAAAGGCAGAACAGCAACAGAAGCAAAGAAACCCAAGTGCCGAATGCGCCGTGCATGCTACGCCACCATGTACGTCCTTTACCTGCTTTCGGTACAAGCATGGATTTCACACCGCGCTGTTTTGCCCACCACAGGTAAATCCCGGTAATGATCATCAAAATAGTCAGTGAAGCGGCTGTTTCCAGTATATAGTCGCCCACCGTGCCGATCATCATATCGCCATGGATTTCGTCCATGATGTGATACCAGCCGTCATTGCGCGGCGTTGAATTGACGACCTTCGCCGTATAGGGATCAACGGCAACCATAGCAGCCTTATCGTCATTGTCCACACGGAACACGGCAACCATATCATTGGTGCGCGGCGCAATGTATTGCACCACCGAAGCGGTTTCAGGGTTCACAGACTGCCGTGCCGCTTCCGCCTGAGCCGATAAAGGCTGAACCACTGCCTGCGGCGAAACATGTATGAGTTCGCCTTCTTTACCGGTGATATTGGCAAATAGCAGCATTCCCAACCCTGTAACAGCCAGCAGGGTTAAAAACGGCGCAACCAAAAGTCCGGCATAAAAATGCCATCGCCAAACAGTCAAATAACGGCGGTTAGCCCGTTGTTCATTTTGGGGAGTTGGTTTTGTTTCCATATAATCTCTTCGTATAGTTAAAGCAGACTAATTACTACGAATTAGCATCAGGTATTTTAATCAAAAACATTCATTTAAGAAACCGTTTTTCCCATGCAGCTTTGAAATACTTCAATATTTAGTTTTCAGGCCGTCTGAAAAAACAAAATAGAACAGAAAACAACACTTTACTGAAAATCCGTTTTAATCATTGCGGTTTCGGCAGAATTTGGTAGAATACAGGCATTACTTATTTATTCATCAAGCCGCCAAGCTTTGGCGGCTTGTATTTTTATTTCCAATCCGGCTACCGCGCGTGGCCGGATAAAATTTTAAAAGCATCATCATGCTTTCATGGAGAACTCAATGCAAAAAATCCCTTTGACCGTCCGTGGTGCAGAATTGTTGAAACAAGAACTTCAACACCTCAAAAGCGTAGCACGTCCAGAAGTCATTGAAGCCATCGCCGAAGCACGTTCGCACGGCGACTTGTCTGAAAACGCAGAATACGAAGCCGCCAAAGAGCGTCAAGGCTTTATCGAAGGCCGTATCGCCGAGTTGGAACACAAACTCTCTATGGCGCACATCATCAACCCTGCCGAAATCCATGCAGAAGGCAAAATCGTGTTCGGTACAACTGTGACACTGGAAGACTTGGAAACCGAAGAACAAGTTACCTACCAAATCGTCGGTGAAGATGAAGCAGATATCAAAGAACGCAAAATCTACGTTGGCTCCCCCATTGCCCGAGCCCTGATCGGCAAAGAAGAAGGCGACGTTGCAGAAGTTCAAGCACCCGGCGGCGTGCGTGAATATGACATCATTGCCGTACAATATATCTAAATAAACAAAAGGCCGTCTGAAAACATTTTCAGACGGCCTTTTGTTATACCTAAAAACACCATAATTAAAGAAAATAAAATCTTCCCAGGAGAAGCATAATGAATCTACTATACAAAATTATCCAAACCGCTGCCGCCATGTGGCTTGGTATGCAGCTGACAGCAGGCTATGTTACTGCCCCTATCCTGTTCCGCATCCTGCCCAAAATGCTGGCAGGAGAAATCGCCGGCATTTTATTTGCCATCACAGCAATATGCGGCTTAGCTATTTTTGGCGCAGCCTATGCCTTTTTCAGACGGCAACTTGCCTCCCTCTCTTGGTGGATCTTGGTACTTTGGCTACTCTTAGCCTGTAATCATCTTTTGGTTACGCCGGTTATCGAGGCACACAAGTACGGACTGGATAACTGGCTGCTGTCTCTAGTAGGCGGTACATTCGGCATTTGGCATGGCTTATCCAGTATCATCTTTTTGATTTGCACAATACTCGCCGCTGTTTGCGTATGGAAATGGCCCAAGCCAAACTAATCCGTCTTAATAAAAGGCCGTCTGAAAGACTTATTTTCGGACGGCCTTTTATTTTGAATCATGAATTCCCCGACTCTTCAAATATAAACCATAAAAAAATGCCCTGCAATATGCAGGGCATTTTTCACAAACCGATTAAGGTTTAGCGTAACCGTGAACGCCATTGTAAGGAGCTGGGATCCAACCTTCATCAGTAGCAGGCAATTCGCCTTGACCTTCGATAGTTTGGCCTGGAGCAACTTGACGAGTAACAACGCTGCGGATTTTAACATCAACGCGACGGTCAGGTTCGATACAAGCGATAAGGGCAGCACGTTTCTTAGCTTTAGAAACTTTTTTACCCAGTTTAGCAACTTCAGCTTCACAAGTAGCAGTCATTTGAGCTTGAGACTCGCCCAGACCTACTGCAGAGATTTTGCTAGAAGCAACGCCACGGCCTACCAAGTAGTTAGCAACTACGTTGGCACGACGCTCAGACAGAGCTTGGTTGTATTCTTCAGAACCCATGAAGTCAGTGTGACCTTCAACACGTACAGTTTGTACGCTGTCGTTGCTCAGGCGTTGAGCCAAAGAGTCCAAGTTTTCTTGAGCTTCAGGACGCAGGTTGTCTTTGTCGAAGCCGAACAGAGTTTTAGTAGACAGAGAAACAGTTTCATCAACATACTCAGGAGCTTGTTGTACAGGAGCAACTGCTTCGCGGTCACCACATTCAACACGGCCTTCGGTAGCTTTGTCGAAGTAGCTGTTTTTCCAGCATTCGCCGTAGTTGTTACGGACGATTTCTTGAGATTGGCTGCTTACGGTGTAACCGTGTTTGGTGTGCGCTTCGCTGGCCATAGCGGTGCCAGAGGCAACCAAGGCAACGAACAATGCGCTTAATTTCAGCTGTTTGGTCATTTTATTCCCTCATCAAATTGTTATGCGGCGGACTAGGAAAGCAACCGCTGCAAAGTACCAATATACAGGCCGCAGTATCAAAACAGCGGCAAATCGGATATATCAGGTTGCACTATAAAGAAGCGCAAGGCAAACTGTCAATACTCGATGCCTTCAAACAATCATGAAGTGCCTGCTTCCTAGTAGTTAATCATGCCGAAAAATCAATCTTGTGTCATTAATTTAGGGCAAAATCAGACAATTCACCTACCTAAAGTTGTACAAAAACAACAAAACCCCTTTCCCTCTTCTTTCCTGAATTTCCTGTTTTCATATCATTAAAAGATATTTTCATTAAAAACAACCATTTTCAAAACTCGGGGCAAAACTGGGCAAAATATGTTAAATTACATGCCGTTTGTCGCACAAAATCCACAATAACAACGTATTCGGTACTGCTACCATGAAACTGCAACAATTACGTTACGCCCTTGAAGTTTACCGGCACAATCTGAATGTCTCCGAGGCTGCCGATGCGCTTTTTACATCCCAGCCCGGCATTTCCAAACAAATCCGCCTGCTTGAAGAAGAATTGGGTATCCAAATTTTTATCCGCAGCGGCAAACGTGTGGTTTCCGTTTCGCAACCGGGCAAAGCCGTGTTAGATATTTCGGAACGAATTTTGCGTGATGTACAAAACATTAAAAATATCGGCAGCGAGTTTACCGATCACGACAGCGGCTCGCTGACCATCGCGACAACGCATACCCAGGCGCGTTATGCCTTGCCCACAATCGTTGCGGAATTTGTCAAAAACTACCCTAAAGTCAATTTGACCATCAAACAAGGCAGCCCTTCTGCCATTGCGCAAATGGTCAGCAGCGGCGAAGCGGATTTGGCAATTATTACCGAACGCATTGACGATCATCCCGAGTTGGGCAAACTGCCCTGCTATGAATGGAACCATGCCGTCATTGTTCCGCATGACCACCCTCTTTTGGACTGCCGCAATCCTTTAAGCCTTGAAGATTTGGCTTCTTTTCCGCTGGTTACTTACGAATTTGCTTTTAATTCCGGCAGCAGTATCGCGCGTACCTTTAATAAAGCGCATATCGAGCAACCTGATGTTGCCTTATCGGCTGCCGATACGGATGTATTGAAAACGTATGTACGCTTAGGCTTGGGCGTTGGTTTGATGGCCAAAATGGCGTACGATCCCGCGGTTGATCAAGATTTGCAGCTGATTGATGCGGCACACTTATTTGAACCGTCGCCCACTTGGATAGCCTTACGCTCGGATACTTACCTGCGCGGTTACGCGTATGACTTTATCCAGATGTTTGCACCGAAACTGACCAGAGAAGTAGTCGACCGCATTCTGTACACGCCGGTTGTTGAAGATTTTTCAATTTAAAATTTGACTATCACTTGCGCAACTTAACAATTATTCTTTAATTCTTGTTAAAAAGGCCGTCTGAAATATTTCAGACGGCCTCAGATTCAGATAGCGTGTGAACAACCGGAAACCATTTTCTTCAAAGTCGTCGCATCTAGGATTTTGATGTGCTTGTGTTCAACCGAAATCAAGCCTTCGTGATGGAATTTGGATAAGGTGCGGCTGACCGTTTCCAGTTTCAGCCCTAAATAGCTACCGATTTCCTCACGCGACATCCGCAAGATAAAATCATTGGCGGCAAAACCTCGTGAATAGAGACGCTGAGACAGATTGAGTAAAAATGCCGCCAATCGCTCTTCAGCGCGCATATTGCCCAAAAGCAGCATAACGCCCTGATCTCGAACAATTTCGCGACTCATCAAGCGGAAAAAGTGAGAGCGGAGGCTGGGAATATCCTGACCGAGTTCTTCAATATGTGTAAACGGAAGCTCGCATACCTCGCTGTCTTCCAAAGCCACAGCATCACAGCTGTGAATATGGGAACAAATCCCATCCATACCGATCAGCTCGCCCGACATAAAAAAGCCGGTTACCTGATCTCGTCCATCTTGGCTGGCGACTGTTGTCTTAAAGAAGCCCGCACGGATGGCAAACAAAGAGGTAAACGGCTCGCCGGCACGGAACAGGTATTCACCTTTTTTCAGACGGCGGCTTTGACGAATAACCGCATCTAATTGTGAAAATTCGTTAGGCATTAGTCCGACAGGCAAACACAGTTCTCGTAAAGAACATGTGGAACACAAGGTTTTCATTTGATGTGTTGCATTGTGTGTAGCCATAACGCACCTTTAATTTGCTTAATTCTCTCAACCCCTGATTAAGCCGAATAACTATTGACCCATGTCAAAGTCGGCATATCATTATGAGGCATTCTACCAAACTATCGAAATTTTGACTAAAATTTTCCCTAATTTCCTTACTTCATACTACAAGCCCCGACCATGAAAATCATCCCCATCTCAAATAACACCAACACAAACAATGAATTACCGGAATTTGATCGTGAATTAATTGCCAGTTTGCCATCAAGCGGTCCACGTTATACATCCTATCCGACCGCCGACCGCTTCCATGAAGGCTTTAAAGAAGCCGAATATATCCAAGCTTTAAACCTGCGCAACATGGGTGCGCTCAACAAACCCCTTTCGCTCTACATCCACATTCCCTTCTGCAATACCATCTGCTATTACTGCGGCTGCAATAAAATCATTACCAAAGACAAAAGCCGTGCCGATGCCTATATCCAATATCTGGAAAAAGAAATGGAGTTGCTGGCACCTCATTTAGGCGGAAGACACCAGCTCGCACAGCTCCACTTCGGTGGCGGTACGCCCACATTCCTGAGCGATGACCAACTCGAACGCGTCTTCGACATGATTCGTAAATACTTCCAGCTGATTCCCAACGGCGAATACTCCATCGAAATCGACCCGCGTAAAGTCAGCCGTGAAACCGTCCTCAAATTGGGCAAACTCGGTTTCAACCGCATGAGTGTCGGTATTCAAGACTTTGACCCTAAAGTACAGGAAGCCGTCAACCGCATTCAAAGCTACGAAGAAACCAAAGAAGTGATTGATGCCGCGCGTGAAGCCGGGTTTAAATCGGTCAGCGTCGATTTGATTTACGGCTTGCCGCACCAAAACACCGAAAGCATCAAAACCACCATCGATACAGTCTTATCCCTCGATCCCGACCGCCTTGCCCTCTACCACTACGCCCACCTGCCGCATATCTTCAAACCGCAACGCCGTATCGACACCAATGTCGTACCCGGCAGTGAAGAAAAACTCGATATGCTGCAATATTGCGTCCAAACCCTGACTGAGCGAGGCTACGTTTTCATCGGCATGGACCACTTTGCCAAACCTGACGACGAGCTCTCCATCGCACTCAAAGAAGGTTTCCTGCAACGAAATTTCCAAGGTTATTCCACCTATGCCGACTGCGACTTGGTGGCGATCGGCATGTCCTCTATCGGCAAAATCGGCAGCACCTACTCCCAAAACGAGCGCGATATCGATGCCTATTACGCCGCACTCGACGCCGGACACCTGCCGATTATGCGCGGCTACCAGCTCAATCAAGACGACATTTTGCGCCGCAACATCATTCAGGATTTGATGTGCCGCTTCTCGCTCGACTATCGGATTTACGAAAGCGTGTTCGGCATTCCGTTTAGCCGTTATTTTGCAGCGGAACTGGAAGATATGAAGCAACTGGAAACCCTCGGCCTGGTCCACCTCAAACCGCACGGCCTGACCGTTACGCCGAAGGGCCGTTTCCTGATCCGCAACATCGCCATGGTGTTCGACTACCATTTACGCCATAAAGAAACCAAAGCCAAATACTCGCAAACCGTATAAACACTTAGGCCGTCTGAACATATGTGCTATATTTCAGACGGCCTTTTTTCACATCAAAAGCAACACAAAATGGATCAACCCGATTTCTTCCCCATTCCCAGCCCCTGCATCGGCGTTTGCGAAGCCAATGCCAAAGGTTATTGCAAAGGCTGCCTGCGCAGCCGGGAAGAGCGCTTGTACTGGCTCCAGATGACCGATAGCCAAAAACATCAAGTCATGCACCTTCTATCCCTCAGGAAGGCCAAAATCCGCAACCGCAAACTGGAAAAAACCGAAACGGGCGAACATCCGGTTCAAAACCTGCTCGATTTCTAAATTGCCCTTGCCGACCGCACACCACAATAAGGAAAAACATGAAAAAACTGCTTGCCTGCCTGCTTGTACCATTGACCGCCCTTGCCCTGGGCGCCTGCAAACCCGCCGCAACTTCATCCGACAACAAACCCGCCGAACTCAACTGGCAGCAGCCTAAACTCACCAGCAATGTTTGGAAAATCAGCAAAGAAGGCCAACCCGATTCCTACCTGCTCGGCACCATCCATATGGGACGAACCAATCAAACCTTGTCTTCCGATGCAGTCAAACTGTTGCAATCCACCGCCCAACTGACGACAGAAGTTGACGCATTGCCGGACAGCAGCCCGGAAACGGCAAAAATGTATCAAAAATACTTCAAGGAAGTCATGAGTACCGAACCACTCAGCCGTAAGCTCGGCAAAGCAGATTTCCGTCTTTTACAAGAAATCTATTCGCAAAATGAAGAAAGCCGACCCATCACCCAAATTGCCGACAAACTCCATCCGTGGGCGGCATTCATTTTTGCCGGCAGTACATTTCCCCGAGGGTATAGCGCAGAAACCGGTGCAGATATGTTGCTGACCAACGCGGCCGCCGACATCAATAAGCTGCGTGGTTCATTAGAAAGTTTGGACGATGTTACCGCGATCTTCAAAGCTCAGCCTGAAGAAACCATGCTCAACTTTCTGAAAGCCAGTATTAAAACCTATAAAGAAGAAACCGAAGATGTCAAAAAACTCCATCAAGCCTATTCAGACGGCCGCTTTGAAGAACTCATCCCACTTTTGGAAGAAACCGAACAACGCACCCTCAAACTTGTTGATACCAAATACGCCAAAGCTATGTCCGATTGGCTGAAAAACGACCTTCTGATCCGTCGCAACTTGGCATGGCTGCCTGAAATCCGCAAGCAATCTGCCAAACAAAGTACCCTCTTTGCTGTCGGCATTGCCCATTTACCCAGCGAAAAAGGTCTAATCGAACTACTGCGTAAAGAAGGCTATCAAGTAACACCCGAACCCAAAGTCCTGATTTGGCAATAAATCCAATCAAACGACAAGGCCGTCTGAAAGTCTTTCTTTCAGACGGCCTTTATTTAATCTCTATTAAATGAAGCAGTAAGCAATATTGAGCGTAACAATCAATCGCCCAATGCCGCCACCATCACCGCTTTAATCGTGTGCATCCGGTTTTCTGCCTGATCAAACACGATGCTGGCTTCGCTTTCAAAAACTTCTTCCGTTACTTCCACACCATTCAGGCCGAATGTCTCATAAATCCATTCGCCGACTTTGGTTTCGCGATTATGGAAAGCAGGCAGACAGTGCATAAATTTAACTTGCGGATTTTCCGCCGCGGCCATTAATTCGGGCGTAACTCGGTAATCTTTCAGCAAATCGATACGTTCCTGCCACGCCTCTTTAGGCTCACCCATGCTGACCCACACATCGGTATGGATAAAATCCACGCCTTTCACGGCTTCTTTCACATTCTCCGTCAACAGAATCCGTCCGCCGGTCTCTTTGGCAACAGCCTGCACCGTCTCGATAATGTTTTCAGACGGCCACAAACTTTTCGGCGCACCGATACGCACATCCATGCCCAGTTTCGCAGCCAACACCAGCAACGAATTGGCCATGTTGTAACGCGCATCGCCGACATAGGCAAACGCAATCTGGTTCAAAGGCTTGTCGCTATGCTCGCGCATCGTCAGCGCATCAGCGAGCATTTGAGTCGGGTGAAACTCGTTGGTCAAACCATTGAACACAGGCACGCCTGCATACTTGGCCAGCTCTTCCACCACATCCTGTCCAAAGCCGCGATACTCGATACCGTCAAACATCCGCCCTAAAACACGCGCCGTATCCTTAATGCTTTCCTTATGCCCGATTTGGCTGGCAGACGGCTCCAGATAAGTTACCCCTGCCCCTTGATCACGCGCAGCCACTTCAAACGCGCAACGGGTGCGGGTTGATGTTTTCTCGAAAATCAGGGCAATGTTTTTTCCCTGCATCCGCTGCACCTCGCACCCTGCTTTTTTAGCGGCCTTCAATTCGGCGGCAAGGTCGAGATAGGTAGTGATTTCTTCCGGCGTAAAATCCAAAAGTTTTAAAAAATGGCGGTTTTTCAGGCTCATGTCTTATTTCTCTTTTTCTAGCGTGGGGGTTGCCCAACATTTTTCTCCATGCAGATTTTTCCGGGCTTCCCCGACCTTCTGCTGCTCAATTTTTCAGAATGCGAAGCCTGCCCGAAGCGCGGCTCCTTATCCTCTATCAAAACAAGGCCGTCTGAACTTCACCTCGCTCCAAGGCAAGCAACGATTGTTTGCGGTTCAAACCGCCTGCGTAGCCGGTCAGCTTGCCATCGCTGCCGATGACACGGTGGCAGGGAATCAGGATAGACACCTTGTTCTGCCCGTTTGCAGCGGCAACGGCACGAATGGCTTTAGGATTACCCAACTGTTGCGCCTGCTCCTTATAACTGCGCGTTTCGCCGTAAGGAATGGTCAGCAGCGCATTCCACACCTGCTGCTGAAAGGCTGTACCTATCGTTTCCAAAGGTGTCGCAAAAACTTTCAGACGGCCTTGGAAGTATAAATCCAATTCTTGACGCAAAAGTTGCGTTTGCTCATTTTCTTGGAAAATAAACTGTCCGTTCAAAGCTTTTTGGACAGCCATGATTTCCTGTTCCATATGTTTCTGCCCGACAAATTCCAGCAGACACAAACCCTTACTGCCGAACACCGCCAACATCTCACCCAACGGCGTGGCAACCGCGGCCGCAGTCAGTTCGTTCGGACTATCAGGATAACGCGCTTCCAACAGACGGATGGCTCGGCGGATACGGACATATTCTTCGGGCGTGCAGCCGATACGGTCGATAAAATCCTGCTCGAACTGCTTGGCTTCGTGTTCCGTAAGACGCTCGTGCAGCAAGGCTTCGAGAGTAACGGGAAAGTCAGTTTCCAACTGCTCTCGGATTTCATTCCACCTTGATGGAAGGTCGTTTAAAGAAGGCAGAGTAATCATATTTTGCCTTGTCCAATTATCGATAACTTAAACGAAAACAAAAAGAGCAAAAGAATCATATCGCCCTATCGTTTTTCAAAGCCTATACGGCCTTTTTCACTTAAACAAACGTTTCAACATACCTTCATATACTGCCGACAGCTTCGGAATATCTTCCAAACGTACGTTTTCGTTGATTTGGTGGATGGTCGCGTTAGACGGGCCTAATTCGATGAGTTCTTTGGCAATGGCTTTGATGAAGCGTCCATCCGAAGTACCGCCGGTAGTGGACAATTCGGCCTCAACGCCACAAATCTCGGCAATGGCTTCGCGCGCCACATCGGTCAGTTTTCCGGCCTGAGTTAAAAACGGTTGGCCGGAACAAGACCACTGCAAATCATATTGCACGCAGTGTTTGTCCAAAATGGCGTGGACGCGTTGTTTCAGTCCTTCTTCGGTGGACTCGGTAGAAAAGCGGAAATTGAATTTGACGTTCAGCTCGCCCGGAATAACATTGGTCGCGCCTGTACCGCCGTTGATATTGGAAATTTGGAAACTGGTCGGTGGAAAGTATTCGTTGCCCTCGTCCCAGACTTCTTGTGTCAGCTCTAACAAGGCCGGGGCAAAAGTATGCACGGGATTGATTGCCAAATGCGGATAGGCAATATGGCCTTGCTTGCCTTTGACGGTCAGATTGCCCGACAGCGAGCCGCGGCGGCCGTTTTTCAACATATCGCCTAATTTATCCACGGCAGTCGGTTCACCGACGATACAGTAATCAATCAACTCGCCGCGCGCTTTCAACACATCGACGACTTTGGTCGTACCGTCCAGCGCATCACCCTCTTCGTCCGAAGTAATCAGGAGCGCGATGCTGCCTTGATGATTGGGATTTTCGGCAACGAATCGCTCGCAGGCGGTAACAAAACAGGCAATGCTGGTTTTCATATCCGCCGCGCCGCGGCCATACAGACGGCCTTCACGCTCGGTCGGTTCAAACGGTGGCGAATCCCATTTTTCAACAGGGCCTGTCGGCACGACGTCGGTATGTCCGGCAAAGCAGAACACCGGAGCCTGAGTACCGCGTCGCAACCAAACATTTTTGGTGTCGCCAAAATAAAGCTCTTCTACGGCAAAACCGATTTTTTGCAGACGTTCGGCCAGTAGTTGTTGGCAGTTTTGGTCATCCGGCGTAACGGACGGGCGGGAAATCAGCGCTTTGGCAAGCTCTAAGGATTGAGTTTCGGTCATATTTGCTCACTTTGAGAAACAGGCCGTCTGAAACGTTCTGAATATAATTTTCAGACGGCCTTGAGTTTATTTGAAGATACTGAATGGGCAGTCTGCCTTTCGGTATTCTGAGTTATTTTCCATGACAAGCTTCATACAGCGGCAGTAAGTCTTCCACTGTTTCCACTATCCATTTCGCGACATCCTGCTTGCCTAAATCATCGCGTTCGATGTGTTTCCCGATGCAGAAGAAATCTTTGTCGTCTCGAAGCTTTCTATCGCCGTCGCTTTGTTGGGAGACGGTACGATAATCATCATATTCGCTTTCCGCACCGTGCCACATATCGAATGAAGCGTATTTTTCAGTATCAAAATTATCCAGCCAGCGGTTGTAATCAGGCAGCGCAATTGGGGAAACATCGGCTTTATAGCAATGCCAATCCAAGCTGACGCTCAGGCGGCGACGGTTGAGCAAAATCGATAAAATCGCTGCGGAATTTTTATATTGTTCGTATTTGAAATAGGCAAAGAAATGAGCGCGGACCTGCCAGCCGTTACACCAGCGTTCGATATGCGGCGGCGCGAACGGCGCACCCAATTCAGCGGCAACCTGCTGGATCAGCTGCTGCCATACCTGCCAGTTTTCTTTATAGTCTGCCTTGATTTGCGGAATGCTTTCAGGCTGGTATTTTTTAAGCTGGGAAAACTGGAAAAAAGGGATATTGAACAAATTGCAACTTTTTGGGGTCAGCATAGTGTATTCCTTGAGACGATTGTTTCAGACGGCCTTATTTGCGGCGGCGTGCGGCCATAATTTCGCCGATTTCGGTCAATTTTTCTTTGGGGATAAAGGTTTTGCCCATATCAAACAGCGGCTCTTCAATCGCCAGATGGATATCATATCCTGCGACAAAACGCGTGAATGCTTCGGCATCAGGGATATAGGCGTTGTCTGCTTCAAGCTTGGCAAATTCAGCCGCTACGCCGTCCCAGTTGCTATGCAGGCTGACATGTTGGCGCAACAGCTCGTCAACGCTTTCTTGTGCTTGCGGCGCGTATTGCAACAAAAGCGGAAAGAAGTTTTCTTCTTCATCTTCATGGTGCAACGGTGCGGCAATATTGAAATACTGGGCAATTTGGCGGATGGTTTGCAAAACGACTTGATTGCAGCCGTTTTCGGCAATATAGTCCGACAACATGGCAACCTGATTGCAGAAACGGCGCACTTTGCCGTGGCAGGCGTACAGCATTTCAATGGGTTCGGCAAAAGTAACGCTTTTGGTTTCAAACGGATTCATAGGATTTATTCTTAAATTAATGTTTCCAGATTATAACAAAACAGCCTGCGCAAGGCAGGCTGTCTGTTTTCGAACTTGAGGCGGATTAGTCAACCAAAGTAACTTTACCGTTCATCAAAGCACCGTGACCTGGGAAGGTACAAGCGAATTTGTATTCGCCGTCAGCCAGTTTGGCAGGATCCAGAGTCAAAGAAGATTCTTCGCCGCCACCGATCAGTTTGGTGTGGGCAACAACGCGTGCATCATCAGGTTTAACGTAGTCAGTGTCAGCTGCGCCAACGCCATCTTTGAAAATACCGTCCATGTCTTCAGTTTTACCGATAACAATGTTGTGACCCATGCTGGCTTTAGGTTGGGTACCGGTGTGTTTCAGGGTGATGGTGAATTCTTTACAAGCTTTGCTTACTTGGATTTCTTTAGTGTTGAACTGCATAGCGTCGTTGGCTTCAACAGTAGTCGCGCAGTTGCCGGCAGCAGGAGCAGCGGCAGCGTCGGCTGGAGCGGCTTCAGAAGCAGGAGCTGCATCAGCAGGTGCAGTAGTTTCTGCAGGGGCAGCTTCGGAAGCAGCAGGGGCTTCAGCAGGTTTTGCAGCTTCTTGAGAGCATGCAGCCAAGCCGATAACGGCAGCGGAAATCAGAGCCAGATAAGCTTTCATTGATGTATCTCCTAATGATGAGAGTTTTGTTAAGTTCTATTAATAGCACCACACGAATATATTAATAAAAGGCAAACGCCAAACTAAAATTTATCCGCATAGCGTGATGTGAAATTCAGGCGTTATTTTGCTACAAACTTCACACGAAATCAAAGTTTCAAGCCAAGTTTACATCAGTTTACCTAAAAGAAAACAGATACTTTCTAGGTCGTATTTCTTTAGTATTAGATGCTATCATCCGAATGAAATAAGTTTTAACATTTATTAACAATAATCTCATCTGACATAATTTTAACGGCTGTGCTTGCGTACCAATTCTGCCAATGCCGCCGCCAATTCGGGATGTTTGCCTTCCAATTTGGCTGCCGCCTCGTCAAAACTGTCTAAAGCTGCCTCGCTCAATCGCAAACTATTGGTTTTCGGCTGAGTCGGAGGCTTGGGGACTACCCTGACCACCACTTCCCTTACCCCTGCATGCAATGCTTGCAACTTGGGCAACATGGCAGGCAGGATCATCTTCAAACGCGAAGCAGCCATATTGTTGGCGGCAAGCAAGACCAATCTTCCGTCTTCTACGCAGGCCGTCTGAAAATGCAGATGCAGGTTGGCCGGCAAAACCGTTTTGATTTTTGCATCCAATTTCCGCCATTGTTGCGATTGTTGCAACAAGCCCGCCAATAAATGATCGCGCTTGCCTAATTGTGCTAAATCCATATATTTCAGACGGCCTCTCAGTAAATTAACCAAACAATTACAATTGAAATACAGCAAAACCGCCTTTATTTCAAACAGCATTACCGCGTTATACAAGCGCTTGTGTTAAAATCCCAATTTCGCCCACTATTATATCAAGGCGCAGGAATTATTCATGCTGACAAACATTGCTAAGAAAATCTTCGGCAGCCGCAACGACCGCCTGCTGAAACAATATCGTAAATCCGTTGCCAAAATCAACGCGCTTGAGAAACAAATGCAGGCCTTGAGCGATGCAGAACTGCAAGCTAAAACAGCCGAATTCAAACAACGTCTCGCCGATGGACAAAGCCTGGACGACATCTTGGTCGAAGCCTTTGCCGTCTGCCGCGAAGCATCGAGCCGTGTATTGGGCATGCGCCACTTTGATGTACAGCTGATCGGCGGTATGGTCCTGCACAACGGCAAAATCGCCGAAATGCGTACCGGTGAAGGTAAAACTCTGGTGGCCACCCTTGCCGTTTATCTGAATGCATTGTCAGGAAAAGGCGTACACGTCGTTACCGTAAACGACTACCTCGCCTCCCGTGACGCGAGCATTATGGAGCCGTTGTACAACTTCTTAGGCTTGAGCGTCGGCGTGATCGTCGCCGATTTGCAACCTTTTGAACGCCAAACTGCTTATGGTGCCGACATTACTTACGGTACAAACAACGAGTTCGGTTTCGACTACCTGCGCGACAATATGGTGACCGACCAATACGACAAAGTTCAACGTGAATTGAACTTTGCCGTTGTCGACGAAGTGGACTCCATTCTGATTGACGAAGCGCGTACGCCGCTGATTATTTCCGGCCAGGCGGATGACAACATCCAGCTCTACCGTGTAATGAACGCTGTTCCTGCCCACCTTATCCGCCAAGAAACCGAAGAAGGCGAAGGCGATTACTGGGTAGATGAAAAAGCACACCAAGTCATCCTGAGCGAAGCCGGTCACGAACACGCCGAGCAAATCCTGACCCAAATGGGCTTATTGCAGGAAAACGATTCGCTCTACTCTGCCGCCAATATTTCCCTGATGCACCACCTCATGGCGGCATTGCGCGCACACACCCTGTTCCACAAAGACCAACATTACGTCATTCAAGACGGCGAAATCGTGATTGTGGACGAATTTACAGGCCGTCTGATGGCCGGCCGCCGCTGGTCCGAAGGCTTGCACCAAGCTGTTGAAGCTAAAGAAGGCGTAGAAATCAAACGCGAAAACCAAACGCTTGCATCTATTACCTTCCAAAACTACTTCCGCCTGTACAGCAAACTGTCCGGTATGACTGGTACGGCCGACACCGAAGCCTTCGAGTTCCAAAGCATTTACAACCTCGAAACCGTCATCATCCCGACCAACCGTCCTGTACAACGTAAAGACTTCAACGACCAAATCTTCCGCTCAGCCGAAGAAAAATTTGAAGCCGTTGTCAAAGACATCGCCGAATGCCATAAAAACGGCCAACCGGTTTTGGTCGGCACAACCAGCATCGAAAACTCCGAACTGGTTTCTGACTTATTACATAAAGCAGGTCTGCCGCATAACGTTCTGAACGCCAAAGAACACGAGCGCGAGGCATTAATTGTCGCTCAAGCCGGTAAAGTCGGCGCGATTACCGTTGCCACCAACATGGCCGGCCGCGGTACCGATATTGTCTTGGGCGGCAACCTCAAACATCAAATCGAAGCCATCCATGCCGATGAAACCTTGAGCGAACAGCAAAAACAAGCGCAAATTTCAGCCCTTGAAAGCGGTTGGCAAGCTGAACACGACCAAGTTGTGGCCGCAGGCGGTTTGCACATTATCGGTACAGAACGCCATGAAAGCCGCCGTATCGACAACCAGTTGCGCGGTCGTGCGGGCCGTCAGGGCGACCCCGGCTCCAGCCGTTTCTATCTGTCGTTTGAAGACCCATTATTGCGCCTGTTTGCACTCGACCGTGCCGCTGCCATCCTCAACCGTCTGGCACCTGAACGCGGCGTTGCCATCGAACACGGCCTGCTGACCCGTCAAATCGAAGGCGCGCAACGTAAAGTCGAAGGCCGCAACTTCGATATGCGTAAACAGGTTTTGGAATACGATGACGTTGCCAACGACCAACGTAAAGTGATTTACCATCAACGTAACGAAATCCTGACCAGCAAAGACGTCAGCGATTTGACCCGCGAAATCCGCGCCGACGTTATCAGCGACTTGGTTGATTACCACATCCCGCCTGACAGCATGGAAGAGCAATGGGACATTCCGGCACTGGAGCACCAACTTGCCGCCGATTTCCGCCTGCATGTCGATATTAAAGGCTGGCTGAAAGAAGACAGCACTTTGGACAACCAAGACATTAAAGAGCGCCTCATCAAACGCATCGAAGACGAATATGCCGAGAAAGTCGAATTGGTCGGCAAACAGGCCATGTCTGACTTCGAACGCAATGTTATGCTGCAAGTTATCGACAACCAATGGCGCGAACACCTCGCCGCTATGGACTACCTGCGCCAAGGCATCCACCTGCGCAGCTATGCTCAGAAAAATCCGAAACAGGAATACAAACGCGAAGCTTTCGCCATGTTTGAAAATCTGTGGCGCGGTATCAAACAAAACATTGCCGCTTTGCTGACCGCCGTTCAAATCGAGCGCAACAGCGAATACGACCATACTGCCGCACAAAGCGTCAGCGATGTTCAAACCGTCCACTCCGATGCGCCTGATATGGAAGAATTGCTAGGTCAATCGCAAACCGATTTGGTTACCGAAGCATTCGATCCTGACGGCACAGACTTCAGCCCTGAAGCGCTTGCACAAAATGGCCTGATTGTTCACCGCAACGATCCTTGCCCTTGCGGCAGCGGCCTGAAATACAAACAGTGCCACGGTAAATTAAACTAAGCAGTCATCTCAAAAGGCCGTCTGAATAAGTGTAAAAACGAAATCAAAGATTCTCGTTTCACCGTTCAGACGGCCTGAGAATTATCCAAATAAGCAAAAAATTTCCAAACCCAATTTCAAAAGAGTATCCCTATGGCAGGCAATACCTTCGGACAAATCTTTACCGTTACCACTTTCGGCGAAAGCCACGGCGCAGGCTTGGGCTGCATCATTGACGGCTGCCCGCCCGGATTAGAATTGAGCGAAGCGGATATCCAATTTGACCTTGACCGTCGCAAACCCGGCACCAGCCGCCACGTTACCCAACGCCGCGAAGCCGACCAAGTCGAAATCCTCTCCGGCGTATTCGAAGGCAAAACCACCGGTACCCCCATCGCCCTCCTGATCCGCAATACCGACCAACGCAGCAAAGACTATGGCAATATCGCCACCAGTTTTCGTCCCGGACACGCCGATTACACCTACTGGCACAAATACGGTACACGCGACTATCGCGGCGGCGGTAGAAGTTCCGCCCGCGAAACCGCTGCCCGCGTTGCAGCCGGAGCAGTTGCAAAAAAATGGCTGAAAGAAAAATTCGGCACGGAAATTACCGCTTACGTTACCCAAGTCGGTGAAAAAGAAATCCAGTTTGAAGGTTACAAATATATTTCCCAAAATCCTTTTTTTGCAGCAAACCAAAGCCAAATTGAAGACTTGGAAAACTATATGGACAGCGTGCGCAAATCATTGGATTCTGTCGGCGCAAAACTTCATATCGAAGCAGCCAACGTCCCTGTTGGCTTGGGCGAACCGGTTTTTGACCGCCTCGATGCAGAAATTGCCTATGCCATGATGGGCATCAATGCTGTCAAAGGCGTGGAAATCGGTGCAGGTTTTAATAGCGTAACGCAACGTGGCAGCGAACACGGTGACGAGCTCACGCCACAAGGCTTTCTATCCAACCACTCAGGCGGCATCTTGGGCGGCATCAGCACCGGACAAGACATTCATGTAAATATTGCCATCAAACCCACCAGCTCCATCGCCACACCGCGCCGGAGCATTGATATAGAGGGCAACCCTGTCGAGCTTGCCACACACGGCCGCCACGACCCCTGCGTCGGATTACGCGCTGCTCCGATTGCAGAAGCCATGCTGGCATTGGTATTGATTGACCACGCCTTACGCCATCGTGCGCAAAATGCCGATGTTCAGGTTAATACACCAGACATTGCCAAATTGGAAAAATAACCGTTTATTTCTGAATATTCTCAGAAAAATTTAGCCAAATCCCAGTCTTTATACTACAATAGCACCTTATTGCCGTATGACGAAAATACGGATTTATATTAGAGGAATACAACCGCAATGGCACAAGAAACCGCTTTGGGCGCTGCGCTGAAATCTGCCGTCCAAACTATGAGCAAGAAAAAACAGACAGACATGATTGCCGACCACATTTACGGCAAATATGATGTATTCAAACGATTCAAACCGTTGGCCGTCGGTATCGACCAAGACTTGGTTGCCGCCCTGCCCCAATACGACCCAGCACTGATTGCACGCGTACTGGCCAACCACTGCCGCCGTCCGCGCTATCTGAAAGCCCTGGCTCGCGGCGGCAAACGTTTTGACTTGAACAACCGCTTCAAAGGCGAAGTCAGTACAGAAGAACAAACCATTGCCCAACAGCACCCAGCCGTTCAACAGGCATTGGCTGCACAAGCCGAACGTCAAGCCGCTAAGGCTACTACAGAAGCAGAAGTAGCTCCTACTCAAGCCGAGACCAACGAAGCTGCTGAATAATGTTCAGACGGCCGTAAAGGCTTACACTAAATAGAAAAACCCCAATTCAATACGACACTTAAACGTCGATGAATTGGGGCTTTTTTATTACCTTAACCTTATAGCAGACTAATTAAAAATAGCTTTGTTTATCCTCACTAAACCCCAAAATCTTTTCCAAGATATTCCTAATAAGGTATTTCTCTATTACCTTGATTATTCTTGTATCAGTTCAAACATTGAAAAGCATGATTTGTGCATCGTTAAAACAAACTAAAATCTATCCTTTACAAAAATAAGTAAAGGCCGTCTGAAATCTATCTTTCAGACGGCCTTTTGAAATCAAGCAATCAATTAAAACACGGCTTGCAAAACCAAATAGCTGACAACAGACAAAACGGCAGCAGCAGGCAAGGTAATAACCCAAGCAAGGCCGATCGGTTTCATCAATTTCCAGTTGGCATTGCGGTTAACCAAGCCGATACCCAAAACTGCACCTACCAAGATATGGGTACTGGAAACAGGCAAGCCCATAAATGATGCGGCCATCACGACGGCGGCAGCAGAAAGCTCGGCTGAGAAGCCTGACGCGGGATGCATCTCTGCCAAGCTGGTGCCTACGGTTTTAATCACTTCTTTGCCGACAAACCATAAACCGACGATTAAAGCGATACCGAAAGTCAACATGGCAATCGGCGGCACGGCGTTTTGGGCAGTAATGCTGTTGGTACGCAACACATCCATAATCGCGGCAAACGGACCAATCGCATTGGCAATATCGTTCGCACCATGGCTGAATGCGAAACCGCAAGCGGTAAATACCTGCATCCATGAGAACATTTGGAAAGTCGATTTATCCAAATCTTTGCGTTTTAAACTTTTGGCAAATACAAACGTACCCATCCAAATAGCCGCACCGATCATGAAAATGGTCAGGAAGCTGTTGACGTTGCTCATGCCCAAATGCAGATTTTTCAGACCTTTGAAAATCAACATGGCCGCAATCATCATGCCGCCGACAGAAGCGATAAACGGCACCCAAGAGTGCAGGGCTTTGTAAGAATCTACTTCGCCCTTACGGCTGTCAAAGCGGTGCAGACCGCGATAATACTCAGACTGCAATTCTTCAGGATCAAAGTCCGGCTCATCATAAATTTGGGCATCGTGCGCCATTTTGGTGGCGTATTCGACTTTTTCAGATTCACTCAAGGCTTCAAAAAACAGGCGGTGTTCTTCTTTATAGGCTTTCTTCTCCAGCTTGATGCCTTTGAGCGTATTATCGGCCCAAGAGTTGTAGTCCAAAACGTTTTTCTTAATTCGTGAAAACAACAGATAGGAAACGATACCGCCCAATACCGGAGACAAAATCCAAGACAAGGCAATTTCGCCCAACTTGTCCCATTGAATCAGCGCAACGGAATCCACACCGTTCAATGCCGCCATACACAAGGCACTACCGACGATACCGCCGATAATGGCATGTGTCGTGGAAACCGGCAGACCTTTGCGTGATGCGAAAAGCAGCCACAATGCCGCAGCCAAAAGCGCAGACATCATAATAAAGACAAACTGCATCGGATCCAGATGCATGCCATTCAAATCGATAATACCCTTACGGATGGTATCTGTTACCTCGCCGCCGGCAATCACTGCGCCGCTGACTTCAAATACTGCCGCAATCAGCAAAGCTTGCGGAATGGTCAATGTGCCGGAGCCGACACTTGTACCGAAAGAGTTGGCAATATCATTACCACCCACATTAAACGCCATGAAGACGCCGAAAAAGGTAGCAAGGATAAACAGGACTGAGTGGTTGTAGTGGGTATAACCCAAACCCCAATAAATAAAATAGCCGACCATGCTCACAAGCATAGCGGCAAAAACCGTATTAATCAGCTTCAAGTTCGCACTCGACTGAGTTTGAGCCATGGAAAGTTTCCTTTTGGAAAACATGTTGAGTCGCGTTATTTTAACCTTTTTGTAATCTTTCTTGCACCAACTATTTACATTAAATGCCGAAATTCCCGTAAAAACGTCAAAAGGCGTTAAAATGTCGTTTTACCTTCTCTTTCTGTAACCGAAATGCAACCCCAATACTATATCGGCATCATGTCAGGAACCAGCATGGACGGTGCCGATGCCGTACTGATTCAAATGCAGGGCAAGCAATGGCAACGAGCCGTTGCCCACAGCTTTCTACCCTATTCAGACGGCCTGCGCCAAGAATTGTTGGCACTGCAAGACATAGGCGAAAATGAATTGCACAGAAGCAATATCCTGGCGCAAACACTCAGCCGCCTATACGCCCAAACCGTCCAACAACTATTGGCAGAACAAAACCTGTCGGCCAAAGACATTGCCGCGATCGGCTGCCACGGACAAACCATCCGCCATGCGCCTGAACACGGTTACAGCATTCAACTGGTCAACCTCTCCCTGTTAGCTGAACTGACCGGCATTTTCACTGTCGGCGACTTTCGCAGCCGCGACCTTGCCTGCAACGGCCAAGGTGCACCCCTCGTTCCAGCCTTTCACGAAGCGCTGTTTCAAGATGCGAATGAAACCCGCGCCGTACTCAACATTGGCGGTATTTCCAATATCAGTATCCTCCCACACGACAGCCCTTCTTTCGGCTTCGATACCGGCCCCGGCAATATGCTGATGGATGCATGGATGCAACATATTTGGCAGCAGCCTTACGACAAAAACGGGGAAAAAGCTGCACAAGGCAAAATCCTCCCTGATCTGCTCGCTTCCCTGCTCGACCATCCTTATTTCAGCCGCCCTTATCCCAAAAGTACAGGCCGAGAGTTGTTTTCCCTAAGCTGGCTTCAAGGCCATCTGAAAGGTAATGAAAAGCCGGAAGATGTGATACGTACATTGGTCTTTTATACCGCACAAACCATTTTTGACGCGGCCAAACAAGCTGCTCCGGTGATTCATCATCTTTATATCTGCGGCGGCGGCATCCGCAATCCTGTTTTGATGCAAGACTTGGAAACCCTGTTTTCTCCCGACACCAAATTGCACAGTACAGCCAAGCTCCATCTTGACCCGCAATGGGTGGAAGCCGCCGCTTTTGCCTGGCTTGCAGCCTGTTGGTGCAATCAAGTCCCGAGCAATCCCCACCATGCAACCGGCGCACATTCACACCGAATTTTAGGCTCAGGACATTACGGCAACTAAAGTTAAATCAATAAAAAGGCCGTCTGAACATTTTCAGACGGCCTTTACTATATTAGCCTTTCCTTATTCTTCTTCCGGCAAACGATTGATTTTCACACGGGCAATCCGTTGTCCGTCCTTCTCAACCACTTCAAAACGCCAGCCATGATAATCGATGAAGTCGCCCACATCAGGAATACTTTGCAATTCTTCCATAATCAAGCCGGCAACAGTATGGAAGTCCGCATCTTCTTCTTGAGCAGGCAGATTTAACTGGGAAGCCAATTCCACATACTCCAATGCACCATCCACAGACAGCGTTTCATCCTGGCTGGCTGGAGCAGCTTCTTCTTCCTCACGCTCGAATTCCTCTGGGAACTCACCGGCAATGGTTTCCAACAAATCTTTCATGGTCACCATACCCAACACCGCGCCAAATTCATCCACCACCAACGCATAATCCGCGCTGCTTTGACGGAACAATTCAATCGCATTTAACGCCGTCGTACTGTCCGGCAAAATCAATGGCTGGCGCAAGGCCGTCTGAATATTGATTTCTCCCGATTCAAGCAGCTGGTTCAGCAAATCTTTTTTACTGATATAGCCCAAAGGCTCATCTACACCTGCCTTACCGACAACCAACAAACGGCTATACGGCGTATTTTTCAACTGCGCATTTTGTTCTTCCCGACTTTGGGAAATATCCAATTTCTCGATTTCCCGACGCGGAATCATCACGCCCATAATCGGGCGTTCCGCCAAAGTCAGCACGCTGCGAATCATGGATTTTTCGTTTTCTTCAAAATGCTCGTCATCGCCGCCGTTGTCGCCTGCTTTTGCCAAAATGCTTTCGCGGATACCCATCATGCCCAACACATTTTCAGCGGTACGCTTACGCCAAGAAGTGCTGATATAGTCATTTTTACGGGCATTCTTTTGCGAAACCTGATTAAACAGTTCGATCAAAATCGAGAAGCCAATCGCCGCATACAAATAGCCTTTCGGAATATGGAAATGGAAGGCTTCTGCAATCAGGCTGAAACCAATCATCAACAAGAAACCCAAACACAACATCACAACGGTTGGATGCTTGTCCACAAAGGCAGTCAACGGTTTGCTGGCAGAAATCATCACCGTCATCGCCACAACAACCGCACCCATTGCCACCACAATATGATCCACCATCGCCACTGCCGTAATAACAGAATCGATAGAGAAAACTGCATCCAAAATCAAGATTTGCGCCACAACGCCCCAAAAAGCAGAATGCTTCTTCTGCCCTTCAGCAACAGCAAATTGATTGTGGCCTTCAAGTCGTTCGTGCAGCTCGGTAGTCGCTTTATAAAGCAGGAAAATACCGCCGGCAAACATAATCATGTCTTTACCGGAAATCTCCAGGCCGCCCAACTCAAACAAAGGACGCGTCAGCGTCATGATGTGCGCCATAAAGCCCAGCATGAAAATCCGAATAACAACGGCCAAGCCCAAGCCCGTTATCCGCGCCTTATCACGTTGCGACGGCTTAACCTTGTTTGCCAAAATCGCTACGAAAACAAGGTTATCAATACCTAAAACAACTTCCAAAACCAGAAGCGTGGCAAAGCCTATCCAAGTATGCGGCTCTGCCAACCAACTGAAATCCATAATGATTGTGTTCCTTTAAAATACAAAAAGGCAGCCGCTCCGCTTAAAACGGACAGACTGCCAAAGTTCGGACATAAATAAAGGGAAAGAAGCGGTATAACAACTACTCTGCTCTGCGTCTTTCATGAAAAATTTATACCTCGATCAACAATAATGGCAATCAGTTTATCAGTTTGACGAAAGAAAGGCAAAATCTGACAGCATATTTTCTTTTAAAAACAGCCTATACCAGCACTTACCAGCTTTCAGACGGCCTTTTCTTACTTGATAAAACCATCAATCGGCGCATAACCCAAGAAATCTGCCTGTTCATTCAATATCACAACCCATTCTTTACTTCGCGCACTGGTAAACGGCAAGAAATACAACTCTTTCCCATCATTTCTCAGCGAAGCCTGTTCCAAAATTGACTCCTCATTCATGCCACGGGCTTTTGCCAAGACAGACAACGGTTTCATTGCTTTACGAATTTTCTCACGTTCCTGCTGCGAATCTGGCAACCACCAAGAAGGCCTCATACTCGGTTCAACACCTTTCAAAGACAAATCAAGACCTTGGTTAGCTTCGTCCGGGCTCATCGCTTCACGCAACCCAACACGGCGTACGCCAAACCAAGATAAATCCTGCAAATCCTTCGGAGCATGGCTCAAATCATTTACATCAATTTCTGCAGCAGTTACCACATTTATCCTATCGGTTTCGAATGCGGAAACCACTGGACGCGCCAAAGATACGTTGCACAAACCATAAATTAAAGCAGCCAGCTGAATCATGCCGATTAAGGAAAAATCAACAATCCTCTCTTTAAGTTTTTTGCTCGGACTGGCAAGAATCAAAGTCAGCAACGGGCCGCAAACAATATCTACTGAAATGACCAGTTTATATAAAGCCAATCCGCCTGTCAGCTCGGCATACGGATAAGGATACCAAACTCCAAATACTAACAAAGCGGCCAATCCTGCCAAAATCAGACTAATCAACAAATGCCATGCCGCATTTTTTAATGCGAACCGAAAGCGTGGTGAAGAATGTAATGTATGTGCGTTTTCCATAGATAACAATAAGATATTATTTCTTCTATAAATATTATGTATAGCTAAAAAAATAAATGAGATATTTAAATATGCTGGTAGGCCGTCTGAAAATTGAAGCATTAACTGCAATCATCTCACCACGCATTATCAATATATTAAAAATACTAATAAATAGATAAAATAAAAACCACCATGTAACATGGTGGTTTTAAAATTTGGCTCCCCGACCTGGGCTCGAACCAGGGACCTGCGGATTAACAGTCCGTCGCTCTACCGACTGAGCTATCGGGGAATTAAAGATGGAATTATATAGAAAATATCAGAAACCTGTCAAGCAACAATCTATATAAAAACAAAAATATTTTTATATCTTTTTAATTTATAAAAATTTTATAAGATTTCAGCAATTTGTTTGGCTGCACGTTTCGCATCCAACAAAATCAAGCCCAATTTACCGCTTTCTTTTGCCATCAATACCAACACTGCATTTTCACCTGCTTGACTCAACAGAATATAGCCATTTTTACCTTTAACCATTACCTGATCCAACTCACCGCAAGCCAACTCATGTACGGAACGATTGCCCAATGCCAAAAGCGTTGCCGACATCGCACCTACACGGTCTGCATTCAAGTGGGAAGGCAGCATGGTTGCGATCGGCAGGCCGTCTGTAGAAATAACTGCAGAGGCAGTGATATCCGCAGAAGTATTGTTCAAATCGCTTAATACAGAGATTAATAGTTGTTGCATAGTCGCTCCATTCTAAAATAAATATCGGTCAGGCAAAAATCAACGGCTGCCGTATCGGTGATACAGCACTTTAACCAAAGTAACAAAAGCCTCTTTATTTAAGTCAGGCATTCCACCAATTACCAAAATCAGCTTGGTCATGCCAATATACAGGGGGAAAAAGGTCAATTCACTTTGGCCTGAAGGATCACAAATACCCCATGCGCTATTATTGATATGTAGGTTATTGCGAATCAAAAGACGGTGTTTGTCTTCCATTTTGGCTACTTCACTCGCCAAAAGGCCCAACTCTTCCGCAGCCTCGTGATGGAAATTGGCATTGGCAAAATACAAACCGTTTTCATCAGCCAATAAAGCCTTGCCAGAATTAGACAACTGTCCCAACAATGTAGGCAATTGCTCGTCAGTCAAATGGATATCGTCTGTACTGATTTCTTCATCACCATACAAAAATTCCAAGCGTTGGAGCCGATACAGCAGGTTCAAAGCAGTATTGATGTCGCTGGTATCCGCCCATGCCAAGATTTTTTCGCTGCTGATGGTTTCAGACGGCTCTGCACGCAACAGGCCATACAATAAAGTTCTGCTGGCACTGGGCGTATCATTTGAAACAGCATAATACGCACCCGCCGGTGTAATCTTAGGATATAAATTTGCTTGTAAAGAAAGTGTCGCTTCCATCTTATACCTCTAATCCGGGGTCAATTGAGAACAACATGGCAGTAACCAATTGTTTTACATCGTCTTCTCGACGCGCATCAATCTCAAAAACCGGGACATTAAAATTATTCTGTGCTAAATATTTTTGATAAACATCCACGCTTGGTAAGGATCGGATATCCATCTTTGTTACCCCTACAACCAGAGGCGCTTTTTTCAGCAACTCCCGGAATGCATCCAAGAAGAATTGCAGGTCTTTCAATGGATTGCTTCTTGTATTATCCAAAAGAAGCACCAAGCCCATACTGCCTTGGCTCAGAATTTCCCACATGAAATTAAAACGCTCCTGACCAGGCGTACCATACAGATGAACCTTGGTTTCCTCATCCAAATGAATGACACCGTAGTCCATCGCCACAGTCGTGTACCCCTTGCGGACAAGTGTCATATCGGATGCGGATGCATCGGTTTGAACTGGTGGTTCATCAGATAAAGCTGAAATTGCAGTGGTTTTACCTACGCCAACAGGACCGGTAAAGATAATTTTATTTTCTTTCATGACGTGTCCTTTACGATTTACCCAGCAACTTACGCATCAGGCGTTGCAACAGGCCGCGAGGTTGTTCTTTCGACGGACCGGCAATTTTTTGAGCCTCTTTGCTCATTGCTGTTTCAGGTACGTCTTTGCTATTCACATCAATCTGTTCATTCAACGAAGGCGTATTGTTCGCATCAGTTGCAAACTCTGTATCTGTTGCCAAAAAGCCTGTCATATATGTTGCCGATAAATAATTTAAAATATCAGGCATTTCTAAAGGCATAACTTTATAGAGGATGTTCAGATTAACAGACGTTTTTGTCAGAAATGCCGACAGACGCATAGATTCCGGAACATGTGCCAAACGGGTTAAGTTTGGCCACCGCTTGAGTGTAAAAACAGTTTGCGGCGTCATCGGATAAATCAGACGGCCTGATGCAGTCCAAATAGCCATTTGCCACAAGCATGACATAATGGTGACTTTGGCTTTTTCTTTCCATTGAGGATTATCAGGAACAGCCTTACACACGACAGCCAAGTTATCGTTCTTACACAATTTCTCCAACTCATTGGCAGTGACTGTCAACAGTACACGCTGAATACTAGGAAACACGATTAATATCGGCTTGCCTTCATGCAAGACGGCAATATCTTGGTGTCCTTGACTGGCAAATTTCAGCGCACCCAACAAGCCTTTATTTGGATTAAATCGGCGAATGGTTGCTTTTCTAGTGCCATCGGAATTTGATTGTCTTTTATTCTCTTCAGCCGCTTGTTGCTCAGACGGCTCAAAAACATTACCGCCTTGAGCCAGGCTGCGCAAAACAGGAAACAAGGTATCAAATTTGACCGGCTTAGCCAAATAAGGAGTCGTTACTGTCGGCAACTCGGAAGAAAACATAGCCACAGGTACTTCCGGATAAGTTTTCTTCGACTCTTTCCAAGCTTCTACACCTGCCGGAGTATCGGTATCAACCAATACCAAATCCGGTTTTTCATCAGAATCAGGGGAAACGATGACGTAATTCGTCGTATTGTGCATTTTAAATGCCATACGGAATACCGCCTGCTGTTGCTCACCCATCTCCTGTAACATAACCCGTATGGTTTTAATTTTTGGTAAATGATTATTCATCACTCGTACTTTCTACGATTATCTTATTTTTTTGAATATTGGTTCATTCGTTGCAAGAGACGACTCATTGCCAAGACAACCTCTTCAGGCAGGCTGACAACACGTTCACGCAACAAGCGCAGAAATTGTTCCAAACGTCCCCAATCTTCAACGCGTTCGTACAAATCAAACAAGATAATGTACAACTGCGATTCTTGAGGATACTGCAAAACAGCCTGTTCCAAAGTACCGATGGCCAAATCCAACTGACCATAGGCCAACAAAGATTCGACTTCTTTCACAGCTTCATCTGCAGGTGAAGAGCTCGCGCTGATGACTGAAGAGTCTTTTTGAACCAACTCACGATATTTGGCTTTCATCTGCAAAGAACTTGGCTGGATATAACCGCGTTTCAAGCCAATCTCTTTAATTTGCTGTTCAGACGGCCCTTTTTCCAAATCATCAAAAATTTCGTGATAACCAAGGCTATAACCCCAACCAAGCATACGTTCTTTTACTTGACGGCCATATTGACCCAAAGAGTGGTAAAGCTTCCACAGATGCTTGGCAAACTGCCCTACTTCTTCATTCTGATAATCCAGACGCAAGGCATCGATAATGAGACCAGCAGGCTTCGCAGAAGTTTGGATTGCTTTGTTGTATTGATGCAAAGCAGTCTCGTAGCTAATCTTGTCTTTCAGGATTTTTGCACTGCGTTCCGGTTTGGCAAAACCAATAACCGCACCCATCTCTTCAGGGCTGATTTCGCCAAAATCTTTCTTACCTAATACGATAGGCGCATGTTTGCCCATACCAGGAACGACAATACGTTCAACCGAATCGTTCTCAAAGGCAATATGTCCGTCGGAAGCAACTTCGAAACCGCTTTGTTCGCCAATTTGACGATCGACTTCCTGCATATTCCAACCAAGATGATGCTCGGCAAAAACACGCAGGCGCAGGTTAGTAGAATCCAAAGCCAGACCGGCTTTCAGGTATTCGGCTACACTATCTTCTGAAAGTGAGGCACTATGACGCTCAAGTGTATCCGCCAGCATGTCGATATTACCGACCCGCAGATTCAAACCGATTAATTCATGAACCAGCTTTTCCGGAGCGCCGTCTTCCAAAGTATTGAGATAACCGGCCAAAGACTCTGCAGCCTTACTCTCATAGCCGAACTGTTTATAAACCTGATATTCGGTCAACGGATCGACTTCTTGTGCGGAAACAGAAGCTGTTGCATCGTTTGAGCCGCTTCCGCCCCATTCCCAGTCTTGATTATCCGCATTGGAAACTGTCTGGTTCACTTTCTCAATCCAGTCGTTTCCGTCCTCATAGGAGGCTGTATGAGCAGCAGATGTACGGCTGCTTTTTGATGCATGTGCGCTTTGTTTGTCTGAATTGTTACTTTGTTTATGACGAACAAAAAACAACACCAGCAAAAAAAGCACCAGCAAAAGAATAGTTAAAAGTTGATAGTTCAAGAACACCTCCCGGTCTTGTGCTGCAAACTGCATTTATTAACATCTGTTGCTTTACACGCAACTTCAACGCTATTAATTCCCCAAACGAATGATGATAACATGAACGCACCCATTTTCACATTAGAAACCCTACCCCCATAAAGGACTTGATACCAATTTACAACTCAAACACACCAATGGATTCAACATGCGAGGTTTGTGCAAACATATTCATGATTCCTACCGCCTTAAACTTATAGCCCTTATCAACCAAGACACCGGCATCTCGTGCAAATGTTGATGGATTGCACGAAACATACACTATCTTCTGAGGCAAAAACGGCTTGTGTAGCGATTTGACAACAGCATAAGCCCCATTTCTCGGAGGATCCAGCAACATCTTGTCAAATTGCCCCCACGACTCAACAGTTTTTTCATCGGTATCGAACAAGTCTGCAACAGAAAACGTCATATTCTCGGCACAACGATTCAGGCGTGCATTTTCCCTTGCCCTATCGACCAAATAATCGGCACCTTCAATACCGACAACCGATGCACCACTTTTTGCCAGCGGCAAACTAAAATTGCCCAAACCGCAAAACAAATCGGCAATCCTCTCCCCTTTTTGAGGGTTTAAAAGCCTGACCGCCCTTGCCACCATCACTTCGTTCAATTGCGCATTAATCTGCGTAAAATCACCCGGCTTGTAAGGCATTTCCACATCAAATTGAGCAAAAGTATAGTTCAGGGCAGGCGCGTTCTCAGGGTAAAACGGCAAAGACTCGGCATGATCCTGCAGCCATATTTGCCATGCCTTTTCAGCACCCGACAATATCTTATCAAACCAATTACGCAATTCGCTTAATATTTGTCCAAACGGTTGATTTACGAAACGAATGTTGAATACGGTCACATTTTTTCCGCAATAAAACTCAACAAATTTCACTTTCACACCGTCATCATGCAGCTTTTGCAGCAAATTGCGGACATCAGGCAACCTATCGGACACATGCTTAGGCAAAATATGGCAATGGCGGATATTGACGACATCATGGCTTTTTTTGGCCTGAAAACCGAGTTTCAGACGGCCTTGCTTATCCATCGAAACACTTAAACGTGCTCTATCGCGATAATACCAGGAGTAACCATATAAAGGGGGCAAAATTATCTCAGGCTTGACCTTACCTATCCGTTCCAACTGCTCTTCCAAAATCCGTTGCTTTAATGCAACTTGCGCGCCAAAGGAAACATGTTGAAGCGAACAACCGCCACATGTATCAAAATAGCAACAAGCTGGCTCAATGCGTTCGGAAGAAGGTTTTAAAACCGTTTCGACCTGAGCTTCTGCAAACTGCTTTTTTTCTTTATGAATGGCAAACGTTACACGCTCTCCGGGCAGCGCACCGCCGATGAATACAGTCTTCCCATCGACTCTGGCAACACCCCTGCCCTCATAATCCAAAGAAAAAACTTCCGCCTCTTGATACCGTTCTTTCACACTCATACCGTTTCCGTCAGACAGCCGCTTACCGGCCGTCTGACTGTCTTCCAATACCGAAAGCGCATATTTTCTCACAAAAACACAGAGTTTCAGGTATCATGCGCCAAAAACTTTCATTTCAATCCCTACAAAAAAAGACGACATGAAAAAATTATTCCTTGGCCTGACAGCTGCCCTTCTGACCTCGGCCACTACTGCAAACACACTTATTCCAGACGTCTCCCCCGCCTCTTCCGGACAACACGTCGTTATCAATATTACGCAACAGCGTTTGTTCCTCTACGACAACGGCAAACTGAGCAAAATTTATCCTGTTGCCGTCGGCAAAGCCATGACCCAAACCAATCTAGGCGAACATAAAATCGGCGCAAAAGCCTACAACCCGGTTTGGCACATCCCTAAATCCATCCAAAAAGAACGCAATGACGGCGTAAAAAGCGTACCTGCCGGCCCAAATAATCCGCTGGGCCCGGTATTTGTCCGTCTTGGTGACCCTAAATTGAGCCTTGGTATCCACGGCACCAATGCCCCTGCCAGCGTACCCGGCGTCCGTAGCCATGGTTGCGTGCGCATGAAATCGCCTGACGCATTGGAATTCGCCAAAACCATCGCAACAGGTTCTCCTGCCTCCGTTATCTACCAAATGGCGAGCCTGAACGAAGATGCCAACCAAAACTTGTGGCTGGCTGCCTATCGTGACCCATACGACAAGAAAAACCTTGATACGGCTGCCCTGAAAAAAAGCATTGCCGCCTGGGCAAAAGCGCACGGCAAAACCATTCCTGCCGCACGTGTGGATGCAATCCTGAAAGGACGCACCGGCGCAGCAAACTGTCTGACCTGCGCCAAAGGTGTGAAACTCAAATCGCCTTTGAAGTCTTTGGCATGGACCAGCGGCACGGATGCTTACAGCAAACCTAAAGTCATGCCGAAACCGGCTCCTGCTAAAGATGTGGTATTGCCTCAAGGAACTGAAATCGAAGTCGATGCTACCGACGATACAAACAAGGCAGCATCCGAACCGAAACAAAGCGTTCGTCCGACTCCGGTGAAACCGGCAAAACCTGCTGCCAAACCGGCAACCACTCCGGCCGATACTCCTGCTTCTGTGCCTAAAGCCGCTTCCGAACCGGCTACTACCCCTGCCTCTTCCCCTGCGAAAGATGCTCCGACAAGCAGCGAACCTGCAGATTTGTTGTTCTAAGCAGAACAAAATACATAGCCAAAGGCCGTCTGAAATGAATTTTTCAGACGGCCTTTTCGTACAACTGGATATTGGAAATATATGCCCCTCTTAATTCAGACGGCCTTTTTACTTTCCAAATATTCCGACAAACCGCACTCGCGCAAAATACAGCTTGGGCATTCATGACAACCACCAACCACGCCGTTATAACAGGTATGCGTGTGCTCGCAAATATAATCCAATGCACCCATTTCATCTGCCAGCGCCCATGTTTGCGCTTTGGTTAAATACATCAAGGGCGTGTGGATTTGAAAAGCGTAATCCATGGCCAGATTCAGCGTGACATTCATCGACTTGACGAACACATCGCGGCAGTCGGGATAACCGGAAAAGTCGGTTTCGCACACGCCGGCAATGATATGGCGTATCCCCTGACCTTTGGCGTAAATAGCGGCATAAAGCAAAAACAAAGCATTGCGTCCATCTACAAATGTATTAGGCAGGCCGTCTGAAGCTGTTTCAATGGATGCCTTATCATCCATCAAGGCGTTATGCGTAATCTGTTGCATCAGGCTCAAATCGAGTACTGTCTGCTTCACGCCCAAATCTTGGACAATCCAACGCGCGCGCTCCAATTCGATGGCGTGGCGTTGCCCATACTGAAAAGTGATGGCCTGCACATTCTCACGGCCATATGTTTGAATTGCCTGAATCAGGCAGGTTGTTGAATCCTGCCCACCCGAAAAAATAACGAGTGCCTGCTGTTTTTCCATAGTAAATTCCTAGTTTTGTTAACGCGGGAGGTTTGCGAACCGCGTGATTCGAAGATTGACGGATTATAACGGATTTCGTCTATAATCACGGCACTTCATTTTCTTTTATATAGCATAATTATGAGCATCTACGCCCTGAAACCAAAATTTCAAAACCTGTTGCGCCCCATTGTTAAGCGACTGTATCAAAAAGGCATTACTGCCAATCAGGTCACTCTGTTTGCCTGCGCCGTTTCCATTTTGATCGGTTTGCTTTTAGCATTGTTTGCTAGTGTATCCACATTATTCTGGCTTTTGCCGATTTGGTTGTTCGTCCGTATGGCACTGAATGCGATGGACGGTATGCTGGCACGGGAGTTCGGCCAGCAATCGGCATTAGGTGGTTATTTGAATGAAATCACCGATATTGCCGCCGATGCTGCTTTGTACCTGCCTTTTGCCTTTATCGCACCCTTCGGCGGCGTGCAAATTGCCCTGTTTATTTGGCTGGCGGCAATGACCGAGTTTTGCGGCGTTTTGGGACAAGTTCATGGCAACGGACGTCGTTATGACGGGCCATTCGGCAAAAGCGACCGCGCATTCTTTATCGGCGCATTGGCCGTATGGTATGCAATCGACGGTAGCTTCCATTCGACTTTCTATATCCTTATGTGGCTGGCCTGTGCGGCATTGGTTTATACCTGCTACAAACGTGTCATCAATGGCTTGAAGGCCGTCTGAAACTTGTCCACGTTCTTGGGTTAATCATTATTAATTAGAGTATTTAAACCCATCAACCTGTTTTACTGAAAACAAAAAGGCCGTCTGAAACCATAAACTATCGGTTTCAGACGGCCTTTTATTCAGTAGCCAAGATAACTTACTGTTTACCCAGTTGACTGTAATCTACCAACATATACTTGGCAGTAATTTTCTGCGAAGCATTACCTTCGTCACCCATCAGAATCATTTGAGGCTTGCCGTTAACGGTAATCGAATCGACGGCTTCAACGTTGGTGATGTGTTGCAGATTAGGCAGAGAGATTTTTTGCGGTTCATCAGTCGGATTACCGCTCCAAGTCCACAGTTGTGAGAATTTCTGTCCATTCTCATCCTTCACTTCATTGGCAATCACGTAGGTTTTCAACACAGGATCATAGTTGAGGGAACGGATACCGCCGCCATCAATATCAATCACGGCCACTTCATCAAACTCAGGTTTGGCATTGCGCTCAAATACATCTTTCGGATTGCTAATAAACGCGACCAACGCCATGTTGTTGAACTCAGGATCACGGAATCCCAAAACGAGACGTTTTTTCACCGGATCAAACGCCATGCCCTCAATATTGATTTCTTCAAAAGACACTTCTGCCTTGGTTCGCTCGCGAATTAAATCATGCAGTTTGTGATCGGTTTCCAAAACCTGCGTCAGATTGTCGTAGCTGGTCAGCCCCAACACATTGCCGTCTTGGATTTTAAAGCGCATCAGGTGTTCGCGGTCAGGCGAGCGGTTGCCTTTACGGGTGCGCGAGTGTGAAGTCATAGCGTAGATAAAGCCTTCATCGTCACGCGCTAAAGCTTCCAAGTCGCTGAGACGGCGTTTGAAACCGGTAATCACGCGTGTATCCAATGCCTCGTCTTCCACAAACCTGCCGGTTTTATCAATGCTGATGATACTGAACGCATGGTTTGGTTCGTCTTCCGCGATCAGCAACTTGCCGTCCGGAAGCTGTTGTACGGCAGAAGGTTCAAATACGCCGTTAAACATATTGATACCCAGCGAACGCAGCTCTGCCGCGTTGTTGGCCGGAGGCATCAGCAATGACGGCAGTGTTTTCACACCGATAAATGCCGCCAACGAAGCCAGCAAACCCCAGCGGAATACTGCATAAGATAAGTTAATGTATTTAAACTGTTTATCCGCCAACAAACCGAGCCAGTAAAGATGGTCGCTCATCTTTTGATAGACTTGTTTACGGTCGCCCATAATTTCCTGCATCATTTCCCAATATTGATCTTTTTGCAGCTTCACACGGTCTTCATAAATCAAAATATTGGGTTGGCTGCCGCCAAAAAAGCGCGTTTCGGTACTGCTGAGGCGGGTTTTCAAATCCCTCAGCTTAGAACGGCCGCGGACAAAATCCTTAAACCATGTACGCGCCGCCTGCATTTTGCCGATACGTTCAGGAGAAGCAGAAAGCAATGCAAACACGATAGACGCCGCGGCAGTAATCATAAACGTACTGGCCGGAATCAAAAATTCGGGCGATGATGAAAAAATAAACGCGCCCGAAATCATCAGCGCAGAAACAATAAAACCATTCAGCGAAATCATAATATTCGCTTTGGTTGCCGCCAGCGCCAACAATTCCATCTCTGAGCGTACGGCGTTGCGGAACATGGTTTCCACGCCCTTATTCGTACCCAACAGATCAGACGCATTCAAATCCTCGGCTTTATTTTTTTTCTTTTTCGCCTTGTCTTTTTTACGTTTGGCCTTCTTCTCGTTTTTTTCAGACGGCATCTCAGGATGTTCAACCACTTCCTGAATTTCTACCGCTTCAGCCACAACCTCAACTTCGTTTTCAACAACGCCGTTTTGCTTGTGATCCCACAAATCAACATCCTGTTGGGATTCTGCAGATGTGCCGTCGTTTAAAGGTTTTTCTTGGTCGCCCATCTGCTTCGGCTGACCATCTTCCTTCCAATCATTCAAACTCATATCATGACTCCCGACATCAAACACTTTGAACTACATGGAAAATAAAAAACATATTTAGTTCATTTGTTTTAGGTAATTTACATGCTGTTTACATTCTTTAAATTCCCAAATAGCAAACTGTCGCAGGACCAAAAGCCCTGCGACAATCCACTTTATATCAAAATATTAATAATCGATGCGCTCTTTGATAATTTGCAAATCAGGATACGACAAAACAATGTCGTACTCACGGCCATTTTTAAAAGCCTCAACCTCCAACACAGGCTGACCTCGACGGCTATCGGCATCAACATCGTGAACTTGATAGCCGCGTTGTTCCAACATTCTTACGGCTTTAGCACGGTTTTGCTCGAAGTTTTTGTCGCTGTAGATTTTGTGTTCGATGTAATCGCTGGCACCGGCAGTAGCAGCAGACAAAGCAACGATGGCGGTCAATAAGAATTTTTTCATGTTTGATTTCCTTTTAGAATGTGTATTCGGGTTTCGATGGATGTATTAAAACATGACAAAATTAGCAGTTAATTAGTGCTTGGTTAAACGTAGTAAAGGCCGTCTGAAAACTGTTCAGACGGCCTAAGTGATGCCCTTTCAAAAGAAATAAGAGAAAAAATTTGGCAACAATATGATAACGATAAGTCCCATCTGACTGTATTTCGTAAATTAATTGCGAAAAAACGAGTTTATGATGATATGTCGGTAGTAATTTGTAAGGTTATCCAAACACCCTCTATCTAACCTTTTAACAATCACTGTCATCGGTTTTAAGTAAAATTTGGAATCATCTTTTACCATTTCTCTCCATCATTGCATTTGTCCGTCTATCGGATAGTCATTGCTTTTATTTGATATGCCATGATACTGTTTAAAAACATGACTATTAGGAGTTTCTCATGTCCGAACAGCAAAAATACTTTTCTACCCAAGACGGTACTTCGCTTTTCTACCGCTATCGCCCTGCTGCCGATGGTTCTTCCGACAAAGCCATTGTGTTGTTCCATCGCGGACATGAGCACTCCGGCCGGATGATGTTTGTGGCGGACGAGTTGGGTTTTGATGATTTTGCCTATTTCGCTTGGGACGCGCGTGGTCATGGTTACAGCCCCGGTGAACGCGGCGATAGTCCGAGTATTGGCACTTCGGTTTCAGACGTAGATGATTTTATCCGACACATTCAAAGCGAATACGGTATCAAACCTGAAAACATCTGCGTGATTGCGCAAAGTGTCGGTGCGGTATTGGTTTCTACTTGGTTGCACGATTACGCGCCGAAAATCCGTTGCGCCGTATTGGCTTCGCCTGCGTTCAAAGTCAAACTCTATGTTCCGTTTGCCCGTACCGGTTTGAAAATTAAGCAAAAATGGCGTGGCAATTTCTTTGTCAACAGCTACGTCAAAGCCCACTATCTGACCCACAATGTCGAACGTCAAAAAAGCTACGACAATGATCCGCTTATTGCCCGCGCTATTTCTGTGCGCATCCTGCTGGGTTTATATGAAGCGGCCGAACGCGTCGTTGCCGATGCACAAGCGATTACTACGCCTGTACAACTGTTGATTTCAGGCAGCGACTGGGTTGTTCATCACAAACCGCAACACGATTTCTACAACCGTTTGGGCAGCCATATTAAAGAGCGCCATATCCTGCCCGGTTTCTACCACGATACTTTAGGTGAGCAAAACCGTGAAATCGCTTTTGTTGAAATGCGCCGTTTTATCCGCGAGCGTTTCAATCAGCCTTTGCAACAAGTCGATCTGACTCAATCGCACTTATTTGGAGACAGCCGTCGTGAAGCCGACGAACTGGCTACGCCTTTGCCTGTTTGTTCGCCTCGTGGCGCATTTTGGGCGACATATCGCGCCTCGCTCAAACTGGGTTCGCGCTGGAGTGAAGGTTTGAGAATCGGTCAAGAAACAGGTTTTGATTCGGGCAGCACACTGGATTACGTCTACCGCAATCAACCGCAAGGCAGCAACGCTTTCGGTGTATGGGTGGACAAGTACTATCTCAACGCCATCGGCTGGCGCGGTATCCGCCAACGCAAAGTCAATATCGGCAAAGCCATTCAGACGGCCTCAGCTAAATTGCGTGAAGCAGGCAAACCTGTACACGTTTTGGATATCGCGTCCGGTCATGGCCGCTATGTATTGGATGCCCTGACTGCCGACACATTGCCTGATTCCGTACGCTTGCGCGATTACAGCCCGATTAATGTCGAAGCCGGACGCAAACTGATTGCCGAGCGCGGCTTGCAAAACACGGTAACCTTCAATGAAGTCAATGCCTACGACCGCGCCAATTATCACGATTTACAGCCTCGTCCAACGCTGGGCATCGTCTCCGGCCTACATGAATTGTTTGCCGACAATGATTTGATTTTGAACTCGCTCTACGGCTTCGGAGAAGCCATCGAAACCGGCGGCTACCTGATTTACACCGACCAGCCGTGGCATCCGCAACTGGAAATGATTGCCCGTGCTCTGACCAGCCACAAAGCAGGCAGCCCAAACTGGGTAATGCGCCGCCGCAGTCAGCAGGAAATGGATCAGTTGGTTGAAAAAGCCGGTTTTGAAAAAATCCATCAATGGATAGACGAAGACGGTATTTTCACCGTGAGCTTGGCAGTGAAGAAATAAAAATAAAGGCCGTCTGAACAATTTTTTAACTTTCAGACGGCCTTATTTAAACCATGTACCTATCCATGAAACCTACCCTCAAAACCTCCCTACTCAAGCTGATTTCAGTCGGTATCCTGTTCTACACCAGCTACGGCCTATCCAATCATTATGCGGCATCGCTGGACTATGTGCCTGAAATCGCTTTTGCATGGGAGAGCAATATTCCGTTTTGGGCATGGACGATTGTGCCTTATTGGTCGCTGAACCTGATGTATGCTGCGGCATTTTTTCTTTGCCGTGATACACATGAACAAAACCGATATGTAGCGCACCTCGTAGCCGCCCAACTGATTGCGACTGCTTGCTTTGTGCTGTTTCCGCTGCGTTTCGGGTGGCCTAAACCGCCTGCCGATGGGCTGTCAGGCTGGCTGTTTGATTCATTGGCTGCATTTGATTTGCCATACAACCAAGCGCCATCTTTGCATATTGCGTTGGCAATTATCGTGGGTGCATTTTATTGGACACGCTTTCCCCAAATCCGCCTGCCGCTTTTCTTATGGCAAAGCCTAATTGCCTTGTCGGTACTGACGACTTATCAACATCATTTTATTGACGTGCCGACCGGAGCATTGCTCGGCTGGCTGGTGTTGTGGGCTTTCCCACATCAGATGACTTCGCCGTTAAAACTTAGCTCGAGTGATGTACACTCAAGAAATATTGTGCTGCTGTATTTACTTGGCGCGTGTTTGACGGCGTTGCCTGCGCTGCTGGGTGGCGCGTGGCTGTGGTTGATATGGATGAGCGTGTCTTTGCTGATGGTGGCCTTTGCCTATTTGACTGGAAATGCAAACATATTCCAAAAACAGGCTAACGGTAAATTATCGGCGGCAGCGACGGTTTTGCTGTTGCCTTATCTGGTGGGCGTACGGCTCAACATGGCGTATTGGTTACGCGGTAAGGCGAAAATGGCACAAGTCCGCCATGATGTATGGATTGGGAGCGTTTTGGGTATTTCAAACCATCTGCCTGCCGTATTGGATGTATGCGCCGAATATCCCTGCTGTAGCTATCAGGGAGAATATCGCGCCCTGCCTTTACTAGATATGGTAACGCCGTCTGAAAATGATTTGGTTCAGACGGCCTTGATATTGGAAACCTTACGCCAAAAACACGGCAAAGCGCTGGTATGTTGCGCTTTGGGTTATGGAAGAAGTGCCGCAGTGGTGCTGACGTGGCTGCTGGTCTATGGTGGCTGCAAAAACTTGGCGCAAGCGAAGGCCGAACTCAAACAGGCTCGGCCGCAAATGGTATTATCACCGACCGCCGCCCAAGCAGTCGAAGCTGCAGCAAACCGTTTAAAACAAGGATAATGATGGACAACGCAACCGATAGCCGTATTACTGCCCACCTGCTCTCTACCGCACATTATGTTGCCGCCTGTAACGCCTTGCTGCTCGCCTTGTCGGCAAAATATGGCGGCGTATGGTTTGCGGTGCAACTTTTCTTGGCAGCGGTTTTGTTGTACTGCCATATCCGCATTCACTTCGACCGCCGCGTGTTCGAAGACTTTGCCGACAACTGTTACTCTCCTGAAGACTTCGACCACGCCTTACAGCAAAACGGTTTGCGTCAAATTTCAGGCAGCCGTACTTTGCCCCAACGGATAAACGGCGCACTTTCCTTATGGCGCAAAAGCTTATACCTGACCGCCGTACAATTTTTAATTTTGCTTATCCAAAACATTTGATTATTTTTGCTGATTTACCCAAACCAAATCCTTAGCGGTATCTCATTTCAAAAGGCAGAAACAATGAAAAACTTCCTCAAAAAACAACTTGCCTGGCTGACCGACCAAGCCTTGTGTCTGTCGGTCTCTTTTCTTACGGGCGTACGCCCTAAAAGCCCGCGCGAGCTGACATTCAATCAGCACCAAAAAGTCTATTACGCCAATCACGGCAGCCATGGTGATTTTGTATTGGTGTGGATTTCCCTGCCCCGCCGCTGGCGCTTGTCCACGCGCCCTGTCGCCGGTTCGGATTACTGGCTGACGAGCAAACTCAAACGCTTCATCATTCAAAATGTTTTCAATGCCTTGCTGATTCCGCGTCATAGCGATAATCCGCAAGCAATTACCGAACAGATGAAAGACGCGCTGAACGCAGGCGATTCCTTGATTATTTTCCCTGAAGGCACGCGTAATACTGACGATAACACTATCCTGCTGCCGTTCAAGTCCGGCATTTATCATCTGGCGAAAAGCAAACCTAATACCGAATTTGTGCCGATTTGGATAGATAACATCAGCCGCGTACTGCCCAAAGGCAAAATCCTGCCTATCCCGCTTTTGTGTGAAGTCCATATCGGACAGCCGCTTACTTTGCAGGAAAACGAAGACAAAGACAGTTTTTTGACACGCAGCCGTGAAGCGCTGTTGGCACTCAGGCCGTCTGAAAATGACCGCGGCGAGCTTCGCCAAAATGAACCTGAAGTTCAGCAAAACAAAGGAGGACAAGCATGAGCCTTTCTACGACTTCCCAACAAATCATCGTCGAACAAGCCGCAGCTCATCTGACTCCGCAAGCCAGCTATATTTTTGTCGGCGTATTTGCCGTATTGTGTTTTGCCAGCATCATCGGACAATGGTTCAAGCGTAAAAACGGCGCAGATAATGCCACCATCGCCAACCTCAACGCCCGTATTTACGCATGGTGGCTGATGACGCTGGTGTTGCTGGGGGCGTTTTGGTTCGGCAAAATCGGGACGGTTGTACTGTTTTTCCTGATTTCATTTGCCGCACTGCGCGAATTTATGACCCTCGTCTATCGCCGCCGCAGCGACTATTACAGCATGGTAGTCTGCTTTTACCTGCTTCTGCCGGTGCAATACTATTTCGTCTATGACGGCTGGTACGGCATGTTCAGCATTTTTATTCCGGTTTACGGCTTTTTGATACTGCCGATTATTGCCAGCCTCAGCGGCCAAACCGCGCACTTTTTGGAACGCGCCGCCAAAACGCAATGGATGGCGATGATTTGCATCTTCTGTCTGTCTCATGTTCCGGCGCTGATGTTTCTGGACTTGGACGGCTTCGATAACGGCAACAATATCCTGTTGCTGATCTTCCTGATTGGCGTGGTGCAAGTATCGGATGTGTTGCAATACGTTTGGGGCAAACTGATTGGCGGTGCAAAAATCATGCCTTCGCTTTCGCCGTCAAAAACCATTTCCGGCACTGTCGGCGGTATTTTGTCGGCCACAGCCATTGCCGCGCTAATGGCGCCGATTACGCCGTTCTCCCACGGCCAAGCGGCCGTTATCGGCTTTATCGTCTGCCTGATGGGTTTCTTTGGCGGTCTGGTTATGTCTGCCATCAAACGCGATTACGGTGTCAAAGACTGGGGCAATATGATACGCGGCCACGGCGGTATGCTTGACCGCGTGGATTCGATTTGTTTTGCCGCACCCGTGTTTTTCCACATCACCCGTTATTTCTGGAACGGCTAAACTTCAGGCCGTCTGAAAGCTGTTTTCAGACGGCCTTTAATGATCGAAACTTCCAGTTCTACCAATTCGTTATACAATACGTAACCATTGTTATTACATACACACAACATGAATAAACCCTCTCCAATCTTTCCCATTTTTCTTGCTGCAATTATCTTCGCCCTTATTGTTTGGTCAGGCATTAATCCTCATGACCGCGCAGTCTGGTACGCCGAAATTATCCCCGTAGCATCCGTATTCTTCCTTCTGGTTGCCACCTACCGCATTTTCCGCTTCAGCAACTTGGCCTACTTATTCATGAGCTTCTGGCTGATTATGCATTCCATCGGCGCATACTATACTTTTGCCGATGTGCCATTTGAATCCATCAACCGCTTTGTCGAACCGATTTTGGGCGAAAACCGCAATCATTACGACCGTATTGCCCATTACATCATCGGCTTCTACGCCTACCCGATGGCCGAATGGCTGCTGCGCCGCAAGCTGTGCAACCTGCTGTTGGCCTTATTTTTCTCCCTATTCTTCATTATGAGCGTTGCTGCAGCCTATGAAATCATCGAATGGCAATATGCCGTCATCGACGGCGGAGAGGCCGGATTGGAATTCTTGGGTTCTCAAGGCGATATTTGGGATGCGCAAAAAGACATGCTTGCCGATACTTTGGGCGCGTTAACCTCGCTGTTTATTTTTGTGTTTACCCGCCCCGATAAACGTTTGGGTTCCTCTTAAATATATCTCTTTAAAATAAAAGGCCGTCTGAAACCAGATTTTCAGACGGCCTTTTTTCATTTTTCTATTGTTGCTATTGTAAAAATTAATAAATGCGATAGTTAAAAACATAAGCTGATTTTGAAACAAAATCCGTCATCAAAATTTTTAAGCACATGAAATATATAAAAAACCATGTCTGTTAAGATTTTGTAAACAATATGCCTACGTCAACCTAAATTTTTCGATTTGATTTAAATCAGCATATCTTGTGTCATTAATCCATAAAATATCCGGAATTCTACAAAATATTGATTAACCTGATAGATGTTATCATTAAGATGAGAAACACAAAATGCAGAAAATTCCAGAATTAGTCTGCCCAGCCGGCAACCTGCCTGCACTGAAAACCGCTGTGGATAATGGTGCGGACACGGTTTACATGGGTTTGAAAGATGCGACCAATGCACGAAACTTTCCGGGATTGAATTTCGATATGAAATCGGCACGGGAAGGCGTAGCTTACGCCCATGCGCGCGGACGCAATGTACTGATGGCCATCAATACATTCGCACAAGCCGGCCAAGTGGAGCGTTGGCACGCTGCTGTGGATACGGCGGCAGATTTGGGTGCCGATGCAATTATTGTTGCCGACCCCGCCATCATGGCGTATGCGGCAGACAAACATCCGAATTTACGCCTGCATATGTCAGTACAAGGTTCGGCCACCAATTACGAGGCCATCAATATGATGAAAGAGCTGTTCGGCATCCGTCGTGCCGTTTTGCCGCGCGTGCTGACCATCGATCAGGTCAAACATGTAATTGACAATACTGATGTGGAAATTGAAGTCTTTGGTTTCGGCAGTTTGTGTGTGATGGTGGAAGGCCGTTGCATCTTGTCGAGCTATGCAACAGGCGAATCGCCCAATATGCAAGGTGTCTGCTCTCCGGCAAAATCCGTCCGCTGGGAACAACTGCCCGACCGCATGAACGTACGTCTAAACCAGGTATTGATAGACCAATACAAACCCAATGAACCGGCAGGTTATCCAACCTTGTGCAAAGGCCGCTTTGAAGTCAATGATGAAACCTACTATGCCTTGGAAGAACCGACCAGCCTGAATGTTTTGGAAATGTTGCCCGAACTCATCAAAATCGGTGTGTCCGCCATCAAAATCGAGGGACGCCAACGCAGCCCGATGTATACGGCGCAAGTAACCAAATCCCTCCGCCAAGCACTGAATGCAGCCGCAGCCGACCCGTCGCATTTCAAAGTCAATCCGTCCTGGAACAATGCCTTGAGCAAAGTTTCGGAAGGTCATCAGACAACTTTGGGCGCATACAACCGCCCATGGAAATAAGGGGAAGAAAATGAATTCATTGAAATTGTCGCTGGGCCCTATTTTATTTTTCTGGCAAAAAGAAGCCCTACTGGAATTTTACGTTTCCATGCTGGATACGCCGTTGGACACTGTTTATTTGGGTGAGGTAGTCTGCTCACGCCGTCAGAAAATGCGCTTTGCCGACTGGTTCGGACTGGCTGAAGACCTGGCAGAAAGCGGTAAGGAGATTATTCTTTCTTCACAAGTCCTGCTCGAAAGCGAATCCGATCTGAAACGCCTGCGCAAAATTACGGAGCAGGGAAAGTTTAAAGTTGAAGCCAACGACATGGGTGCGGTCAAATTGGCACGCAAACACGGCATCCCGTTCGTTGCCGGTGCAAGCCTGAATATCTACAACGAAACCACTTTAGACGTATTCCGAAAATTAGGGGCATTCCGCTGGATTACACCGTCCGAGCTGAGCCGCGATAAGGTTGCCGAAATCATCAAGGCTTCAGACGGCATTGAAACCGAACTCTTCGCTTGGGGCAAAATGCCGCTTGCCTATTCATCACGTTGCTTTACCGCCCGCCATTACAATTTGAATAAAGACAGTTGCGAGTTCCGCTGCCTCGACCACGAGCACGGTATGGCCATGAATACGCGAGAAGGCCAGCCGTTTCTCACCATCAACGGCATCCAAACCATGTCTTACGGCTGCCAAAACCTACTGCCCCACCATGAAGACTTGAATAAAATCGGCGTGAATATGCTCAGACTGTCGCCACAAATGCACAGCATGGCTGAAATTATCCAAATTCACCGCGATGTATTGGACGGAAAAGCCACATGGGAAGATGTCCGCCCCGAGTTGGAACGACTGACTACCGGAACACTGGTTGACGGCTATTGGCGCGGTCAGCCCGGTATTGAAACCGTGAAGGAGGCATATTATGGCGCTGCCTGAAATCATATTACCCAAATGGATGGCAAAAATCGGTACCAAACTTCCCGGCAAACCTCCACGCTTTGTTTTGGTCTCCGTATTGAATACCATGCTGAAAAAAGGTTTACTACCTGCCGATATGGAACTTTTTGCCGGAAGAAAATTCGAAATCGAAGTTTTGGATGCCGGTATCAAAGTGCGGTTTAGTGCCGATACGGAAAAATTCCTGGACGACAACTTCAGCGGCGCCCCCGATCTGAGGCTGGCCGCCAACGGTATAGACTTCATGCGCATGATGATGCGCGAGGAAGATCCCGATACCTTATTTTTCAACCGTAAATTGCAAATTGAAGGCGATACGGAACTGGGGTTAATTACCAAAAACTTACTCGACAGCGTCGAGTGGCCTTTCAGCGAATGGTTCCTGAAACGCAGTACGTCCACTTTGGATTGATTAATTTTGGTTGAACCAAGAACAAAGGCCGTCTGAATGTTTCAGACGGCCTTTTGTATGTTTCTTCCATACGGTTTTATCAAACATAAAAAAAGCGTACCTAGAAAGGTACGCTTTTTTTCAATCTAACTCAAAATTAGAATTTTGCGCCAGACTCATTTGCCATAAAGTCAACAGCTGCTTTAACTTCATCATCGCTCAGGCTACCATTGCCACCTTTAGCCGGCATAGAATTAAAGCCTTCGATAGCATGTTTGTGCAGAGTGTCTTTACCTTGTTTAATGCGAGGAGCCCAGTCTTCTTTTTTACCTACGACAGGAGCGCCTGGAATCAAACCGCCATGACATGTTTTACAGTTGGCTTCAAAAACAGCTTTGCCGTCTACCTTAACCGGAGCTGCTTCTGCTTTTTCAGCAGGTTTGGCTTCAGCAGCAGGAGCAGCTTTAGCATCTGAAGCAGCTTTAGCATCTGAAGCAGCTTTATCGGCAGCAGGAGCCGAAGCAGCCGCTGGAGCAGAAGCATCGGCAGGTTGAGCTGCCGGAGCAGGCTCGGCTTTTTTAGCAGGAGCTTTTTTACCGTCTTTGTTGGACAAACCCCAAACATAAGCGGTCATGATGTGCAGCTTGTCTTTGTCGAGGAAGTGACCCCAAGCAGGCATTTGGCTGCTGCGACCGTTGGTAATGGTTTCGGTAATCGCTTTTTGAGTACCGCCCCACAACCATACATCGTCGGTCAGATTCGGGCCGAGGCCTTGGATACCTTGACCTTTGTCGCCGTGACAAGTGAAACAGTTGGCAGGTGGGCCGCTAAACAAGGCTTTACCGCGTTCTGCACGTTCTTCGTCGTATTGACCTTTAGGTTTAGAAAGGGACATAACATACTGTGTTACATTTTTCACGCCTTCTTCACCCAAAGCAGGACCCCATGCAGGCATGGCGGCAGTACGGCCTTTTTCAATGGTTTCCTGAATTTTTTCAGGCTCGCCACCCCACAACCAGTCATCGTCAGTCAGATTTGGGAAGCCTTTAGAGCCTTTAGCATCTGAACCGTGACATTGGATACAGTAGGTATTGAAAAGGTTTTGACCAATGGCACGTGCTTCAGGATTTTTAGCCACTTGGTCAATCGGCATATTGGAAAATTTAGCATACACTTTACCGTATTGCTGATTGGCTTTGGCAACTTCTTCTTCATATTGACCATGGCTGCTCCAGCCCCACAGGCCTTTGTAATCGCCGATACCTGGATACATAATCAGGTAGCCGACGCCAAACAGCCATGTGCAGACATAAAGCCAAAACCACCAACGTGGCAGAGGGTTGTTGTACTCCGAAATGCCGTCCCACTCATGACCTGTGGTTTTTACTTCTTCGCCTTTTTTAGGGCGTTTCACAACGTTTTGCGAAAGCAGAAGCCAAGCCAGGCCGATGAAGCTGAGCACGACGATAACGGCAATATATATACTCCAGAAACTACTGGTAAATTGGGATGTTGTGTTCATTATTTTGCTCCGTGATCACGGACTGACTGAGCTTGATCGTCCTTTTCAGACGGCCTTTGTTCGTCATTATCGAAAATACTGCTGGCTGCATCATCATAGTTTTTCTTATTGCGTCTATTGAACACAATATAGAGGACTAAAATAAAGCTGATGAATACCCAAACAGTAAAGAGCGAGCGAGCCCAGTTAGCGTCCATGATGTTACCTTACGTTTTTCAATGCCAAGCCCAAGCCTTGCAGGTAGGCGATAACAGCGTCCAGCTCTGATTTGTTGGCCAGCATTTCAGGTGCTTTGGCAATTTCTTCATCGCTGTAAGGTGTACCCACTTTACGCAGGGCTTTCATATGCGCCACAGTTGCCTCGGCATCGACTTTATTGCGTGCGAGCCATGGAAATGCAGGCATATTGGACTCCGGCACAACGTCGCGCGGGTTCAGCAGGTGGATGCGGTGCCACTCATCAGAATAGCGACCACCGACACGAGCCAAATCCGGACCGGTACGTTTAGAACCCCATTGGAACGGATGGTCATAAACAGACTCACCGGCAACGGAGTAGTGGCCGTAACGTTCAGTTTCTGCACGGAATGGACGAATCATTTGAGAGTGGCAGTTGTAGCAGCCTTCGCGTACGTAAATATCACGACCGGCCACTTGCAAGGCGTTGTATGGTTTCACGCCTGGCGCAGGTTCAGTAACTGCCTTGGAGAAGAACAGCGGGACAGCCTCGATCAGAAGGCCGACGCTGACTACAAGCAGGGTGAATACAATCAGTACACCAACTTTTTCTTCAGCTAATTGTTGCAATTTCATTTTGGTAGCCTATCTTTCTTATTATTAGTGGTGTTGGGTTTGAGAAACCGCAGGAATCTCAGCATCAACCGCTTTACCACTGATAGCAGTACGGTAAACGTTATATGCCATGATGCACATACCGCTCAGGTACAGAAGACCGCCGGTGAAACGAATCATGTAGTAAGGCATGGTACGTTTTACAGATTCGACAAAGGAATAAGTCAGTGTGCCGTCTTCGTTCAAAGAACCCCACATCAGGCCTTGCATCACACCGGCAATCCACATCGCGGCGATATACAGAACCACACCGATGGTTGCAATCCAGAAATGCGCTTCAACCAATTTGGTGCTGTACATTTCGTTTTTACCGAAGAGGCGTGGGATCATGTAGTAAACGGAACCGATGGTTACGAAGCCTACCCAACCCAATGCACCGGCATGAACGTGCGCAACAGTCCAGTCAGTATAGTGGCTCAGAGCGTTAACTGTTTTGATAGACATCATCGGGCCTTCGAAGGTAGACATACCGTAGAAGGACAGAGATACGATCAAGAATTTCAAAATCGGGTCGGTACGCAGTTTGTCCCATGCACCAGACAGAGTCATGATACCGTTGATCATACCGCCCCAAGAAGGTGCGAACAGGATCAAAGACAATACCATACCCAAAGATTGAGTCCAGTCAGGCAATGCGGTGTAGTGCAAGTGGTGTGAACCAGCCCACATATAAGTGAAAATCAAAGCCCAGAAGTGAACAACGGACAAGCGGTAAGAGTAAATAGGACGGCCTGCTTGTTTTGGTACGAAATAGTACATCATACCCAAGAAGCCGGCTGTCAGGAAAAAGCCCACCGCATTGTGGCCGTACCACCATTGAACCATCGCATCAATCGCACCTGCGTAAACCGGGTAAGATTTCATCAAACCGGCAGGGATGCTGATATTATTGACGATGTGCAACAGCGCAACGGCCAAGATAAAGCCGCCGTAGAACCAGTTGGCAACGTAAATATGTTTGATTTTACGTTTGGCAATCGTACCGAAGAATACGATGGCGTAGGCAACCCACACCAGCGTAATCAAAATGTCGATAGGCCATTCCAACTCGGCGTATTCTTTACCTTGGGTGTAACCCATAGGCAAGCTGATGGCCGCAGCCACGATAACAGCCTGCCAACCCCAGAAGGTAAATGCAGGCAGCCAACCGCCAAACAGACGGGTATTACATGTACGTTGAACAACGTAGTATGATGTACCGATCAAACCGCAACCGCCGAATGCAAAAATAACCGCATTGGTGTGCAGAGGACGCAGGCGACCGAAGTGGAACCAAGGTCCGATATTGGATAAATCGAGGGCCGGAGCAAAAAGCTGGGCAGCGACGATAACGCCGACCAACATGCCCACAATACCCCAAACTACAGTCATGATGGCGAACTGGCGCACCACTTTGTAGTTATAAGTTTGTGTGTCCATGGAAGTCTCCATAAATTATGGGTATAAAAAATTTTTATCTCACCCCAACCCCTGCATTTACGAAAAGCGCAATACGGCCAAGGCTCAAATTTTTCTAAATTTAACATAGACACCACAACATGCCAAGCAAAATTACATTCCACATTGCATAAAATATTTAGTAAGACATAAATTCATTTCTTTTATAATCAATAAATTATTAAAACATACGCATTAAATCAGACGTGGTATTTTTTCAAGCCCCCTTTTTCATACAGTTTTATTGATATAGATTAAGCCCACCCCTTAAACCCCCTTATTCTTAATAAACTTTAGCAAATTAACCAATAGTTATGATTAATTACAAAATTACTCCCAACTTTCTGTCTCATGAATGGCACATCACCTTATCATTCACTCAAACTGATGATTCAGAAACAGAAATCAGCTTACCCAACTGGGTTCCCGGCAGCTACCTCATCCGTGACTTTGCCCGCCATATCACGCACATCAGCGCGCGCTGCAACGGCAAAGCCCAGCTGCTGACACAAACCAGCAAAAACCATTGGCAAACCCCTGCTCTCAGTGGAGAGTGGGAAATTTACTACACTGTTTACGCATTCGACTTATCAGTTCGCGGCTCGTTCCTCAGCACCGAGCGTGGCTTTTTCGACGGCGCATGCCTATTCTTAAAAGTACACGGACAAGAGGAACAACCGCACCAAGTCGAATTTCCTACCCTGCCACACACATGGCAGATAGCCACAACCCTGCCACAAATTTCGGCGACCACTTTTCAGACGGCCTCATATGCCGAGCTTATTGATCACCCTGTTGAAACAGGCATCATCGAATTCCTCGACTTTGAAGCACAAGGTATTCCCCACCGTATTGCATTAAGCGGTATCTACCCCGATTTCGACCTCACCCGCTTCCTCGCCGATATTCAAAAAATCTGCGAAACCGAGTTGGCGATGTTCCCTTCCCCTGCCCCGTTTACCGAATACCTTTTCCTACTACATCTGGGAGACAACCTCTACGGCGGACTGGAACACATCAGCAGCACCGCCCTACTCGCCGACCGCCACAGTCTGCCATCTTACGATATGGGCGAAGCCGACAAAGCCTATACCGAATTACTCGGTCTATTCTCCCATGAATACTTCCACGCATGGAACGTCAAATCCATCAAACCGGCCGTCTTCGCACCTTACAATCTCGACCAAGAAAACTATACCGAGCAACTTTGGGCATTTGAAGGCATTACCTCCTACTACGACGACCTCTTTCTTGCTAGAAGCAAAACCATCAGCCCCGAAGCCTACCTTACCCTGCTTGCACAAGGCATCACACGCGTACAGCAAACACATGGCCGTCTGAAACAAACACTTGCCCAATCCAGTTTCAGCGCATGGGACAAGTTCTACAAACAAGACGAAAACAGCCCCAACGCCATCGTCAGCTACTATCAAAAAGGCGCACTGGCCGCACTTTGCCTCGACCTCATCATCCGTGAGAAAAGCCAAGGCAAATACACCCTCGACAGCGTGATGCAGCAACACTATCTCGATTGGTGCAACACCCATCAAGGCATACCCGAAAAACACTGGCAATCCCGTTGCCAAGAAATGACCGGTTTAGATTTAGAAACCTTCTTTCAGACGGCCTTATACAGTACCGATGATCTTCCGCTCGCAGAATGCCTGCAAAGCGTAGGTGTCAAACTCGACTTTATTCCCCTACCACGCCAGCACGGCGGAGCATTTGCCACCGAACCCCAATCGGTTGCCCCCGCCAACGATTTGGGCGCACGTTTCAAACAAAACAGCGATCATGCCGTCCTGACTCATGTATTTAATGGCGGTAGCGCAGAAAATGCCGGACTCTGCCCGCAAGATAAAATCATCGCCTTAGGCGGCTATGCCTGCAACGACCTTGCAGCGCAGTGGGGCAAACTGCCTATCGGCACGCGCACCACCATCCATTTCTTCCGCCAAGGCCTATTGCGTGAAACCAGCATCACAGTTCAAGCAGCAGAAGCCAATACTGCCCTGCTGCACATTACCGATCGCCAAAAACTCGAAAACTGGTTGTACAATCATTAAATAAAACTTCAAACGGCCTGCCACTTCCTAGGCCGTCTGAAATCAACATATCCATTTAATATAAAGAAAGGAAAAACTATGCCTATCCGTAAACTGACCGACACCCTCTATATCGCCCCTCAGCTGACCGAAGCCGACGTCCAAGAAGCCGTACGTCTCGACATCAAAACCATCATCTGCAATCGCCCGGACGGCGAAGAAGAAAACCAACCGGCTTTTGCCGAAGTACAAAACTGGTTTAAAGAGGCTGGCATCAACCAATTTTCCCACCAGCCCGTCGTTGCGCCTCAAATCACCGTAGCCGATGTTGCAGCCTTCCAAAATCTGTTGCAACAATCTCCGGCTCCCATTCTTGCCTTCTGCCGCACCGGCACTCGCTGCTCCCTGCTTTGGGGTTATCATCAAGTGCAACACGGCGCATCTGTAGCCGAAGTAGTTGCCGCAGCCGAACAGGCAGGCGTCAACCTCAGTAACTTTGAAGCCCGCCTGCAAGAAGCCAAAGATAAAGGTTTGGCTTAATACTTTATTTATATACTAAGTAGCAGCCTTCAAACCAATCAGGCCGTCTGAAACCCATTTTTCAGACGGCCTAATGACTTTTATTCACAATCAAACCTTATTTTTAATTTATTTCCACTATCCTAAAAATATATTTTCTAAATCAAGCCCGAATTGACCTGTATCAATACCCTAACCCTATTTTCATTTATAATGCCTTTCAATGCTTCAGGGTCAAGCCCGAATCATCCAGTTTTCCTCTATAAGAGCCAGCTCTCTTATTAAATGATTTTTCTTTCCTCTTGATGTGTGTGTGTTTGGGTGTGGCCGAAAGCCACCCCCTTTTTTTTATACCTACCCTCTTTAAGGCCGAGACCTTTGCAAAATTCCCCAAAATCCCCTAAATGTCTTGGTTGGAATTTAGGGAATTTTGGGGAATTTTGCAAAGGTCTCAATATGCCTGTGTTGGACGTGATTTCCGCCGGCGCGAAAGCCGCGCTGACAACGACGCGCAACAATAAAATCGGCATTATCGCCACCAATACGACAGTCAACAGCAATGCTTATGCGCGCGCCATCCATAGGAACAACCCTGATACGCTCGTCCGCACGCAGGCTGCGCCGCTGCTCGTCCCTTTGGTGGAGGAAGGTTGGTTGGAACATGAAGTTACCCGCCTGACCGTATGCGAATACCTCAAACCATTGCTTGCAGACGGCATCGATACGCTGGTGTTGGGCTGCACGCACTTTCCCTTGCTCAAGCCCTTAATCGGTAGGGAGGCGGGTAATGTCGCGTTGGTTGATTCTGCAATTACGACGGCTGAAGAAACAGCACGCGTCCTTGCGCAGGAGGGATTTCTCAATACTGACAACAATAATCCCGACTATCGTTTTTATGTCAGCGATATTCCTTTGAAATTCAGAATGATAGGCGAACGTTTTCTAAGTAGAACGATGGAGCAGATTGAAATGGTGTCTTTGGGTTAGTCAAGGTTTGCTCAAACACCCGCATATCCGGAGTAAGGATGTGCGGGTGTTTTTTGTGAAGGTACGTCAGAAAATGTTTGCAAATTACATTTTAAGTTAATAAAATATAAACTATTATCATTTTTAAAAAAGTTGATATGAAAAATTCACTTATTGCCCAAGCAGCCGGTATCCTGCCTGTGCTGCTGCTTTCTGCCTGCGCGGGTGGCGGCAGTTTCGATTTGGACAGCGTGGAAACGAAACAGCACAACCCGCAGTCCGAAGCACCGAAATACCAAGACGAACAGACTGAAAAACCGGCAAAACCCGATGAAGCGCAGGCGGCGGAAAACGACCGTCCGGTTTACGGTTTTGCAGCCAAAATACCGCGTCGGAACTGGCACCCGAAAAATAAAGAAGATCATAAGGCATTATCAGAAGCGGATTGGGAGAAATTAGGTGCGGGTGAGCCGGGTGAGTTTCCCCAAAAGAATGAGATTTTTGCGATGGATAAGGGTACGCTGAACGAATCCATCACAACGGGCGATGGCAAAAGCCGTGTGGAAGGATACACGGATTTCCAATATGTCCGCTCGGGCTATATCTACCGCAACGGTGCCAATAAAATCGATTTCAAAAACAATATCGCCCTTTCCGGCGCGGACGGCTACCTTTTCTACAAAGGCAGCAATCCTTCCCAAGCTCTGCCGATGGGCAAGTCGATTTACAAAGGCACTTGGGATTATGTAACCGATGCCAAGGAAAAACAGAAGTTTTCCCAGTTGGGTAATTCGCAAGCGGGCGATAGGTACGGGGCTTTGTCTGCCGAGGAAGCGGATGTGTTGCGCAATAAAAGCGAGGCACCGGAAGGTCAGACCGATTTTGGGCTGACCAGCGAGTTTGAGGTGGACTTCGCCGCCAAGACCATGACCGGCGCGCTCTACCGCAATAACCGGATTACCCATAACGAAACCGAAAATAAAGCCAAACAAATTAAACGTTACGACATTCAGGCTAACCTGCACGGTAACCGTTTCAAAGGTAAGGCGTTGGCTGCAGATAAAGATACTGGGAACGGTCATCCCTTTGTTTCTGATTCTGATAGTCTGGAAGGTGGTTTCTACGGGCCTCAGGGCGATGAGTTGGGCGGCAAGTTTTTGGCAAACGATAAGAAAGTGCTTGCCGTATTCAGCGCGAAACAGAAAGACGGTGCAGAAAAACCATTGGCTGAAACCTTTATGGACGCTTACCGCATCGGTGCGGATTTTGTGAAAAAACAGATAGACAGCTTTGGCAACGTGGCCAAACTGCTGATTGACGGCGTAGAGCTTGCGCTTGTGCCGTCCGAAGGCACTCAGACGGCATTCCAGCATGTATTTGAGAAAGACGGTGTGAAGGTGTCGGTATGCTGCTCCAATTTGGATTACCTGCATTTCGGGGTGTTGGAACACGGCGGTTCGCACGATATGTTCCTGCAGGGCAGCCGTACGCCGGTTTCCGATATGCCTGTAACGGCGGGAGAGGCGGTATATCGCGGTACATGGTCGGGTACTATTGTTAATGGTACGAGCTGGAGTGCCGAACCTTCCAATAAGGAAGGCGGTAACCGGGCGGAGTTTAAAGTTAATTTTGCCGAGAAAACCCTCAACGGTATGCTGACGGCGAAAGACCGCATTGCCCCCGTATTCACCATCACTGCCACGATTCAGGGCAACGGTTTTTCAGGTGTGGCGAAAACCGGTGAAAACGGCTTTGCATTAGATCCGAAAAATACCATCGATCCGAAACGGACGAATATCCGTGCAGATGTGTCCGGCGGCTTCTACGGCAAAACCGCCATTGAGATGGGCGGATCGTTCTCCGGAAATACATTGGAGGGAGAAAGCGGCAAGGCGGCAGTGGTATTCGGTACGAAACGCCAACAGCTTGTCCGGTAAACTGGGCTGCCGGTTGACAGAGGAAAGTTCTTCAGACGGCATATCGGTTTTAAATGCCGTCTGAAGGCAGTAAGTAGAGAAATGATATGAAACAGCAACATTTGTTCCGATTAAATATTTTATGCCTGTCGCTGATGACTGCGCTGCCTGCTTATGCGGATGTTTTACCGTCTGGACAAGTGTGGGAAAAGCAGCTCGATACCGTGCAGGTCAATGCGAAAAAACAGAAAACCCGCCGTGATAACGAAGTAACCGGGCTGGGCAAGCTGGTCAAATCTTCCGAGACGCTAAGTAAAGAACAGGTTTTGAATATCCGAGACCTGACCCGTTACGATCCGGGTATTGCCGTGGTCGAACAGGGTCGGGGCGCAAGTTCCGGCTATTCAATACGCGGCATGGATAAAAACCGCGTTTCCTTAACGGTAGACGGCGTTTCGCAAATACAGTCCTACACCGCGCAGGCGGCATTGGGTGGGACGAGGACGGCGGGCAGCAGCGGCGCAATCAATGAAATTGAGTATGAAAACGTTAAGGCCGTTGAAATCAGCAAGGGTTCGAATTCATCAGAATACGGAAACGGCGCATTGGCAGGTTCGGTCGCATTTCAAACCAAAACCGCAGCCGACATTATCGGAGAGGGAAAACAGTGGGGCATTCAGAGTAAAACTGCCTATTCTGGAAAAGACCATGCCCTGACACAGTCCCTTGCGCTTGCAGGACGCAGCGGCGGCGCGGAAGCCCTCCTTATTTATACTAAACGGCGGGGGCAGGAAATCCATGCGCATAAAGATGCTGGTAAAGGTGTGCAGAGTTTCAACCGGCTGATGCCGGTCGAGGATACCCATCCGTACGCAAATTTCATTGTCGAAGAGGAATGTTCCAATGGATATGCGGCCTGTAAAGACAATGCGAAAAAAGATGCTTTGGCCAAAGATGAGCGCAAAACCGTCAGCACGCAGGATTATACCGGCCCCAGCCGCTTCCTTGCGGACCCGCTTGAGTATGGCAGCCAATCATGGCTGTTCCGACCGGGTTGGCATTTGGACAACCGCCATTATGTCGGAGCCGTTCTTGAACGTACGCAGCAGACCTTTGATACACGGGATATGACTGTTCCTGCCTATTTTACCGAGGCCGATCTGAATGAAAGTGTCCGGAGAAACGGTACGCCGAGCGGCTTTGGCAAATATTCGGGCAATAATAAGGCCGAAAGGCTGTTTGTTCAGGGAGAGGGCGGTACATTGCAGGGTATCGGTTACGGTACCGGCGTGTTTTATGATGAACGCCATACTAAAAACCGGTACGGGGTCGAATATGTTTACCATAATGCTGACAAGGATACCTGGGCCGATTACGCCCGACTTTCTTATGACCGGCAAGGTATAGATTTGGACAACCGTTTGCAGCAGACGCATTGCTCTCACGACGGTTCGGATAAAAATTGCCGTCCCGACGGCAATAAACCGTATTCCTTCTATAAATCCGACCGGATGATTTATGAAGAAAGCCGAAACCTGTTCCAAGCAGTATTTAAAAAGGCATTTGATACGGCCAAAATCCGTCACAATTTGAGTATCAATCTAGGGTACGACCGCTTTAAGTCGCAATTGTCCCACAGCGATTATTATCTTCAAAACGCAGTTCAGGCATATGGATCGAAAATCCCGGAAGGGGCGCAGTCACCCAACGGAAGCCAAGGCAAACCGTATTGGGTGTCTATCGGCAAGACCACGGTCAATACATCGCCGATATGCCGTTTCGGCAATAACACCTATACAGACTGCACACCGAGGAATATCGGCGGCAACGGTTATTATGCAGCCGTTCAAGACAATGTTCGTTTGGGCAGGTGGGCGGATGTCGGAGCAGGCATACGTTACGATTATCGCAGTACGCATTCGGAAGATAAGAGTGTCTCTACCGGCACTCACCGCAACCTTTCTTGGAACGCAGGCGTAGTCCTCAAGCCTTTCACCTGGATGGATTTGACTTATCGCGCTTCTACGGGCTTCCGTCTACCGTCGTTTGCCGAAATGTACGGCTGGAGAGCCGGGGAGTCTTTGAAAACGTTGGATCTGAAACCGGAAAAATCCTTTAATAGAGAGACAGGTATTGTATTTAAAGGGGACTTCGGCAATTTGGAAGCCAGCTATTTCAACAATGCTTATCGCGACCTGATTGCATTCGGTTATGAAACCCGAACTCAAAACGGGCAAACTTCGGCTTCTGGCGACCCCGGATATCGAAATGCTCAAAATGCACGGATAGCCGGTATCAATATTTTGGGTAAAATCGATTGGCACGGTGTATGGGGCGGGTTGCCGGACGGGTTGTATTCCACGCTTGCCTATAACCGCATCAAGGTCAAAGATGCCGATATACGCGCCGACAGGACGTTTGTAACTTCATATCTCTTTGATGCCGTCCAACCTTCACGATATGTATTGGGTTTGGGTTACGACCATCCTGACGGAATATGGGGTATCAATACGATGTTTACTTATTCCAAGGCAAAATCTGTTGACGAACTGCTAGGCAGCCAGGCGCTGTTGAACGGTAATGCCAATGCTAAAAAAGCAGCATCACGGCGGACGCGGCCTTGGCATGTTACGGATGTTTCCGGATATTACAATATCAAGAAACACCTGACCCTGCGCGCAGGCGTGTATAACCTCTTCAACTACCGGTATACCACTTGGGAGTCTGTAAGGCAGACTGCCGAAGGAGCGGTCAATAGGCACAATAATGTCGGCAGGTATAACCGCTACGCCGCACCGGGACGAAATTACACCCTGACTTTGGAGATGAAGTTTTAACCTAAGCAACCGTGCATCAAGGCAATAGGAGACCTTTGCAAAATTCCCCAAAATCCCCTAAATTCCTACCCAGACATTTAGGGGATTTTTCATGAGTACCTTCTTCCAGCAAACCACACAAGCCATGATTGCCAAACACATCGACCGTTTCCCACTATTGAAGTTGGATCAAGTAATTGATTGGCAACCGATCGAACAATACCTGAATCGTCAAAAAACCCGTTACCTCCGAGACCACCGCGGCCGTCCCGCCTATCCCCTGTTGTCCATGTTCAAAGCCGTCCTGCTCGGACAATGGCACAGCCTCTCCGATCCCGAACTCGAACACAGCCTCATCACCCGCATCGATTTCAACCTGTTTTGCCGTTTTGACGAACTGAGCATCCCCGATTACAGCACCTTATGCCGCTACCGCAACTGGCTGGCGCAAGACGACACCCTGTCCGAATTGCTAAAACTGATTAACTGCCAACTGACCGAAAAAGGTTTAAAAGTAGAGAAAGCATCCGCCGCCGTCATTGACGCCACCATTATTCAGACCGCCGGCAGCAAACAGCGTCAGGCTATAGAAGTCGATGAGGAAGGACAAGTCAGCGGCCAAACCACACCGAGTAAAGACAGCGATGCCCGTTGGATAAAGAAAAACGGCCTCTACAGACTCGGTTACAAACAACATACCCGCACCGATGAGGAAGGCTATATCGAGAAACTGCACATCACCCCCGCCAATACCCATGAGTGCAACCATCTGTTGCCTTTGCTGGAAGGTATAGCCAAAGATACGACCGTCTATGCCGACAAAGGCTATGACAGTGAGGAAAACCGGCAACATCTGAAAGAGCATCGGCTGCAGGACGGTATTATGCGCAAAGCCCACCGCAAACATCCGCTGTCGGAAGCGCAAACCAAACGCAACCGATATTTATCAAAAACCCGTTATGTGGTCGAACAGAGCTTCGGTACGCTGCACCGTAAATTCCGCTACGCCCGGGCAGTCTATTTTGGTCTGCTCAAAGTAAGTGCACAAAGCCATCTGAAGGCGATGTGTTTGAACCTATTGAAAGCCGCTAACAGGCTAAGTGCGCCTGCTGCCGCCTAAAAGGCGGCCGGATGCCTGATTATCGGGTGTCCGGGGAGGATTAAGGGGATATTTGGGTAAAATCAGGAGTAATTAGGAGCGGAAATAAACGAAAACCTGTGTTTGGATTTCGGCTGTCGGGGGAAAAGGAATTTTGCAAAGGTCTCAGGCCGTCTGAAAACTTTCAGACGGCCTTTCCTTTCCCCTCACAAAAATAGTATAAAATCTCCTTATCGTTCAAACCACAAACTCAAAATACCATGGTCAACAAACTCACTCCCCCTCCAAGCCTGCCCGATCCGCAAGACCTCCGTGCCGTTATCGCTTACAACATGCGCCTCTACCGCGTTAATCACGGCTGGTCGCAAGAAGAACTGGCGCGCCAATGCGGACTTGACCGCACCTACGTCTCCGCCGTCGAGCGCAAACGCTGGAACATCGCCCTTTCCAACATCGAAAAAATCGCATCCGCACTCAAAATCGCCCCTTACAAACTCCTTCTTCCGCCGCAAGAGATGCTCCGCCAAATGACCGAGCCTGCCGACACCCAAGCCTAGTTCACAGCCAGATATCATTATGACCGCCGCCCAACAAGCCATCCAAACCTACCAGCAGCAAAAAGCAGCAGCAGAAACCGCCTACCGCCAAAACAACCGCCCTACCGTTTACTTCCGCGACCATATCGCCGCTGCCGAAACCCTGCTGCAAACCCTCTGGCAAATCCACTTTCCCGACAGCGACGACATCAGTCTCATTGCCATCGGCGGCTTCGGGCGTTGCGAACTCTACCCCCATTCTGACTGGGACTTAGCGATTATTTCCTCGGCCCCATTTTCAGACGGCCTGCAACAACAAACCGCCCAATTTATCCAAACCCTTTGGGACGCACGCCTCAATCCCGCCATCAAAAGCGGCAGCATAGAAGAAATACTCCAAAGTACCCAAAACGACATTACCGGCGAAACCGCCTTTCTTGAAGCACGCCACCTACAAGGCAATGCCGACCTTACCGCCCAACTTCTAAACAAACTCAACACACGTCGCGACACAGCCGCCTTTATCGAAGCCAAACTCCTCGAAATGGAGCAACGCCATACCAAATCCCAAGGCACAGGCGCACAACTCGAACCCAACATCAAAACCTGCCCCGGCGGCCTGCGCGACATCCATACCCTTATCTGGACAGCCAAAGCACAAGGCATAGACAGCAACCCCACTGCCCTCGTTACCGCAGGCGTCCTCACACGCACTGAAGCCGGCATGCTGGCTCATGGCTACCGCCGTCTCGCCAACATCCGCATTCACCTCCACCTTACCGCCGACCGCCCCGAAGACAGACTGCTTTTCGACTACCAGTCCCAAGTCGCCGAAAGCTTAGGCTATCCCCAACCCGACATCCGCGGCAGAAGCGAAGCCCTGATGCACACCTTCTACCGAGCCACCAAAGCCATCAAACAACTCAACGGCATCCTTATTCCGGTTCTCAAAAACCATCAAACCTCCAGCCATCCCCAACATATCCACCCCATCGACAGCCACTACAAACGCATCGGCCACCAAATTGCCACCAACGACCTTGCCCTGTTCGAACAAAATCCCGAACACATCTTCACCATTATTCAAACCATGCAGGAGCAAAACATCACCACCATCGAGCCGCAAACCCTGCGCGCATGGTGGGCGGCCACACGAAAAATCAACACCCGTTTTACCCAAAATCCAGAAAACCGCCGCCGCTTTATCCAATTCTTCAAACACGGCACCGGCCTTACCCAAACCCTCCGTTTTCTCAACCTCTACGGCGTACTTGGCCGCTATCTCCCCGCATGGGAAAAAATCACCGGCCTGCTCCAACACGACCTCTTCCATATTTACCCCGTAGACGACCACATCCTGACCGTCGTCCGCAATATGCGCCGTCTCGCCATCGAAACCCATAGCCACGAAATGCCCGAGGCCAGCGCCATCATGCAGGCCTACCCACGACCACATGTCCTCTACACCGCCGCCCTGTTGCACGACATCGCCAAAGGCCGTGGCGGCGATCACGCCAAAGAAGGCATCAAAGACGCACAACAATTCGCCGCCAACCACTACTACACCGAAGAAGAAAGCCACCTCCTCGCATGGCTGGTTGAAAACCACCTGCTCATGTCCACCGTTGCCCAAAAAGAAGACATCCAAGATCCCCATGTCCTCCAAGCCTTCTGCCGCCGTATTCCTACACGCGAATACCTCGACGCACTCTACCTGCTTACCATTGCCGACATCCGCGGCACCAACCCCAAACTTTGGAACACATGGCGCGCCAGCCTGCTCCAAACCCTCTACCACAGCACCGCCGCCGTTTTAAACAGCAAACACCACGATCCCGAACGCCTCCCCAACCGACGCGAACAAGCCTCGACCGATCAGCTCACGCGCGCGGCCGTTCCCCTCAAAAACCAACAAAAACTCCGCCGCATCCTCGGCAGCGCATACTACGTCCGCCATCAAACGCGGGAAATCCTCTGGCACACCGCAAACCTCGCCTACGACACCCAAAGTCCGGCCGTCCGCAGCCGCATCCTTCCCCAAAGCAACAGCCTTCAAGTCATGGTGTTCATGCCCAATGGCGACCGCCTCTTCGCACGCCTCTGCCGCATTTTCAGCAGCCACCGCTTCGACATCCAAGCCGCCCGCGCCTTCATCACCGAGCACGACTACATCCTTGACACCTTTATCCTGCAACTCCCCGACAATCTCCCGCCCGAAGAATATCCCGACCGCCAAAGCGCACTTGAAGCCGAACTCAACAGCTTCATCCACGGCAATACCACCGTCCAAAAACAAAGCGGCCGCCCGCACATCAGCCGCCGCATCCGCCACATCCCCATTCCGCCTACCGTAATCATCACCCCCGAAGAAGATTATCCCGGCTGGCACACCATAGACATCACCGCCGTCAACCGCCCCCACCTCCTCGCCGACATCGCCGAGACCTTCTTCGCCCACAACATCAGCCTGCGCTACGCCAAAATTACCACCTTGGATCAGCGCATTGAGGACAGCTTCATTACCTACAGCCCATCCCTGCAAGACCCGCAAATCCAAAACACCCTAAAGCAGGCATTGGTCGAAGTCTTAACCCCATAAAGGCCGTCTGAACATCTTAAAAACATAGGGTGAGCATTTTTTGCTCACCCTAATCGCACCCAAAAATATAAACATCCTGAATATACCCTTCTCAAACACTCAAGAAATCCAAAGCCTTAAAATTCGAAACCAAAACTTCCTTCTGACATAAAACTACATTCTAAAATCATAACCCATATGGATATAATTTCAGTAACAAATTTTCATTCACCTATTATGCCAAATCCCCTTCAAAAATCCTTCCTTCCAAATTTTTTCCTTATCCGTATTCAAACAAAATACGCATAAAAAATAAAACTCATAAAAAACAAAAAAATAAAATCAAAAAATATTAAACTCACCGATTAATCCATAAAATCACCACCCATCCAAATCAATTAACATATTATTGAAACAAGATTAATTTCTGACAAAAAACGTCACATGACCAAACTCGCACACACTCCCTGTCACAAAAAACACAAAACTGACAAAAAACGTCAACCCCCTAATTTCTCTAAAATCCTGAAACTTTCAAACAAAACATCACAAAATTTAAAATTTTAAAAATAATCCCAATAAAAACAATAAATAAAAAATAAAAAATAAATTTTTTAATCAATTTTGCGCACTTGGCACACCGACTGCTTGAAACAACACGTCCGATAAGGCCCAAGCCTCAAAGCAGCAAGCCCGACGGAAGCTGTATATTCCTTCTTACTTATGGTTTACTCATAATACATAGTGCCAAGCACATTACGGACTTTTTACTTAAACACAATTATTCACACTTTCAAACTGGAGTTTTAAACAATGAAAGCAATCCAAAAAGGTTTTACCCTGATCGAATTGATGATCGTCATCGCGATTATCGGCATCTTGGCAGTTATCGCCCTGCCTGCATACCAAGACTACACTGCACGTGCTCAAGTTTCTGAAGCCATCTCTTTGATGGAAGGTCAAAAGTCTGCTGTTGTTGAATACTATGCAGATAAAGGTAAATGGCCTAAAAATAATACAGAGGCTGGTATCGCAGCACCTACCGATATTAAAGGTAAATACGTTGCTCAAGTTGCTGTAGGCACAAATGGTGTTCTGACTGCAACAATGAAAAATACTGATGTCAATAATGATATTAAAGGTAAAACAGTTATGTTATCACCTGATGTAACTGGTAATGCTACCTCTTCTAAAGGTTCTTTCACTTGGACCTGTAAGAAAGGTACTGTTGATAGCAAATTCTTGCCTTCTTCTTGCCGTTAATAATTTGTTACCAACAAATTTAAAAGCTTAAAGAGCAAATCCCATAATGTGATTATGGGATTTGCTTTATAAAAATAAAAAAAACTTAAAAACGATACGCTCAAATGAATACCCCATTTCAAGCCCAAAAAGGTTTTACCCTAATTGAGCTGATGATAGTTATCGCCATCCTCGGTATTCTGGTTGTTGTCGCCATACCCACTTATCAAAACTATATCGGTAGGGCGCAAGCCTCCGAAGCACTATACCTTGCCGACGACCTGAAAACCGAAATCAGCATTGCCTCAGCGGTAAATAATCGCCTGCCCAATGCAGAGGATGTCAGTAAACAAGGCTCAATCGGCGTTACCGCTCAACGCATCGGCGGCACATACATCCAAAACGGTGGCGTAACTGTAGAAGCAGATACAGGCAAAATCAGCATTCCTTTCGATAAAGGGCAAAACAAAGGCAAAGTCCTGACCCTGACCCCTTATCGAAATCATAACGATTCGACTTGGTTGCTCAACTGGCAATGCGGCGGAACGCTGGATCCGATAATGGTTCCCGCCATGTGCCGTGACAACTCACACGGATAAGAAGCAAGCATATACCCTAAGAAAAACACACAAATACATTGCAAAGAAAACACCCCAAACAAAGCCAAATACAAACGCGGAAAGCGAACAAACCAAAAGAACAAAACTCTCCAAAACAAGGTCCTTAAGAGCCTGAATGATCACATTACGAAAATAAATGCCGTCTGAAATCATTTTCAGACGGCCTCTTTATATCCAATCCTAATATGACATAAAACTTTGGTCTTGATTAGTTTCAGACGGCCTTCATCTTTTCACCACTACATAAAACAAATTCGCAACACCCCTGATAAGACAATTTGTCGCACATCTGAACTCAATATATAATTTAACCATGCAAGTCTTTATTTTTAAGCATTTTTCATTTTCAAAACATATATTATCGACACTGGGAGAACCATCATGCCTCATCTAAACTTGGACAAAACGGATTTAAAAATTCTGCAGGTTTTGCAGGAAAATGGGCGGTTGAGCAATGTTGAGCTTTCTGAAAAGGTGGCGCTCTCCCCTTCTCCCTGCCTGCGCCGTCTCAAACAGCTTGAAGATGCTGGCATCATTCAAAAATATGCCGCCCAGCTTTCCCCTGTCTCTTTGGGCTTGGGTTTGCAGGCTTTTATCCGTGTATCGATTAGCAAGGCAAAAGATGCGCGCGAGGATTTTTCCGAATCTGTCCGCGCTTGGCCGGAAGTATTGAGCTGCTTTGCTTTAACGGGCGAAACCGATTATCTGCTCCATGCCTTTTTTACCGATATGAACGCGTTTTCCCATTTTGTTTTGGACACGCTGCTTTCGCACCACGGCGTGCAAGATGCGCAATCAAGTTTTGTGTTGAAAGAAATTAAAAACACGACTGCTCTGCCTTTGGTTCATTTGGTTCAGGATTGATGATTTGAAACCGATAAAGGCCGTCTGTTTTTCAGACGGCCTTTTAAATTCCAATGGTTTGCTTTCATGTCCATACACTTGTATACTTTTTAAGAATAATTCACATAAGCTTTTACTATGACTGACACCACCCATCTCGATAGCAATACTGTTTCAGAACATACCAAACAATGGCTGGAAAAAGCCGTTATCGGGCTGAATCTCTGCCCGTTTGCCAAAGCGCCGCACGTTAAAAACCTGGTTCGCATCGTTGTCAGCGAAGCCCGTCATTTGGATGGTTTCCTTGAAGACTTGGATCGTGAATTGCAGCTTCTGGGCAATACGCCCGCTTCGGAATTGGAAACCACTTTACTGGTTCATCCAACGCTGTTCCCTGATTTTGAAACCTTCAACCAAATGTTGGAAATCGCCGATGATGCCGTTGTAGAAAACGAATTGGAAGGCATTGTCCAAATTGCGCCGTTCCATCCTGACTTCCAATTTGAAGGCACTGAAGCCGACAACATCAGCAACTACACCAATCGCTCACCCTACCCGACTTTGCACTTGATTCGTGAAGACAGTATTGCCAAAGCGGCTGAAGCATTTCCCGATGCCTCGGCAATTTTTGACCGCAATATCGCGCTGCTGGAAAAAATGGGGCATGAGGGCTGGGATAAATTAGACATTCCGCGTTGTCCATTTCCACATCACAAGCCGTCTGAAAACAAATAATTGGTGACGGGAATATGGTTCGCTATTTATTGATTTTTTGCGGCGCATTGTCGCTCGTCTTGGGCATTATTGGCATTTTCCTGCCATTACTGCCGACTACGCCTTTCATTTTATTGACCGCCGCCTTCTGGGCAAAAGCTTCGCCGCGCTTTCACAATTGGCTGTATCATCACCGCCATTTCGGCCCGATCATACAAAACTGGGAAAATAACGGCGCCGTGCCACGCAAGGCAAAATTCTTCGCTATCGGCATGATGGCCCTTTCTTGCCTGTTTATGTTTTGGCAATTTCCAGAACGCTGGTGGATGGGTGCCGTTTCATCAGTCTTCTGTAGCTGCGTGGCAGTGTGGATGTGGTTACGGCCGGAGGCATAAAATAAAACAGGTGGGCATTTTCGCTTACCTGTTTTTTATTTTCACACCTAATTTATCCATTAAAACAATCAGTAAGGACTAAAACACCCTATTTCATCCTCATTTTTCAGACGGCCTCCATTTATTCAATCAAATGTAAATTTTAGCTAAAATTAATTCAAAGTATTTTTTCGATAGCATTATTTTCAATATTTCAAACTCCTGTTTCAAAAACATTTTTTTACTACTTTCGACTACTTCCCTCCCTTTTATTTCTTTATTTGTATCAACATTTCTTTTGATTCCAACACTCTAAACCGTCCCTTAACACTTGCTTTGCGTTATACTTTCCCCTGACACCACCGCGCAGTTCGTCTGGATATTTTCAGACGGCCTGAATATTTCACCGCCGTGCTTTCTCAACGAAGTTCCTCACGGCGCAACAGAATAAAAAGGAAATACTATGCGCTATCTCTCATTTTTACTGCTTCTTGCCGCCTTTCCTGCTGCGGCATCCGATTTTGACGGCTCATCCGCAAGCCTGCTTTGGGGTCTGCCGTTTGCACTGATTCTCTTGTCTATTGCACTCGGACCTCTGTTTTTCTCCCATACTTGGCACCACCACTTCGGCAAAATTACGGCGTTTTGGACGCTGCTGTTTTTAACTCCATTCATCGTAACCTTTGGTTTCGGAGCCGGCGTACATACCGTTGCCCATGCATTGGTTGAAGAATATATCCCCTTTATCCTGCTGCTTTTGGCGCTCTATACCATTTCAGGCGGTATTTTTGTCAGCGGCGATTTGCATGGTTCGCCTAAATTGAACACAATCCTGTTGGCAGTCGGTACGGCTTTGTCTTCCATCATGGGGACAACAGGCGCGGCGATGCTGATGATTCGTCCGCTTTTGAAAGCCAACCATAAACGCCACTACCGCGTTCACATTGTGATTTTCTTCATTTTCTTGGTGGCAAATATCGGCGGTGGTCTGACTCCTTTAGGCGATCCTCCGCTGTTCTTAGGATTCCTGAAAGGCGTAGATTTCATGTGGACGGTCAAACACATGCTGATGCCTGTATTGATCAGTTCTGTGGTTTTACTGGCCGTTTTCTACATCATCGACAGCCGACACTTCAACCGTGAACAAAGCGAACACCTTGCTCCTGCTCCTTCCGATAAAGAAGAAAAAGTCAAAATTTACGGCAAATGGAATTTCCTGTTGCTGGCCGGTGTAGTCGGCGCGGTTTTATTGTCCGGCTTGTGGAAACCAAATCATCCGGGCTTTGAAATCTTGGGCAGCCATTACGCCTTGCAAAACCTGATGCGCGATGGCATTTTGCTGGCTTTGACCGCCGTATCTTGGATTATTACGCCCAAACAGGTACGCGCAGGCAATGAGTTCAACTTCGAGCCGATTGCCGAAGTGGGCAAACTGTTTTTGGGTATTTTCATTACCATTTCCCCCGTCTTGGCGATTTTGAAAGCTGGTGAAACAGGCGCATTGGCTTCTGTTGTTTCTTTGGTTCACGACGCGGCAGGCAATCCGATTAATGTGATGTATTTCTGGATGAGCGGTTTGTTGTCGGCATTCTTGGATAACGCGCCGACTTATTTGGTGTTCTTCAATATGGCCGGTGGCGATGCCCAAGCTTTGATGACAGGCCATCTGTTCCATTCGCTGCTGGCAGTATCCATGGGTTCCGTATTTATGGGCGCGCTCACTTATATCGGTAATGCGCCGAACTTCATGGTCAAAGCCATTGCCGAACAACGCGGCGTACCGATGCCTTCCTTCTTCGGCTACATGGCATGGTCGGTAATTGTATTGGTACCGCTGTTTGCCCTGCATACGATGATTTTCTTCGTTTGGCAGCTCTTTTAAAACTTAGAGGCCGTCTGAAATTCAGACGGCCTTTTATTTTCAGCTATATCATCAAATATAGCGTTTAAATATCAATCAGTTAAAAATTATTTCCCTTAACACTCGATTACACATTCCTACTTTTTTCCCAATTTTCCCGTAAAAATAAGCGTAAAACTGACATAAAGCAGCCTATACCTGATAAAATCTAAAGCTTTGTTGTTTGCGTTTATTCATTGTTTTTATAGCAAACCTCTGCTTTTTTTTAGACGGCCCACCCTTTGTTTCAAAGCATTACATGCCGTCTGAAAAAACAATCCGACATCCGAATCTCAACCCACCAAAAAGTAACGCATCCTTATGATTAAGATAAAAAAAGGCTTAGACCTGCCTATCGCAGGCAGACCGGAGCAAGTCATTTATGACGGCCCGGCCATTACCGAAGTCGCGTTGCTTGGCGAAGAATATGTCGGCATGCGCCCCTCGATGAAAATCAAGGAAGGCGAAGCCGTCAAAAAAGGCCAAGTGCTGTTTGAAGACAAAAAGAATCCGGGCGTAGTATTTACCGCTCCGGCTTCAGGCAAAATCGCCGCGATTCACCGTGGCGAAAAGCGCGTACTTCAGTCAGTCGTGATTGCCGTTGAAGGCAACGACGAAATCGAGTTCGAACGCTACGCACCTGAAGCGCTGGCAAAATTGAGCAGCGAAGAAGTGCGCCGCAACCTGATTCAATCCGGTTTGTGGACTGCGCTGCGTACCCGTCCGTTCAGCAAAATCCCTGCCGTCGATGCCGAGCCGTTCGCCATCTTCGTCAATGCGATGGACACCAATCCGCTGGCTGCCGATCCTACAGTCATCATCAAAGAAGCCTCCGAGGACTTCAAACGCGGCCTGTTGGTATTGAGCTGCCTGACCGAGCGTAAAATCCATGTGTGTAAAGCAGCAGGCGCAGATGTGCCGTCTGAAAACGCTGCCAACATCGAAACACATGAATTTGGCGGCCCGCATCCTGCTGGTTTGAGTGGCACGCACATTCATTTCATCGAACCAGTCGGTGCGAACAAAACCGTTTGGACCATCAATTATCAAGATGTAATTGCCATTGGCCGTTTGTTTGCAACAGGCCGTCTGAACACCGAACGCGTTGTTGCCCTGGGCGGCTCTCAAGTCAACAAACCGCGCCTCTTGCGTACCGTTTTGGGTGCGAAAGTATCGCAAATTACTGCGGGCGAATTGGTTGATGCAGACAACCGCGTGATTTCCGGCTCAGTATTGAACGGCGCGATTGCACAAGGCGCGCACGATTACCTCGGCCGCTACCACAATCAGATTTCCGTTATCGAAGAAGGCCGCAGCAAAGAGCTGTTCGGCTGGGTTGCGCCACAACCGGACAAATACTCCATCACGCGCACAACCCTCGGCCATTTCCTGAAAAACAAACTCTTCAAGTTCAACACAGCCGTCAACGGCGGCGACCGCGCCATGGTACCGATCGGCACTTACGAGCGCGTGATGCCGTTGGACATCCTGCCTACCCTGCTCTTGCGCGATTTAATCGTCGGCGATACCGACAGCGCTCAGGCATTGGGTTGCTTGGAATTGGACGAAGAAGACCTCGCTTTGTGCAGCTTCGTCTGCCCGGGCAAATACGAATACGGCCCGCTGTTGCGCAAGGTGCTGGAAACCATTGAGAAGGAAGGCTGATTATGGGCTTGAAACATTTTCTTGAAAAAATCGAACCGCACTTCCTGCCGGGAGGCAAACATGAAAAATGGTATGCCCTCTACGAAGCTGCGGCGACGATTTTCTATACATCCGGCGCGGTAACGCGCAAAGCGGCCCACGTCCGCGATGCGCTCGACTCCAAGCGCATGATGATCTTGGTGTGGCTGGCTTTGTTCCCTGCCATGTTCTACGGTATGTACAACGTCGGCGCACAGGCATTCGGTGCGTTAACGCCTGATTTGCTGCAACAAAATATCGCCAACGACTGGCATTACGCCCTTGCCAACGCTTTGGGCATCAATATGTCGTCTGAGGCGGGCGTGTTGGGCAAAATGCTGTTCGGCGCGATTTTCTTCCTGCCGATTTACGCGACTGTATTTGTTGTGGGCGGCTTCTGGGAAGTTTTGTTCGCATCCGTACGCAAACACGAAATCAACGAAGGTTTCTTCGTGACTTCGATTCTGTTTGCTTTGATTGTTCCCCCTACCCTGCCTTTGTGGCAAGCGGCTTTGGGTATTTCTTTCGGCGTTGTGGTTGCGAAAGAAGTATTCGGCGGTACAGGTAAAAACTTCATGAACCCTGCTCTTGCAGGCCGTGCGTTCCTGTTCTTCGCCTACCCTGCCAACATTACCGGCGATACCATTTGGACTGCGGTTGATGGCTATTCCGGTGCCACTGCTTTGGCGCAATGGGCGGCACACGGTGCAGACGGCCTGAAAAATGCTGTAACCGGTCAAGCCATTTCTTGGATGGATGCGTTTATCGGTAATGTACCCGGCTCAATCGGCGAAGTGTCCACTTTGGCGCTCTTAATCGGCGGCGCGTTTATCGTGTTCACCCGTATTGCCTCTTGGCGCATTATCGCCGGCGTGATGATCGGTATGATTGCCATGTCTTCACTGTTTAACTTCATCGGTTCGGACACCAACGCCATGTTCTCCATGCCTTGGTACTGGCACTTGGTAGTCGGTGGCTTTGCCATTGGTATGCTGTTTATGGCGACCGACCCTGTTTCCGCTTCCTTTACCAATGTCGGCAAATGGTGGTACGGCGCGTTAATCGGCGTGATGTGCGTATTGATCCGCGTGGTCAACCCTGCTTACCCCGAAGGCATGATGTTGGCGATTCTGTTTGCCAACCTGTTTGCCCCGATTTTCGACTATTTCGTCGCACAAGCGAACATCAAACGCAGAAAGGCGCGCAGCAATGGCTAAGAAATTCGATAAAGACAGCTTCAGCGGCACGCTGATTGTGGTATTGGTTGTCAGCCTGATTTGTTCCATCATCGTTGCCGGTGCGGTCGTCGGCTTGAAACCCATCCAAGAGAAACAAAAACTCCAGGACAAACAAGGCTATATCTTGAGCGTAGCCGGTTTGATGGATAAAAACACCGACATCAGCAAAACCTTTGCCGAGCGTATCGAGCAACGTGTCGTGGACTTGGCTACCGGCGAATACGTCGCCGATGCGCCTAAAGACTTCAGCGCACGCGTTGCCGGCAAAGACCCTGCCCAAAGCATCCAAATCAAACCCGAAGACGATTTGGCCGGTATCAAGAGCCGTGCCAAATACACCGAGGTTTATCTGGTAAAAGGCGATGACGGCAAAGTCAGCCAAATCATCCTGCCTATGCACGGTAACGGTTTGTGGTCTGTTATGTACGGCTTTGTCGCCATCCAACCCGACGGCAACACCATCAACGGCATCACCTACTACGACCAAGGTGAAACCCCGGGCTTGGGCGGCGAAATCGGCAACCCTCTGTGGCAACAAAAATTCGTCGGCAAAAAACTGTTTGACGAACAAGGCAAACTCGCCCTGCACGTCGGCAAAGGCGCAGGCTCAGACAAAGAACACGGCGTAGATGCCCTCTCCGGCGCATCGCTGACATCTAAAGGCGTGCAAGGTTCGTTCGCCTACTGGTTCGGCGAAAACGGCTATATCCCCTACCTGAACAAATTGAAATCAGCAGGAGCACAATAATGGCTGACATGAAACGCTTGAAATATTTGATGTTTTCACCCTTTATCGACAACAACCCGATTGCCTTGCAGGTTTTGGGTATTTGTTCGGCTTTGGCGGTTACCACCAAACTTCAGACGGCCATCGTAATGGGTATTTCCGTAGCTTTGGTAACCGGTTTTTCCAGCTTCTTCATTTCTTTGGTACGCAACTACATCCCCAACAGCATCCGTATTATTGTGCAAATGGCGATTGTTGCTTCCTTGGTAACGCTGGTTGACCAACTGCTCCAAGCCTTTGCTTATGAGCTGTCCAAACAGCTGTCCGTATTCGTCGGCCTGATTATTACCAACTGTATCGTAATGGGCCGTGCCGAAGCATTCGCCATGAAAGAGCCGCCGCTGGAAAGCTTGGTTGACGGTATCGGCAACGGCGCAGGTTACGGCATGATGTTGATCATCATCGCAACCATCCGCGAACTGATCGGCTCTGGCAAGCTCTTTGGCTACACCATTTTCCAAACAGTACAAGATGGCGGCTGGTATCAAACCAACGGCTTGTTCTTGCTCGCCCCTAGCGCGTTCTTCATCATCGGCTTCTTGGTATGGGGTCTGCGCACTTGGAAACCTGAACAGGCGGAGAAATAACACATGGAACATTACTTAAGCCTCTTTGTAAAATCCGTCTTTCTGGAAAACATGGCACTTTCCTTCTTCTTGGGAATGTGTACATTTTTGGCGGTATCTAAAAAAGTATCCACCGCATTCGGTTTGGGCGTTGCCGTTACTTTCGTACTCGGCCTGTCCGTCCCAGCCAACCAACTGGTTTACTCGCTGCTGAAAGACGGCGCGCTGGTTGAAGGTGTGGACCTGACCTTCCTGAAATTCATCACCTTCATCGGCGTGATTGCCGCTTTGGTGCAGATTTTGGAAATGTTCTTGGATAAATTCGTCCCTGCCCTCTACAACGCATTGGGTATCTACCTGCCCCTGATTACCGTAAACTGCGCGATTTTCGGTGCCGTATCGTTTATGGCGCAACGCGAATACAACTTCGGCGAGTCCGTTGTATACGGTTTCGGTGCAGGTCTGGGCTGGCTTTTGGCTATTGTCGCTTTGGCGGGCATTACCGAAAAAATGAAATATTCGGATGTCCCTAAAGGCCTCAAAGGCTTGGGCATTACCTTTATCGCCGCTGGCCTGATGGCAATGGCGTTTATGTCGTTCTCCGGCATCCAGTTATAAGAAAGGAATCGGCATGGAGATTATTCTAGGTATCGTGATGTTTACCCTCATCGTCTTGGTTTTGGCACTGATGATTCTGTTTGCCAAATCCAAGTTGGTGAGCGAAGGCGACATCACCATCAAAGTCAATAATGAAAAAGAGCTGACGATGCCTGCCGGCGGTAAACTGCTGGGTGCGCTTGCCAGCCAAGGCATCTTCGTTCCTTCCGCCTGCGGTGGTGGCGGCTCATGCGGCCAGTGCCGCGTTATCGTAAAAAGCGGCGGCGGCGACATTCTGCCAACCGAGTTGTCCCACATCAGCAAACGCGAAGCGCGCGAAGGCTGCCGTCTGTCTTGTCAGGTCAACGTTAAAACCGACATGGACATCGAAGTACCGGAAGAAGTATTCGGCGTGAAAAAATGGGAATGTACTGTCATCTCCAATGACAACAAAGCAACGTTCATTAAAGAACTCAAGCTTGCCATTCCCGAAGGCGAAGAAGTTCCTTTCCGCGCCGGTGGCTACATCCAAATTGAAGCCCCTCCTCACACTGTTGCCTACAAAGACTTCGACATTCCTAAGGAATATCACGAAGACTGGGACAAATACAATCTGTGGCAATATGTTTCCAAAGTGGACGAGCCGATTTTGCGTGCCTACTCTATGGCTTCATACCCTGAAGAAAAAGGCATCATCATGCTGAACGTGCGTATCGCTACGCCTCCTCCACGCGTACCTGATGCGCCTCCAGGACAAATGTCGTCTTATATCTGGTCGCTTAAAGCCGGTGATAAAGTAACGATTTCCGGTCCATTTGGCGAATTCTTTGCCAAAGATACCGATGCCGAAATGGTATTTATCGGCGGTGGTGCGGGTATGGCTCCGATGCGTTCCCACATTTTCGACCAGCTGAAACGTTTGAACTCCAAACGTAAGATTACCTTCTGGTATGGTGCACGTTCTAAACGCGAGATGTTCTATGTCGAAGACTTCGACCAACTCGCAGCAGAATTCCCGAACTTCACATGGCACGTTGCCCTGTCCGACCCATTGCCTGAAGACAACTGGGATGGTTACACAGGCTTCATTCACAACGTAGTTTACGAAAACCACCTGAAAAACCATGAAGCACCGGAAGACTGCGAATTCTATATGTGTGGCCCTCCGATCATGAACCAGTCCGTGATCAAAATGCTCAAAGATTTGGGCGTGGAAGACGAAAACATCCTCTTGGACGATTTCGGCGGCTAACAAACAAAAAGGAAGAAACTTCGGTTTCTTCCTTTTTTATTGCCAGGTCGTCTGAAAACCATACTTTCAGACGGCCTGAACCTTTCTTTTACGATACAATAAAGGCTTCAAAAAATAATCCGCGAATCCCCTATGCCGTTTCTTTCCAATTCGTTTTACCGTCCGATAATCGGCTACACCGTTGCCATCGTTTCCGCACTCACGCTCTCTGCCTGCCAACCTGAAAAACAACAAACCATCACCCTGCAAGGCGAGACCATGGGCACTACCTATACCGTCAAATACCTTTCAGATGGTCAAGACAAACTCCCCTCCCCCGCCGAAATACAAAAACGCATTGATGACGCGCTTAAAGAAGTCAACCGGCAAATGTCTACCTACCAGACCGATTCCGAAATCAGCCAATTCAACCAGCTGCGCACCGTCAATCAGGCCATGCCCATTTCCCAAGACTTTGCCTATGTAACCGGCGAAGCCTTGCGTTTAAACAAATTGACGCACGGCGCACTGGACGTAACCGTCGGCCCTTTGGTCAACCTTTGGGGATTCGGCCCGCAAAAAGAAATCACGCACGAACCGACTGCACAAGAAATCCAACATGCTTCAGAAATGGTCGGTACGGACAAACTCAAACTTTCCCAAGATGGTCAGCAGCCTACACTCGCCAAAACCCATCCCGAAGTCTATTTAGACCTATCCTCCATCGCCAAAGGTTTTGGCGTGGATAAAACCGCCGCCGAACTTGAAAAACTCAATATCGGCAATTATTTGGTAGAAATCGGAGGCGAGTTACATGGCAAAGGCCACAATGCACAAGGCAATCCTTGGCGTATCGGCATCGAGCAGCCCAATATCGTTCAAGGCGGCGCCACTCAAATCACCATTCCATTGGACAATAAATCACTGGCCACATCCGGCGACTACCGCATTTTCCATGTCGATAAGTCAGGCCGCCGCCTTTCCCATATCATCAACCCTAAAACCAAACAACCCATCAGCCACAACCTTGCTTCCATCAGCGTAGTAGCAGAAAACGCCACACTTGCAGACGGCCTTTCCACCGGATTGTTCGTCCTCGGAGAAACTGAAGCACTTAAACTTGCCGAGCAAGAAAATCTCGCCGTTTTCCTTATCATCCGGACCCCGCAAGGCGGCTACCATACTAAAATGTCCAGCGCATTCAAGAAATTATTAAACTAACCTTCAGGAATACACACATGAAAACCCTCCTCCTCACTTTCGGCATTTTTATCATTGTCATCCTTGGCATGGCAGTCGGCTATATCTTCTCCAAACGCACCATCAAAGGCAGCTGCGGCGGCATTTCCTCTCTCGGCATGAAAAAAATGTGCGATTGCGACACGCCATGCGATACCTTGCAAAAAGAGCTGGATAAAAAACAACATTCCGACGACCAAGGCATCAAGGTCGATCATTAAGTCGTTGTTGAATGTTTATTAGCGATTTAAGGCAGCTTATCCTCTATCAGGCCGTCTGAAAAATAAAAGAGCGTAATCCCAATGGATACACGCTCTTTTATTTTGCCTCCTTACAAAGCAATCCAAAAATATCTTGCATACACATTTGAAACAAGCCCCCCAAAAACCAATCAGAAAATAAAAAGAAAAGCTCCTGCAAAACAGGAGCTTTTTCTTGGAAGAAACCGGATTATTTCAATTTAGTTTCTTTGTAAATAACGTGTTTACGGGCTACTGGGTCAAATTTTTTGATTTCCAGTTTGCCAGGCATAGTACGTTTGTTTTTAGTAGTTGTGTAAAAGTGACCAGTACCAGCACTGGACTCCAGTTTGATTTTATCGCGCATTGCAGTAATCCTTAATTAATGGTGTTTAAATTAAGCTTCGCCGCGAGCACGCAAATCAGCCAATACGACATCAATGCCTACTTTATCGATGGTGCGCAATGCAGCGTTAGAAACGCGCAGGCGAACCCAGCGGTTTTCACTTTCTACCCAGAAACGACGTGATTGCAAGTTAGGCAAAAAACGACGTTTGGTTTTGTTGTTGGCGTGTGATACGTTATTGCCAGACATCGGGCGCTTACCGGTCACTTTGCAAACTCGTGCCATGGTTAGTCTCCAAACTTCTAAAATAGTAAAACGCGATTTATACCACGAAATCCGCCTTCAGTTCAAGTCGTTTGCCGAAAAAACGGGATTTATGGAAATAAATCTTCTCAATATGTTGCATCTGCGAAACGGTATTTCGCAAAGCCTTAACTTTTCAATTATAACGGATTTCTTTAAAAAAATCATCTGTCGTTTGCGTGGTCGGCGAAATAAACAGGCCGTCTGAACATTTCAGACGGCCTGTTTTATCGTCATGCTTTTTTCTTCAACGCCGCATTCAAAATGCAACCGAGTATAAAGCAGGCTAAAGAGGGAACAACCCACCCTAAACCGATATTGTAAAACGGCAATGCGCGCTCGATGGCAGCAGCGGTATCGGCATCAAATCCAAACGCGGCCTTATAGGCATCGAGCAAACCGACCACAAGAGCCGCCATCATGGTGCAGAAATAGACAATACGGCCGCCGCCAAACAATTTATCTGTCAAAGCCAGCAGAATGATGACGATGGTCAGCGGATACAACAGCATCAACATAGGGATGGAAAACTGCAAAATCGCTGACAGGCCTTTGTTGGCCAACAGAATAGACACCACCGTATTCAGTATTACAAAGGTTTTATAAGAAATACCCGGGCAAAGACGGTTGAAATATTCGGCACATGAAGTAATCAAGCCAACCGCCGTACTCAGACAGGCAAGCAGCACCATAACGCCAAGCAGCACAATACCGGCCGTACCGAAATAGTGTTGTGCAGTTTTAGACAAAACCGACGCGCCATTTTCCTGCAAGCCGATACCGGCCACACCTGTCGCGCCCATATAGCCAATAAACAGGTAAACTACTGCCAAACAAGAAGCCGCCAACACACCGGAAATCGTCGTTGTCTTCAGCAAGTCCGCGCGGTTGTCCACGCCCATGGCGCGAACGGCATCAATGACTATAATGGCAAACACCAGCGAAGCCAGCGCGTCCATGGTGCCATAGCCTTCCAAAATGCCTTTAACCAACGGATGAGTGACAAAATCGCCTTGCGCCGCCTGCGGCACGCCCATCGGGTTAATGGCGGCATAGCCGACCAATATCGCAATTGACAGCAACAAAACAGGCGTGAGAATTTTACCGATACGGTCAACCAGCTTCCCCGGAGAAATCGACAGCCAATAAGTAATGCCGAAAAACACCAGGCTGAATACTGCCAATGCGATGCTTTTCCAAGATTCATCAATGAAAGGGGAAATCGCGGTTTCAAAAGATACTGTCGCCGTACGCGGCATGGCAAACAGAGGGCCGATTGCCAGATAAAGCGCGGTAGCAAAAGTCACGCCGTACCAAGGCGCAACACGGGAGGCCAATGCTTCCACATCGCGCGAGCCGGAATAGCCGACGGCAATCACGCCCAACAATGGCAAACCTGCGCCCGTCAGCAAAAAGCCGAACATGGCCGAAAGCCAGTTATCACCGGCCTGCTGTCCCAAAAAAGCAGGAAAAATCAGGTTCCCTGCCCCAAAAAACAGGGCAAACAGCATTAAGCCCACCGCCCATAAAGAAGCTTTGTTATGACTTGTCGTCGAATTCATTTTAGTTCTCTTTTTTCAAATTTTCGTTATCGGTTTCATCGGCTTCAAGGCCGTCTGAAAACATTTCGGCTTCGTTTGTTTCCAAACCGTCTTTCAGGCTGATTTCGATTTCACCATAATTTTCAGGCTGCACGATACGCACCAAGCCTTCTTTAGCCAATTCCAGCAATGCAATAAAATTGACCACCACATATGTCGCGCCCTGCTCCGGTTTAAACAAATCGCTGAACTTGCTGATACCGCTTTCGTTCAAACGACGCAAAATCGCTGTCATCTGCGCACGAACAGAAATGGTTTCCCGCACCACTTCATGACTGCACGTATGCTTGGCACGCGACAAAATACCCAACCAAGCCTGCGTCAAATCGGCAACGTACACTTCCGGCAACTTCGCTTCGACCGCAATTTCCAGCGGCAAATACGCCCAAGCAAAATCACGTCCGGCACGCGGTAATGCGTCCAAGCCCTGAGCCGCCAGTTTCATTTGTTCGTAAGCCAACAGACGGCGCACCAGCTCGGCACGCGGATCCGCCTCTTCATCCTCAACTTCTTCAGGACGCGGCAACAGCAGGCGCGATTTAATTTCAATCAACATCGCCGCCATCAGCAGGTATTCTGCCGCCAAATCAAACTGATACGCTTCCATTTGGGCAATATAGTGCAGATACTGCTCAGTAATCTTCACCATCGGAATATCGAGGACATCGATATTTTGCTTGCGGATAAGGTACAGCAGCAAATCCAACGGCCCTTGGAAGCTGCTCAATACCACCTTCAACGCATCAGGCGGAATAAACAAATCCTGCGGCACATCGGTAACAGGCTGACCGAACACCCACGCAACGGTATGTTCAGACGGCGTTGCGGCAGTGGAAGAAATAAGGTGTTCTGAAGGCATGGTTAAAGGGTCTTTTTCTTTTTAAGTTTAGTAAGAAGTTTCATCAACAAAAGGCCGTCTGAAACAAGGACAACCCGTTTTTAATATAAAAATCAGCGGTTTTTACGATTGATTTGCAAAGAAACAATGGCGACGGCAAAGGTCTGGGCCAAGGCCATACCCAACAGCGGCAGGCTGGCGAAAACCGTACCCGTCAGTACCGAGCCAATATCGCGAGAAAACACAAAACCATCCCTCGCAAGCATCGCCACCATCAAAGCCAACAACAGCAAACTTTCGCAGCCGACCAAAAGCCAAATCATTTTAACCGAACGGCGTTTGCGCCATTTCATGATACCGGCGTGTAAAAGGCTGAATATCACGACGGACAGAAACGGATAAAGAAAAGTGGTGAACGGGCGGTTATAACCGCTTTGCACACACAAATAATCGCCCGGCAGCGTATTGCATTCCATCACATCGAGAAACATCGGATCGACAGCATACATCAATACGCCGAACCATACCGCATAAATCAGGCTGGCGATAAAGTAGGCTTTAAAAAATCGGTTCTTAACCATCTTCCTCTACCCCTCACTTCCGCCCCGCGATATGCTCCACCGCAGCCTGTGCACAATACAATCCAAACGAAGCCGTTACCAGCATACTCGCGCCGTAGCCCGCGCAGGACAAACCTTGCGGTGCGGCATCGCTCGAACACGCTTCGCCGGATTGCGGCGGCGTAATATTCTCGATTGAATAAACGCAAGGCACGCGCATTTTTTCTTTGGTATCGCGGCTGAAGCCGTAGCGTTTGCGCAAGGTGTAGCGCAAATTGGAAAGCAGCGGATCGTGGGTGACGCGGCTCAAATCGGCGGTTTGGATCAAAGCCGGATTTTTCTGTCCGCCCGCACCGCCGCTGATAATAAACGGTTGCTTATGTTGCACGAAATACGCCGCCATCGCCGCTTTGACACGGATTTGGTCAATGGCGTCGATGACGAAGTCAAAAGGCCGTCTGAAAAGCTCGTCCAGATTGTCTTCGGTCACAAAATCTTCAATTTCCGTCACTTCGCATTGCGGATTGATTTGGTCAATGCGTTCGCGCAAAGCGGTAACTTTTGCCTTACCGAAATCATCGGTCAAAGCGTGCAACTGGCGGTTGACATTGGACTCGGCAACGTTGTCCAAATCAATCAGCGTTAAACGACCGATACCGCTCCTCGCCAAAGCTTCCACCGCCCACGAGCCGACGCCGCCGACACCGACCACGCACACATGCGCACGCGAAAAGCGCGCCAATGCTTCGTCTCCGTAAAGTCTGGCAATGCCGCCAAAGCGGCGCGAAGAAAGAAAAGCGGCGTCCTGCATAAGTAACCTTGTGATATATCAATAAATTAATGAAAAACGCGACAGGAGAATCGGACTGACATTATACTTGAAAGCAGATGGGCTGTTGTACCCGCCCGAAAGAGTTTATAATCGTTTCACATTCAGACAAGTTCTGATTTCATATTAAACGAAAGTGCCGCTACTCGGCGCAAAAGGAGAATAAATATGTACAAACATCTGGTTGTAGCCGTTGACGGTAGCGAGACCTCCCTCAATGCATTGAAACACGCCGCCGAACTGGCAAGCCTCAACAAAGCCCAACTGACTTTGGTTCACGTTGCCAACCCTGCCGAATACATGGCTTTGGCTCCTGAATTCCTGCAACACGAAAGCTACGAAGCTGCCGCAGTGGCTCAAGGCAACGAAGTTTTGGATTTCGCAGAAAAAACAGCGCGTGAAAGCGGCGTTGAAAACATCGTGAAACATCTGTTGGTTGCCAACAAAGGCGCGCGCGAAATGGCGCAAGACTTGGTTGACTACGCCGACAACAACGGTGCAGACCTGCTGGTACTCGGTACACACGGCCGCACCGGCCTGATGCACTTGCTGATGGGCAGCTTCGCCGAGACCGTAATGCGTCAAAGCCACCTGCCTCTGCTGATTATCCGCAGCAAAGCTGAAGAAGCATAATCAAGCATTGATTTAAAATAGCGAAAGGCCGTCTGAATATTTTTCAGACGGCCTTTTTTCACATGACAGCTTCAGCTTTTATTTTGCCATTTCTTTGAACACTTCGTGTGCCACAGCAATGGTTTCGTCAATCAGCTCAGGCGTATGCGCGGCGGAAACAAACCCAGCTTCGTAAGCTGACGGGCCGAATGCGACATTGCGGTCGAGCATACCGTGGAAGAAATGTTTGAAACCGTCAATATTGGAACGCGCCATGTCGGCATAGTTTTGCGGCGTATGGCTGGCAAAATACAAACCAAACATGCCGCCCACGCTGTCCGCCGTAAATTCAACACCATGTGCTTTAGCCGCATCGGCAATACCGTTGGCAAGACGTTGGGTCAAGGCAGTCAGGTTTTCATAGAAGCCTTCGCGCTGAATGATTTCCAGCGTTTTCAAACCGGCCGCAACCGCAATCGGATTGCCGGACAATGTACCTGCCTGATATACGCCGCCCAACGGGGAAATACATTCCATGATGTCTTTACGGCCGCCGAATGCCGCCAAAGGCATACCGCCGCCGATCACTTTACCCATGGTGGTCAAATCAGGCTTGATGCCGTGCAAAGATTGCGCGCCGCCCAACGCCACGCGGAAGCCGGTCATCACTTCGTCGTAAATCAATACGGCACCGTGTTTTTCAGTCAATTCGCGCAAGGCTTTGACAAAGGCTTCAGACGGCCTAACCAGATTCATATTGCCGACAAAAGGCTCCAAAATCACACAGGCAATGTCATTGCCGCTTTGGGCAAAGGCTTCTTCCAGTTGGGCGATATTGTTGTACTCGAGTACCAAAGTGTGTTTGGTAAAATCGGCAGGCACGCCGGCGGAAGAAGGATTGCCAAACGTCAACAGACCGCTGCCTGCTTTCACCAACAGGCTGTCGGAATGGCCGTGGTAGCAGCCTTCAAACTTGATGATTTTGTCGCGGCCGGTAAAACCGCGTGCCAAACGGATGGCAGTCATCGTTGCTTCCGTACCGGAGCTGACAAGGCGCAGCTGCTCGACCGACGGCATGATTTTGGCGATTTCTTCGGCAATAACAATTTCGCCTTCAGTCGGCGCACCAAACGACAAACCGCCCAATGCTGCTTCGCGCACGGCTTCAATGACTTCGGGATGGGCATGGCCGACAATCGCAGGGCCCCAAGAGCCGACATAGTCGGTATAACGCGTGCCGTTTTCGTCCCAAACATACGCGCCTTCTGCCTTTTTGATAAAGCGCGGCACGCCGCCGACGCTGCCGAATGCGCGCACAGGAGAGTTCACGCCGCCGGGAATAATGGCTTTGGCGCGATTGAACAAGCTTTCATTACGGTTCATGGTCAATTCTTTCGTAAGAGGTCGTCTGAAAATCAAATCGGAGCCATTTTAACACCAAATCCTTTTCAGACGGCCCAAGCTTCAAAATAAGAATCGGGCGCAAAATCAAAATTATTCTTTAAAAACAAACACTCTATCCACATTTTTCCTGCTTGTGCTATAATCCGCGACCTATTGAAACAATAAAAGAAAAGCATCATGTTACGCGGACTCATACTCAGCCTCGCCCTTTTGGCGTCCTCCCTCGTCCATGCACAACGCAGCCTGCCTGATGATATGGACGTGGCCGTTTTAAAAACTGTCGATCTGCCTTATCTGAAAGTCAGCAAAGGCGGTTTTTCTTGGACGCGCCTGCTGACCTTGGGCATTGTGGACGGCAACGCAGCCAAACTGCAAATCACCCGCTTTACCAAAATCCACGATGAAAACGACCGTTTCATCCCCATGGGCCGCCTGCTGAATCAAACCGGCAAAGCCGTTGCGTTCAAATACAACGAAGAGAGCCGCCTCGTCCGCGAAATCTGGATTTTGACCGACGCCGAAGCCGACAGGTTCATCGAACACGCCAAAAAGCAGAAAAAGGCGGAAGAATAATTTTTCAGACGGCCAGAGTATTGCACAGGCCGTCTGAACCCTTTTACAACAAGCAAATCAATCAAAACAAACCATGAAAAAAGTATTTATCCGCACCTTCGGGTGCCAAATGAACGAGTACGACAGCGAAAAAATGCTGTCCGTCCTCGCCGAAGAACACGGCGGTATCGAGCAGGTTACCCAACCTGACGACGCCGACATCATCTTGTTCAACACCTGCTCCGTGCGTGAAAAAGCGCAAGAGAAAGTCTTCTCCGACTTGGGCCGCGTACGCCCGCTTAAAGAAAAAAATCCCGACCTCATCATCGGCGTTGCCGGCTGCGTTGCCTCTCAAGAAGGCGAAAACATCGTCAAACGCGCTCCGTATGTGGACGTGGTTTTCGGCCCGCAAACGCTGCACCGCCTGCCCAAACTCATCGTCGACAAAGAAACCACCGGCCTGTCTCAAATCGACATTTCCTTCCCCGAAATCGAGAAATTCGACCACCTGCCGCCTGCGCGCGTAGAAGGCGGTTCGGCATTCATTTCCATTATGGAAGGCTGCTCCAAATACTGCTCTTACTGCGTCGTCCCCTACACCCGCGGCGAAGAATTCTCCCGCCCACTTAACGACGTATTGACTGAAATTGCCGGTTTGGCGCAACAAGGCGTTAAAGAAATCAACCTCTTAGGCCAAAACGTCAATGCCTATCGCGGCGAAATGGAAAACGGCGAAATCTGCGACTTTGCCACTTTATTGCGCATCGTCCACGAAATCCCGGGCATCGAACGTCTGCGCTTTACCACCAGCCATCCGCGCGAATTTACCGACGCGATTATCGAGTGCTACCGCGACCTGCCGAAGCTGGTTTCCCATCTGCACCTGCCGATTCAAAGCGGTTCCGACCGCGTATTGAGCGCGATGAAACGCGGCTACACCGCCTTGGAATACAAATCCATCATCCGCAAACTGCGTGCCATCCGTCCTGATTTGTGCCTCAGCTCCGACTTTATCGTCGGTTTCCCGGGCGAGACCGAGCGCGAGTTCGAGCAAACCTTGAAACTGGTCAAAGACATCGCCTTCGACTTGAGCTTCGTCTTTATTTACAGTCCGCGCCCAGGCACGCCTGCCGCCAACCTGCACGACGACACGCCGCATGAAGAAAAAGTGCGTCGCCTCGAAGCTTTGAACGAAGTCATCGAAGCCGAAACCGCGCGCATCAACCAAACCATGATCGGCACGGTTCAACGCTGCTTGGTTGAAGGTATCTCCAAAAAAGACCCTGACCAACTGCAAGCCCGTACCGCCAACAACCGTGTGGTCAACTTTACCGGCACGCCCGACATGATCAACCAAATGATCGATCTGGAAATCACCGAAGCCTACACCTTCTCCCTGAAAGGCAAACCGGTATAAACACACACAAACAAAGGCCGTCTGAAACTGTTCAGACGGCCTTTATCTTGGTTCGGCCGGGCATTATCTGATTCATGTATTTTTATTACCCGAACAAAAGGCTTTTCAGTATAATACCGCCCGAAAATTCCCTTATCTGTTGAGAAGTTAAGGCTAAAATCCGAGCTTCCTGCAGTTAAATCCGCTGATTCCGTCCTTGAACGGCTTTCCCAAAGGAATATCTCGAATGAGTTCTTCAAATCAAAGCGTTTTGGAAAGATTATTCAACCTCAACGCCAATCAGACCAACGTCCGCACGGAAATTATGGCCGGTGTGACAACCTTCCTCGCCATGTGCTACATCATCATCGTCAATCCCCTGATTTTGGGTGAAACCGGCATGGATATGGGCGCAGTATTTGTGGCTACCTGTATCGCCTCCGCCATCGGCTGTTTCGTGATGGGCTTTGTCGGCAACTACCCGATTGCCCTCGCTCCGGGCATGGGTTTGAACGCCTACTTTACCTTTGCCGTCGTCAAAGGCATGGGCGTGGACTGGCGTGTGGCTTTGGGTGCTGTTTTCATCTCCGGCATTATTTTCATCCTGTTCAGCTTCTTTAAAGTGCGTGAAATGCTGGTCAACGCTCTGCCTATGGGCTTGAAAATGTCGATTGCCGCAGGTATCGGCCTCTTCTTGGCATTGATTGCGCTCAAAGGCGCAGGCGTGATTGTGGCCAATCCTGCCACATTGGTCGGCTTGGGCGATATCCACCAGCCTACCGCATTGCTGGCGATGGCAGGCTTTGTGATGGTGGTTGCACTTGGCCACTTCCATGTTAAAGGCTCCATCATCATTACCATTCTGACGCTGACCGCTATCTCCACCATCTTGGGCTTGAGCGAGTTCAAAGGCGTGGTCGGCGAAATTCCAAGCATTGCGCCAACATTCATGCAGATGGACTTCAAAGGCTTGTTCACCGTCAGCATGGTCAGCGTGATTTTTGTATTCTTCCTGGTTGACCTGTTTGACTCTACCGGCACATTGGTCGGTGTTTCACACCGCGCAGGCCTGTTGCAAGACGGCAAACTGCCGCGTTTGAAACGCGCCCTGCTTGCCGACTCAACCGCCATCGTCGCCGGTGCCGCCTTGGGTACTTCTTCTACTACCCCTTACGTTGAAAGCGCGGCAGGCGTTTCTGCCGGCGGCCGTACCGGCCTGACTGCCGTTACCGTCGGCGTACTGATGCTGGCCTGTCTGATTTTCTCGCCGCTGGTTCAAAGCATTCCTGCATTCGCTACCGCACCCGCCCTGCTCTATGTTGGCGCGCAAATGTTGCGCAGCGCGCGCGAAATCGATTGGGACGACATGACTGAAGCCGCACCGGCATTCCTGACCATCGTCTTCATGCCGTTTACCTACTCGATTGCCGACGGTATTGCATTTGGCTTTATCAGCTACGCACTCATCAAACTCTTGTGCAACCGCACCCAAGACGTACCGCCTATGGTATGGATTGTCGCCGTGTTGTGGGCATTGAAATTCTGGTTCTTAGGTTAAACTGCTCAAAAGAACAGGCCGTCTGAAAACTTTTCAGACGGCCTGTTTTATTTTACCCAGCGTTTAAAGCTGTCGGTAAAAGATTATTTTTTCACTTTTTTAGCAGCTGGTTTAACGGCAGCTTTCGCGCCTTTGTCCAATGCGCAGAAGCGGGTAACGATTTGATCAACCACTTCTTGTTTGCCGTTTACTTCGGTAGTACCGCGGATAGTCAACATGTTGCCATCAACTTTGTCTACGTTGGCTGCAGTGGCTGCTTCAGCAACCCAAGCGACATTGCCGCCCCAGAATGCGTTTACGTCTTTGCTGCTGTCAGTGATACGGAACAGGTTTTCAGTTAGTTGGCCTTTGTATTTTACTTGGGCGGCAACAACTTCGTTGCCTTTGAAGCCATACATTACGCTCAGAGGCTCTTTGCCGTCTTTACCGCATTTGTAGTGAACTTCTTTAGTACCGTCGATAGAGTCTACTTTCAAAGTATTAGGCACTGGAGCTTGAGCTTGTTGAGCCTGAGCTTGTTGTTGCGCAGTAGGCGCAGCTTTAGCTTCAGGTTTGGCTTTAGAACCGCTGCTACATGCAGTTAGGGCAACAGCCGCCAAAACGGCAGGAACGATTAATTTAACATTCATATTCATAATTGACTCCCAAATGGTTTCAATAAAAAACCGGCAAACGCCGGCTGACATTTACACATTAACAGAGATATTCCGTCTTGTCTTTATCTCAGACGGCATTTTTTAAGAAAAGTTCAAATAAATATTTTTATTTTCTAAAATCAAGAAATTATAAATATGAAATCATGTAAATTCAGGTTTAGGAACTCTTAAGATGAATACTGTTGTCAATAAATTGGGTTTCGACAATGGTAAAATGAGATTGAAAAGCGCATATAGACGACAAAAAGTCTGGGCGATTTATTTTACACACTTCTGCCTCTTGAGTTGCTAAGCGTTTCAGACGGCCTTAGAACACAAACAGTAAATGCAATAAAAAAGCGCAATCTAAAATAGATTGCGCTTTTTTGAAAACTGGCACGCCCACGGGGAATCGAACCCCGGTTACCGCCGTGAAAGGGCGATGTCCTAACCGCTAGACGATGGGCGCGGATAAATCTTGTGGCGCACCCGGAGCGATTCGAACGCCCGACCCTCTGGTTCGTAGCCAGATACTCTATCCAACTGAGCTACGGGTGCATCCTCATCACTTCGCAAGTGCGTTGTGAATCAAGAAGATCGAATAATATAGGCTTTACCAAAACCTGTCTACTTTTTTCACGGATATTTTTTATATTTTTACTTAACTGATTGAAATTAAAAAATATAAAATTAACGCAAAATCCCTACTCCTGATAAATCCTGTGCCATTTTGGCGGCGGAGTTATCAGTCATGCCGCCGACAAAATCCAAGATTTTCATATATGCCTGATACAGACTGTCTTCAGGAAGAATCGGATTGTGCTTTTTCAACAACTCCAACGCCAAAGACTGACGCGTTGCCAACTGTTTTTCTGCAATCAGGGCATAGGCGGCAGGGACAAGTAAATCCAAGATGGAGCCTAAACATGGGAACGTGGCGATCTCGGTCAAGAGCTTGGTATGATGGCGGAAAATCCGTGTTTGCGCCAATTCTTTCGCTTTTTCCAAAGTGTTTTGCACTTGCGGGCTACACAGAGCAAGCAAGTCTTTTCCTTTGAATGTTCCATCCAACAAGTCGGACTGATGCAGCATAAAGGTTTGCGCGACATCATCAATCGCCTTGCCAATCGCAATGCCGCGCAACATGGCGCAACGCTGACGACTGGAGCTGGCGTGCCATGCGCTTTCGGCAAAGGTCAGCTCGGATAAGATACTCTCCACTTCCGTATCCGTGAGCAAATCCAATTCGACGGCATCTTCCAAGTCCAACAAGGCATAGCAAATATCGTCGGCGGCCTCCATCAAATAAGACAAAGGATGGCGCGCCCAGCTGTCTACTCCTGCGGAAACCAGCCCCAATTCGTCGGCAACTTGACGGATAAACGGCAACTCGGTTTGATAAATATTGAATTTCTTTCTGCCGTTTGGATGTTGCGTTGTCCACGGATACTTCAGCAATGCGCCGATGGCTGCCGCAGTCAGGCGCATTCCGCCCGCCTCCGGATACATTTCAAGACTGGCGACGATACGCAGGCTATGCGCATTGCCTTCATAGGTTTGAATGTCGTTGCGCTCCGCTTCGTTCAATGTGTTCAGATAAATTTGATGTTCAGGCCGTCTGAACCAATCACGCAAAGCATCTTCTCCGGTATGACCAAATGGCGGATTGCCCAAATCATGCGCCAAACAGGCAACCTGCACCACGGCACCAATATCGCTGGGTGTATTGCCCTGCGGCAGAAAACCGCCGTTGTGCAACATCACGCCCACGCGGTTGCCCAAACTCCTGCCCACGCTGGCAACTTCAACGCTGTGCGTCAGGCGGTTGTGCGTCAAATCGTGTTGCGCCAGCGGATGCACCTGCGTTTTACGGCCAAGGCGGCGGAAGGCTCCGGAAAAAACGACTCGGTCGTAGTCGATGTGAAAATCCGTACGCAAGGCATCGGCGCCTTCCTGAGTCGAAGGGGTAACGGTCGGCACAATTTCGCCGTTTTTGGTACGGAAGCGTTGGGTGGACAATAAGTTTTGCCAATTCATTCGGATGGTCATAAAGATTCCTCAAGCAAAGTAAAGGCCGTCTGAAACATGTCCAGACGGCCTTATGCTTATTTACCGCGCATCAATTCAAAGAAATCATCATTGTTTTTGGAGTCTTTGAGTTTGCCCACCAAAAACTCGGTCGCTTCGATTTCGTCCATCGGATGGAGAAATTTACGCAAGAGCCACATGCGCTGCAACTGATCGTTCGGCACCAGCAATTCTTCGCGGCGCGTACCGGATTTATTGATGCTGATGGCCGGGAACAGGCGTTTTTCTGCCATGCGGCGGTCAAGGTGCAATTCCATATTGCCCGTGCCTTTGAACTCTTCGTAAATCACGTCGTCCATGCGGCTGCCGGTTTCAACAAGCGCTGTCGCAATAATAGTAAGCGAACCGCCCTCTTCTACATTACGCGCGGCGCCGAAGAAGCGTTTCGGACGGTGCAAAGCGTTGGCATCAACACCGCCGGTCAAAATTTTGCCCGAAGTCGGCACAACGGTATTGTAGGCGCGCGCCAAACGGGTAATCGAATCCAGCAGGATGACCACGTCTTTTTTGTGTTCGACCATGCGTTTGGCTTTTTCAATCACCATCTCGGCCACTTGTACATGACGTTGCGCAGGCTCGTCAAACGTAGAGGAAACGACTTCGCCGCGTACAGAACGGCTCATTTCGGTCACTTCTTCCGGACGCTCGTCAATTAACAGGACAATCAGCTCGACATCGGGATAATTGGCGGTAATGGCGTGGGCGATGTTTTGCAACATCACGGTTTTACCGGTTTTAGGCGGCGCCACCAACAATGCACGTTGGCCTTTACCGATCGGGGAAACCAAGTCAATGGCGCGGCCGGTCAGATTCTCTTCGGCTTTGATGTCGCGCTCGAGTTTGAATTGTTCGGTTGGGAATAAAGGCGTGAGGTTTTCAAAAAGGATTTTGTGTTTGCAGACTTCGGGCGGATCGCCGTTGATGGTGTCGAGGCGGACAAGCGCGAAATAGCGCTCGTTGTCTTTCGGCACGCGCACGCTGCCTTCGATGGTGTCGCCGGTGTGCAGATTGAAGCGGCGGATTTGCGTGGGCGAAACATAAATATCGTCAGGACCGGCAAGGTAAGAAGTATCTGCGCTGCGCAAGAAACCGAAGCCGTCAGGCAAAATTTCGAGTGTACCGGAACAGGTGAAGCTGACATTCTGCTTCATCATCTGGCGGACGATGGCAAAAACGAGGTCTTGTTTGCGGAAACGGTTGGCGTTTTCAATGCCATGTTCTTCTGCCATTTCCAAGAGTTTGGAAATGTGGAGGGTTTGTAGTTCTGAAACGTGCATAGTATTGATATATTTTGAATGGTATCAGAGAGATGGCACAAAGGCCGTCTGAAAGGATGAAATCGTGCCGCAGGATACGGTAGATTTTTGAGGAAGTTGAATTTTAGGCAGTTGTAGGCAGGGTGTCAAATTTTTAAATCGAACACTGAGGCCGTGACTTGGTCTTATCCTTCAATAAGATTACGGCTGGAAGTAAGGTGGCAACCGCAATCTTATCATCAAAAATTCGAGTATTTACCCAACTTCAGACGGCCTTTTGCCCGTACCGCATCAGCGTCATGCCGCCGACCGCCGCCGCACAACCTGCAACCAGCGAAATATGCAGCGATTCGCCCAAAAACCACGCCGAAGACAGCACACCGAAAATCGGCACGAGCGTAATATATGCCGCCGCGCTGCCTGCACCCAAAGTCTTTACCCCTTCAAAATACCACGCATAGGCCAATACCGTCGCGCCGATGACCAGCCACGCCAAGGCCGTCCAGCCACGCCCATCCATTGCCGCTATCGCCTCAAACGGTATTCCATCCGTCCACAACGCCACCACCGATAACATCAACGCACCGATGAACGATGTTGCCGTCGTTACCGTCAGCGCATCTATTCCGCGCAAAACCGCACGACCAATTAAAGTATAGGCCGCCCAACAGACCACACAGCCGAAAATCAACCACTCTCCTGCCTTGATGCCACCGGATAACACTGTCAACGGCTGCCCTTGCGTTACCACCATAATGGCACCGCCGACCGCCAGCAGCATACCCGCCAAAATCTTCGCATTTAAACGCTCGCCGAAAAACCAAGTTGCCAACAGCAGCGTCAACACGGGGTTCACCGCCACGACCACCGCCGCCTTGCCTGCCGGCATAGTCTGCAAACCCAGCATAAAAAACACCGCATAGCCGCACACCCCGACGGAAGCGGCCACCGTCAAACCCAACCATTGCCGCGCCGATAAAGCTGCTAAAGTTGCAAACCTGCTGCGCGCAAACAACCAGCCCAACAACAAAACCGAAGCCAGTACAAACCGAACCGCCCCGCCCGTCAGCGGTGGCAGCGACTGCCCCAGCATCCGCCCCATCGGCCAAGACGCGCCCCACAGCACCGCCATCCCCAGCAGTTTCAAATGTACAGAATAACGTTCCATCTCATTCCTTTTATTGACAAAGGCCGTCTGAAAATGTTTCAGACGGCCTTTATCCACTTAGGATTTTACAATACGACCATTAGGGTAAATACTGCGGTAAGCAATATAAGGAGCCAGCAGTAAAACTGCGCTGACAGGTAGGAATAGTAAAAGTATGATCATGATAATCCACTGGCCTAACATGCTGCCTAATACGCCCCACATAAAAGAATAGAGAGCCACACCTACAACATAAACTAATATTGCAGGAATATTACACATAGCCGCTTTAACATTAGCTTTAATAGCCTCCCATGGCTTCAGACCATCTAAAACAATCAAAGCGGGGGTTAATAAAAATATAGACAAAAGGACAATAACAATCAATACAACACCTATCATCATTGCCCAATGACCTGCAAAATATAGCGGAATGATAAGCAAACTAACAGCTATACTGAACAGCACCTGAAGTAACAATAAAATGAAAAAACTCATTTTTTTATCTAAAAAAACAATAAAAAAATCTTTCACATCAAATGCTTTTCCATTATTGATATTGTTAGCAACATACATAGCTCCGCCTACTAAGCATGAACCCACCCAGCTGAATACAATACCTTTTAAACTAGAAAGCGCATTAATTCCTAGTAAGTCAATAATAGAAACCACAAAGCCTACGATCATATAAGCCAATAATACGCCCATCCATTTCCACGGATGAAGTTTGAAAATACCGAAAGCGTCGGTAATCCACTTGATGCCTGCAGAAGCAGGAAGGCGTTTGGGTTCGTGATATCGAACTTCCTGTGAAGTGGGTATTTGGTTTTCCATAAAATTCCTATTATAAAATCAAAAATTTAAACACAATAAAGGCAGCCAGTGCATACTGACTGCCTTCTTACCAATTATTTTGCCTGCCAAGAATCTTTCAGTGTCACAGTGCGGTTAAACACCGGTGTGTCTTTGCTGTGGTCTTTGCGGTCGGTGACGAAATAGCCGATGCGTTCAAACTGCCAACGGCTCTCCGCCGGCAAATCTTTTGCGACAGGCTCGGCGTAGGCGGTGATTTCCTTAATGGATTCAGGGTTGAGGAAATCGGTAAACGGCAGGTAGTTGCCGTCTTCGCCGCGCACGGCATCGGGACGCTCGACGGTAAAGAGGCGGTCGTAGAGGCGGACTTTGATTTCGGCGGCGTGTTCGGCAGAAACCCAGTGAATCACGCCTTTGACTTTACGGCCTTCGGGGTTTTTACCCAAGGTATCGTGGTCGATGCTGCATTTGAGTTCAACCACATTGCCTGCCTCGTCTTTTACCACTTCATCGCACTTGATGACATAGCCGTGGCGCAAGCGCACTTCGCCGCCGGGAATCAGGCGTTTGAAGCCTTTGGGCGGATTTTCGGCAAAGTCGTCGGCTTCGATGTAAATGGTTTGGGACACGGGAATTTCGCGCTCGCCCATTTCTTCGTGGTTCGGATGAAACGCGGCACGGCGGCTTTGGGTTTTGCCGGCTTCGAAGTTGGTCAGGGTCACTTTGAGCGGATTCAAAACCGCCATCAGGCGCGGAGCGGAGTTTTCCAACTCTTCACGAATCGCGCCTTCCAACACGCTCATGTCGACGATGTTTTCAGATTTGGAAATACCGGCGCGTTTGGCAAACAGGCGCAAGCCTTCGGGCGTGTAACCGCGGCGGCGCATACCGGAAATGGTCGGCATACGCGGGTCATCCCAGCCGGCAACGTGGCCGTCTGAAACCAGTTGGTTCAGCTTGCGTTTGGACGTGATGGAATACAGAAGCTCCAAACGGGAAAACTCGTATTGGCGCGGACGGGTGGCGTGCGGCGCAGGAATGTTGTCCAACACCCAGTCGTACAGCGGGCGGTGGGCTTCAAATTCGAGCGTACACAAGGAATGCGTGATGCCTTCGATGGCATCGGAAATGCAATGCGTGTAGTCGTACATCGGGTAGATGCACCATTTATCGCCGGTGTTGTGGTGATGGGCGCGGCGGATGCGGTAGATGACGGGGTCGCGCATATTGATGTTGCCGGATGCCATGTCGATTTTCAGGCGCAGGGTTTTGCTGCCGTCGGGGAACTCGCCGTTTTTCATGCGTGTAAACAGGTCGAGATTCTCTTCGACGCTGCGGTCGCGGTAAGGGCTGTTTTTGCCTGCTTCGGTCAGCGTACCGCGGTATTCGCGCATTTCTTCGGGCGTCAAATCATCGACATAGGCCTTGCCGTCTTTGATTAAACCGACGGCGTAATCGTAAAGCTGGTCAAAATAATTGGAAGCAAAACGCGGTTCGCCCGCCCAATGAAAACCGAGCCACTCAACGTCTTCTTTGATGGCGTTGACGTATTCGTCGTTTTCTTTTTCGGGGTTGGTGTCATCGAAACGCAGGTTGCACAAGCCGTCATAAATATACGCCAAACCGAAGTTCAAGCAGATGGATTTGGCGTGGCCGATGTGCAGGTAGCCGTTCGGCTCGGGTGGGAAACGGGTTTGGATGGCTGTATGTTTACCGCTTTTGAGGTCTTCTTCGATAATGGTGCGGATAAAGTGGTTGTCCGCGAATTGGTCTTTATTCAACATAATATTTCTTTGATGGAAAGATGATTTTCTGTTTTCAGACGGCCTGGGCATTCAATCAGGCCGTCTGAAAGGAATGGAATGATGGCTCAATTGTACCCGACTTGGCTACTTTGATACAGGGTCGGCAACCTGCCACGCCACGCCGCGCTCGTTTAGGGTTTTCTGCATGGCGGCGGATGGTGTGCGGTCGGTAAATAGCTTATCGAATGCGCCGATATCGCCCAGTCTGACCAGGGCATTGCTGTTGAACTTGCTGTGGTCGACGCCAAGATAGCGCACGCGGGCATTGTTCACCATCGCCTGCATGACGCTGACTTCCTTGTAATCGTCATCCAAAAGCGAGCCGTCGTTTTCTATGCCGTGGGTACTCATGATGGCATAGTCGACTTTAAATTGGTTGATGAAATCGACGGTCGCCACGCCGGTAATACCGCCGTCCAAGGGGCGGACCACGCCGGAAGCGATGATGACCGTGTAATCGGTACGCGCCGCAGTGATGGAGGCGGCGTAAATATTGTTGGTGATAATCCGCAGGTTTTTACGCTGTCTGACCAACTCGGCGGCAACGGCTTCCATGGTGGTGCCGATGCTGATAAACAGCGAGGCATTGTCGGGAATGGTGGAAGCAATCAGACGGGCAATGGCGTTTTTTTCCTGCTGCTGATGGTTGCGTCGTTCCTGCCCTGCCGTTACGACTGAAACATCGCCCAAAGATGCGCCGCCGTGATAGCGTTTGAGCTGTCCAGTCTCGCTTAACTCTTGAACATCGCGGCGTATGGTTTGCGGCGTAACATCCAAATTTGCCGCCAATTCTTCTACCGTCATAAAGTTATGTTCGCGGACAAGGCTGAGGATATGTTCGTGTCTTTGGATTTTGGGTTTCATGGCGTTTCGTTTTGTAGGGATAAACCAATGGCCGTCTGAATATTTCAGACGGCCTTTTTAATTGTCAAACCGATTACATCTCGAGTTTCTGTTCCAAGCGTTCCATGCACGCGCCCAAGTGGCGGCGCATGACTTTGGTCACACGGTTGCGCTTGCCTGCCAGCAACAAATCGAGGATTTCTCGGTGTTCATGGTGCGAATTGGAATCGATGTTGCGCTTTTCTTTGCGAAGCGGATCGGAAACAGCCACAATCAATGAAGAACGTGCGCACAAGGTATTCATGATTTCAAACAGGACATCGTTGTCCAGCAGCCGCGCCAATTCGACATGGAAGGCATTGGACAGGCGGTTCCAACCCACGCGGTCGCCGCTTTCGGAGGCTGCGCCCTCTTGCTCAATCATGGCGTAAAGCGGTTTCAGACGCGTTTCCAAATCAGGCATATCGATAAGGACGCTCAAAATCATGCTTTCCATTTCGATACGCGTATTGAACACGTCTTTCATTTCTTTCAAGTCCGGCACATGGACAAATGCGCCGCGGTTGGGCTGCAAATCGACGATTTTATCGTGCGCCAAAAGTGACAATGCGCCACGCACGGTATTGCGCGAGCAAACCATTTGCCGGCAAAGCTCGGACTCGGTCAGTTTTTTGCCCGGCAGCAGCAGATGGTCGGTAATGCCGTCCAAAATCAATGCGTACACGCGGAAGAGTTCCGAATCGTGACGCTCTTCCAAAATAAGCGATGAAGTTGCAGGCGCAATGTTGGTATTATTTTCGTAATCCATACTGTTTCCCCAGTATCCGTATTAAGGCGCAAGCGTTTACAAACCTGCAGCTTTCGGGGTTGTTTAAAATATAATTAAAAATTGTTGACAATGTTAAACGAAACTTGCACAATGAGATCAACAAGCCAAGTTATAAAGGCTGATAGAGAGAGAGAAAAAGGAATAAAAAGCAAGCAGATATATTCATGTTAATGCGTGAATATATCTGCTTTTTTTGTGGGTAGCCGGTTCACGCTCCGATACTCCCACCCTGAAACTGCCCTATTCTGTTTCGACGATCTCGAAGCTGTGGCTCATTTTTGCCGCTTTGCCCAGCATAATCGATGCGGAGCAATATTTTTCGGCAGACATCTGTACTGCGCGTTCAATCGCGCTTTCCTGCAAATCCCGACCATACACTTTGAAGTGGATATGGATTTCGGTAAACACGCGCGGCGCGGTGTCGGCGCGTTTGGCAGTCACTTCGGCACGGCAGTCGGTGATTTTTTGGCGTTGTTTCTCGGCAATCATCACGACATCGATGCTGGAACAGCCTGCTACACCCAACAACAGCATTTCCATCGGGCTGGGACCGCGTTTGACTTCGCCTTCAGCCGCCGCGCCTTCCATCACAACGCTGTGTCCGTTTGCCGTTGTACCGACGAAGCACATTCCATCTATCCATTTTGAAGTAACTTGCATGGTGTCTTTTTTATCCGTAAAAGCATTAATCCGATATTGTAAACAATTTCAAGTGATAAACCTAGTCAGGCCGTCTGAAAAATACAATCAATTACAATCGGCCTAAACGCATTATTCGTCCCGATACGCCCAATGGTTGACCGGCCCGTGTCCTGCCCCGATGCCCAAAGGATGGGAAATGGCGGCAGCAATATAGTTTTTTGCCGTTTGAACCGCCTCGGGCACGCTAAACCCTTTTGCCAACTCGGCAGTGATGCAGGCAGAAAACGTGCAGCCCGTGCCATGCGTATGCGGCGTCGGGAAACGTTTGCTGTTCAGCTCGATGGTTTCATATGGCGTAAACAGCCAGTCGGTGCAATATTCGCTTTGGCTGTCGGCAAGATGGCCGCCTTTAATCACCACATTTTTCACGCCCCAATCCTGAAGAATTTTGGCGGCGCGTTCCGCATCTTGGCGGTTTTCAATATTAATACCCGTCAATGCCTGCGCTTCGGGCAAGTTTGGAGTCAAGACGTCCGTATGCGGCAACAACAGGCGTTTCATGGCTTCGACGGCTGAATTTTCCAACAACGGTGCTCCGCCTTTGGCAATCATGACCGGATCCAACACGCGTTTGCCGAAGTCGCATTCGGCGGTTTGTTCCGCCACGCATTCGATGATTTCCGCCGTACCCAGCATACCGATTTTATAGGCGCGGATTTGAAAATCCTCCTGAATCGCAGCAATTTGCGCGGCAATCATGTCAGTCGGTATCGGATGCACTGCCGATACGCCCAAGGTATTTTGTGCGGTAACCGCGGTCAGTACGCTGGTGCCGAACACGCCGCGCATCTGAAATGTCTTCAAATCCGCCTGTATGCCCGCGCCGCCGCCGGAATCTGAGCCGGCAATCGTCAGCGTTTGAATAAAAAGTTCGTCCATCGTGTCCTCCTGTTTTTCAGACGGCCTTATGTTTATCGTTGTTGAGAGCAGTTTGGTTTTATCCGCAAACAAAGGCATTCGCCATCTATCTTTCCGAATGCCTTATCTGTTGTTTTACCCAAAACAAACGTACGTTCTCGGGCGGAATATCTTAACAAACAAAAGGCCATCTGAAAACTATTTTCATTTTCAGACGGCCTGTTCAATTTTAAACCTATTCAGGCTTATTCTTCGTATGCGTCAATCGGCAAGCAGGAGCAAACCAGATTGCGGTCACCATACACTTCATCTACCCGTTTGACGCTCGGCCAGAATTTGTGTTCGCGTACGAACGGCAATGGGAAGACAGCTTCTTCGCGGGAGTACGGATGCGCCCATTCACCGGTTACATCTGCTGCGGTATGCGGAGCATTCACCAGCGGATTATCCTCTTTCGGCCATTCGCCGCGCTCGACTTTCAGCACTTCCTGTTTGATTTGTTTCAGGGCAGCGATGAAGCGGTCGAGTTCGGCTTTGCTTTCGCTCTCAGTCGGCTCAATCATCAGCGTACCGGCAACAGGGAAGGAAACCGTCGGCGCGTGGAAGCCGTAATCCATCAGGCGTTTGGCGATGTCAGTTTCAGTGATGCCGCTTTCGGCTTTAAGCGGACGCAAATCGACGATACATTCGTGCGCGACGCGGCCGTTTTTGCCTGTATACAGGATCGGATAGTCTTCGCTCAGACGCTTGGCAACGTAGTTGGCGTTGAGCAATGCCCAGCGTGTCGCCTGTTCCATGCCTTGTTTGCCCATCATGGTCAGGTACATCCAAGTAATCGGCAGGATGGACGCAGAACCGAAGGCCGCAGCAGCAACGGCGGTTTGGTCGGCACTGGCGCTGTGGATGTCGGTCAAAGCATGTCCCGGTGCAAACGGGGCAAGGTGGGCTTTCAAACCGATAGGGCCGACGCCCGGACCACCGCCGCCGTGAGGGATACAGAAGGTTTTGTGCAGGTTCATGTGCAACACGTCCGCGCCGACTTCGGCAGGCTGCATGATGCCGATTTGGGCGTTGAGGTTGGCGCCGTCCATGTAAACCTGTCCGCCGTTTTCATGGATGATGCGGCAGATGTCGCGGATGCCTTCTTCATACACGCCGTGGGTGGACGGGTAAGTAATCATGATGGCGGACAAAGCGTCGCGGTGTTGCTCTGCTTTGGCTTTCAAATCATCGATGTTGACGTTGCCGTGTTCGTCGGTATCGACAACAACGACTTTCAAACCCAGCATAGCGGCAGTCGCAGGGTTGGTACCGTGGGCGGATTTGGGAATCAGGCAGATGTTGCGGTGTCCCTCGCCGTTGGCTTCTTGATAGCGGCGGATGGAGAGCATGCCGCTGTATTCGCCCTGCGCGCCGGAGTTGGGCTGGAAGGAAATCGCGTCAAAGCCGGTGATGGCTTTCAGGCTGTTTTCCATGTCGGTCAAAAGCGCGCGGTAGCCTGCGGCTTGGTCTTTGGGGGCGTAGGGGTGGATGTCGGTGAACTCTGCCCAAGTAATCGGCAACATTTCCGCAGTCGCGTTGAGTTTCATGGTGCAGCTGCCCAATGAAATCATGCTGCGATTCATCGCCAAATCGCGGTCTTCGAGTTTTTTCAGATAGCGCAGCATTTCGTGTTCGGTGTGGTAACTGTTGAACACAGGATGTTGCAGAATGTCGTCCTGACGCAGCAATTCGGCATTCAGACGGCCTTTGACATCATCGGCAAATGTAGCCGTATCTTTGCCGGTAAACGCACGGTACAAATCGACCAAATCTTCATATGCCGATGTTTCATGGAATGCAGCCGCAATTTGAGTATCGTTGACGCGGCGCAGGTTGTAACCCGACTTCAAAGCAGCGGCAAACACTTGGTCTGCTTTCTCTTTGCTGCCGAAATCGACGGTAACGGTATCGAAGAAGACCTTGTGAACCACATTCAGGCCGTCTGAAACCAGCACATTGGCAAAGGTAGAAGCCAGCGCATGGATACGTTTGGCAATGCGTTTCACGCCTTCAGGACCGTGGTAAACGGCATACATACCGGCCAAGTTCGCCAGCAATGCTTGTGCGGTACAAATATTGGATGTCGCTTTTTCGCGGCGGATGTGTTGCTCGCGGGTGGACAAAGCCATGCGCAAGGCAGGTTTGCCCGATGCGTCTTTGGATACGCCGATGATGCGGCCCGGAGCGGAACGTTTGAACTCGTCTTTAAACGCGAAATAAGCAGCGTGCGGACCACCGAAGCCCATCGGCACGCCGAAGCGTTGGGTGTTACCCAAAGCAATATCCGCGCCCAATTCAGCCGGAGACTTCAGCAAAACCAAGCTCATGATATCGGCGGCAACGGCCACGATTGTGCCTTTGGCTTTCAGACGGCCGATAACGTCCTGCAAGTCTTGCACGTCACCGTCTTTGCCGACGTATTGGAACAGCGCGCCGAAGTATTCGCCCTCGTCGGCTTGGGCAAAATCGCCGACCACCAGTTCAAAACCGAAATATTTAGCGCGGGTTTTCATCACGTCCAAAGTTTGCGGATACACGCGCGCATCCACAAAGAAACGCTCGGATTTCACTTTGCCCACGCGGTGCGCCATCGCCATCGCTTCGGCGGCGGCAGTTGCCTCGTCCAGCAAAGACGCGCCTGCCACAGGGAAACCGGTCAAATCGATACACACTTGTTGGAAGTTCAACAAAGCTTCCAAACGACCCTGTGCAATTTCCGCCTGATACGGGGTGTAGGCGGTGTACCAACCCGGATTTTCCAATACGTTGCGCAAAATCACATTCGGCACGCGGGTCGGGTAATAGCCCAAACCGATATAGGATTTGTTGATCACGTTTTTCGACGCGATGCCTTTCAATTTCGCCAACGCGTCCGCCTCGGTCAACGCTTCGGGCAAATCGAGTTCGGACGGCATACGGATGCTTTGCGGCACGGTATTGCCGACAAAATCATCCATGCTCTTCTCGCCGAGCGCTTCCAAAAGCGCAGCCTCGTCGCCAAAGCTCAAATGGCGCGCGGCAAATTCGTTCGGGTTGAACAATTCAGATAGTTTCATTTCTACTCCTTCGGTGTTATCGATATCAACACTGTTTTTTCTTGCAAATGTTGTTTCAGACGACCTCCGCCCACTTTGGACGACATGCCAATATTTCCCTATAAACCGGACAGGTTGCCACATGCGCGCCGGGCAGGTAGCCGGTACTCATTAAAAATTCGCCGACGATTTCGCCGCCGACAAATTTGAAATGTTTTTTAAACAGTTTCACCCATTCAGCCTTGTCGAGCGGATGGTTCGCATCGAGCCAGTTTTTGAATGAGCCGTATTCTTGCTGTATTTGTCTGATTTGTCGCGCGTTATAAATGGCTGCGTTGATTTTCAGTCGGTTGCGGACGATGCCTGCATCGGCAAGCAGTCGCTCAATATCGGTTTCGTCAAATGCGGCGACCGTATCGATGTCGAAACCTTTAAATGCCGTCTGAAATGCCTGCTGCTTCTTCAGCATCAGCGTCCAGCTTAATCCTGCCTGATTGATTTCCAACACCAGCCGCTCAAACAATTCATTGTCGTCCTCAATCGGAAAACCGTATTGCGTGTCGTGATAATGTTTGTTGGGGTTGTCCGTATCGTCAGGAAGCGTGGCGACAAATTCGCAGTAATTCATGTTTGCTGAGGAAAAATTGAAACAAAGGCCGTCTGAAAGCATTTTTCAGACGACCTAAGACCTGCAATATCAAACAGATGAAAAACCTGTTTGGATGTTTGCAAAAATCAAGCTACTTCGCCTGCGTATTGTTCGGCAGTCAGCAGACCGTCGTAATCGGCAGGGTTGGCAGGTTTGATTTTGAAGAACCAGCCTGCGCCGTAAGGATCGCTGTTGGCAGTTTCCGGAGCGCTTGGCAAATCTTCGTTGACGGCAACGACTTCGCCTGCAATCGGCGCGTACACGTCAGATGCGGCTTTTACAGACTCAACCACACCGGCTTGCTCTTCGGCAGCCAGGTTTGCACCAACTTCTGGCAGCTCGACAAACACGATGTCGCCCAACAGCTCTTGCGCGTGATGGGTAATGCCGACGGTGATGGTACCGTCTTCTTCAAGGCGCAGCCATTCGTGGCTGGCAACGTATTTCAGTTCTGCTGGGATGTTGCTCATGGTTTGATACTCCATTGATAGGGGGTTATTTTCAGACGGCATCTGCATGAATCAATATCCACAGATGCCTTGTTCAATGCTTTCTACAAACGTCCGTATCGGACGACAATTAAAACCTGCTTCCAGACGGCCCTTAACAAATAAAGGCCGTCTGAACCGATATTAATCAAACTGTTTTTGACCGTTGCGGACAAACGGCAGCTTCAGTACGCGTACGTCCACTTCTTTGCCGCGCATCAGAACTTTGGCGGTATCACCGTCAAAATCTTTCGGTACGCGTGCGATGGCGATGGATTGTTTCAGGCTTGGAGAGAATACGCCGCTGGTGGTTTCGCCTTGGCCTTTATCGGTCAACACTTCCATATGCGCGCGCAGAATGCCCCCTTTTTCGAGCAACAAGCCAACCTGTTTGACGGCAACGCCCTTTTCTTTCAATGCCACCAATGCGGCTTTACCGACGAAATCGCGGCTTTCGTCTTTCAAATCAACGGTCCAACCCATGCCTGCTTCGAGCGGGCTGGTATTGTCATCCATATCGTTGCCGTAGAGGTTCATACCGGCTTCCATGCGCAGGGTGTCGCGTGCGCCGAGACCGCAAGGCTGTACGCCTGCTGCTTGCAGGGCTTTGAAGAATGCGCCTGCTTCAGTACCCGGCAGAATCACTTCGACACCGTCTTCGCCGGTGTAGCCTGTACGGGCGACAAACCAGTCGTTGCCCAAGTCTGCACCTTGGAACGGTTTGAGATTATGGACGACATCCGCCCATTCGGGTTTGACGGTCAGGAGTTTTTCGATGGCTTTAGGGCCTTGTACGGCGAGCATGCCGAGGTCGTAGCGCGGATTGAAGGCAACGCCGAACTCTTGTCCGACTTTGTGGAATTGCGCCGTGTCTTTCTCGCGGGTCGCACCGTTGGACACGATGCGGTATTGGGTTTCGGCTTCGTTGGTGCGGTAAACGATCAAGTCGTCAATCACGCCGCCGTTATCGTTGAGCAAAGCGGAATAAAGGGCTTTGCCGACGAAGGCGAGTTTGGCAACGTCGTTGGCAATCAATTTGCGGAAAAAGGCTTTGGCGTTCGCTCCGGCGACGTCGGTAACGAGCATATGGGATACGTCAAACATACCGGCGTCGGTGCGCACGGCTTCGTGTTCGGCGATTTGTGAACCATAATGGATGGGCAGCTCCCAGCCGGCAAAATCTACCAGCTTCGCGCCTGCATCTTGATGGGCTTGATGAAATGGGGTGGTTTTCAGAGCAGTCATTCTCAAGTTTCTCCGGATTTTTTGTTCAGATGCCGCCCGCGCACCTGTGCGCGGATGACCCTATCTGTCCTTGAACCTGAGATTTTCGGCCGTATCCGCATGATGCAAACCAGTCTGCTCACTGCTTTGCGCGGTTGTCTGAATGGTGGTTCAGACGGCCTTCTCCCCTTCGGTGGACGTTATTCTAACGCCGCTCTCCAGATTGTTTGTTTCAATGTGCAGTCCCTGATACCTGAGCGATTTAAGGGTGTCTGCGCCTTCGGTGGTTACATTGTAGTTGGGTGTAACACTCTCCTGCACATTTCCCGATTATGTCTTGAATCGGCAGTTTGGGCAAGTAGCCGACGAATATTTATGATGTGAATATCCGTCTTTTTATTGGGGCGGCAAAACTTGAGCCTTTATAAAATTGTTAGCTATGCGGCAAATGTTTTTGCAAAAGTCTCAGGCCGTCTGAAGCCCTTACCCGTTTTTCCTATATAATTCTGTTTTTTCGATTTATCCGCGCCCATCATGAACCGCCTCAAACGCATTAAAACCATCCTCTGCACGCTCTACCGCTACCGCCTTGCCGAGCTGATTGCCTCGCTGGTCCGTCCGGGTTGGGCGCGGACTTTCCTCAATATGCTGCCGCAGTCGTCCAAGTTCAAACACGAAATGCCTGCCGTGCGCCTGCGTTTGGCGTTGGAAAGCCTGGGGCCGATTTTCATCAAATTCGGGCAGGTATTGTCCACGCGTCCCGATTTGATTCCGCACGATTACGCGGTCGAACTGGCAAGGCTGCAAGACAAAGTGCCGCCGTTTGACGCGCAACTTTCACGCTCGCAAATCGAAAAATCACTGGGACAATCCATCGACACTTTATACGCGGAATTTGAAACAGAGCCTGTCGCCAGCGCGTCCATCGCCCAAGTACACAAAGCCCGCCTGCATTCGGGCGAACAGGTCGCCGTGAAAGTCTTGCGCCCCAACCTTTTGCCCGTTATCGAACAGGATTTGTCGCTGATGCGCTTTGGTGCAGGCTGGGTAGAGCGTTTGTTTTCAGACGGCAAGCGTTTGAAGCCGCGCGAAGTGGTGGCCGAATTTGACAAATACCTGCACGACGAATTGGACTTAATGCGCGAAGCCGCCAATGCCAGCCAACTCGGACGCAATTTCCAAAACAGCGATATGCTGATTGTGCCGAAGGTGTTTTACGACTACTGCACCAGCGACGTGCTGACCATCGAATGGATGGACGGCACACCGGTATCCGATATCGCCAAACTCAAAGCAGACGGTATCGATTTGCACAAACTTGCCGATTACGGCGTGGAAATCTTCTTCACGCAAGTTTTCCGTGACGGCTTTTTCCATGCGGATATGCACCCCGGCAACATTCTGGTCGCCGCCGACAACCGCTACATCGCCCTCGATTTCGGCATCGTCGGCACGCTGACCGATTACGACAAACGCTATCTCGCCATCAACTTCCTCGCCTTCTTCAACCGCGATTACCACCGCGTCGCTACCGCCCACATCGAATCGGGCTGGGTACCTGCCGACACGCGGGCGGAAGAATTGGAAGCGGCTGTCCGCGCCGTGTGCGAGCCTGTGTTCAACAAACCGATTTCGCAGATTTCCTTCGGCTTGGTGCTGATGCGCCTGTTTGAAGTCAGCCGTCGCTTCAATGTCGAAATCCAGCCGCAGCTGGTATTGCTGCAAAAAACGCTGCTCAACATCGAAGGCTTGGGTCGCCAACTCGATCCAGATTTGGACTTGTGGAAAACCGCCAAACCGTTTTTGGTGCGCTGGATGAACGAACAGGTCGGCCCCAAAGCCCTTTGGCGCAATCTCAAAAACGAAGCCCCCGACTGGGCGCAAATCATCCCTTCCCTGCCGCGAAAAATCAGTGCGCTGGTTGATGAAAACCGCCAGCAGGAAATGCGCGATGCCTATGTGCATTTGGTCAAAGTACAGCAACGCCAAAGCCTGTGGCTGAGTGTGATTGCGGTTGTTTTGCTGCTGATTTTGCTGTTTAAATAAACTGTAATACAGCTTTAAACGACATAATAAAGGCCGTCTGAAATCGATTTTCAGACGGCCTTTTTATATGCCGACCTATTCTTTTTTCTCGTGCTGAACATATCCGCTTTCAGCTTCGATATGCCGTCTGAAGCGCAAACCTGCGGCGTGGTAAAATGGGTGCGGCGAGAACTGGCGCGAGACTTGCGAAGCGAAGATGCAAGTCAGCAGCATCCAAAACAATAAATTCTGTCCGCCCGTCATTTCCATTACCACCACGGCGGCGGTCAACGGCGATTGGGTCGCAGCGGCAAGGAATGCGGCCATGCAAAGCAAAACCGCGACATTGGACGCGTCGCCCAGTTGCGCGAAAGAAGCCATGTGTTCGCCTATCATCGCGCCGATGGTTAATGACGGCGTGAAGATACCGCCGGGAATACCTGCCCAGTAGCTGAACACGGTTGCCGCCCATTTCGCGGCGGCCAAGCCGAACGGCGCTTCATACGCACCTTTGAGTGCGGCTGCGGCTTCGTGATAGCCCGTGCCATAGGTTTTGCCTTGATAAAACGTACCGAGCAGTGCCAGCAAGATACCCATCACAAAGGCGACCACCAACAAATGACGGCGGATGAAACTGCGCCAGCGTACCGGCGCGAATGCTGCCGCGCCGCGATACAAAAAGCTACTGAACAATCCGCCGGCCACACCGCAGACAATGCCCGACACCGCGGCCCACATCAGCATGTTTGGCAGCTCATGCCCTTGAAACCCTGAAAAATACGGGTTGTTGCCCTGTATCGCCACTTGAATGAAACCGGCTGCCAACACGCCCATCAGGATTTGGCGTTCCCAACGCAAAATCACGCCGCGTCCCAATTCTTCGATGGCAAAGACCACGCCTGCCAAAGGCGCGTTAAACGCCGCCGCCAAACCGCCTGCAGCGCCTGCGGCAATCAAATCGTTTTCCTGCATGCCCCTAAACGCCAGCCCGTGCTTTTTACACCACGCGCCCCAAGCGTTCATCACCGCCGCACCCACTTGTACAGACGGTCCTTCCCTGCCGACAGACGCGCCCAACAGCATGGCGCAAAACGTCAGCGGAATTTTGAAAAAGGTTTCGCCCAAACGAATCAAACGGGTTTTCTGCGCACCATAAGGCAAAGACAAAGAGGCGATGACCTGAGGGATACCGCTGCCGGAAGTGTATGGCGCAAATTTACGCGTAAACCATGCCAAAAGCGGCAAACCCAGCGGCAAAGCCACCCACGCAAACCACGGATATTTTCCCACCAGCAATGCGTTCCATTCCAAAGCCAAATCTGCCAAGTACGCAAACATCAAAGCCGTCAGGGCAACCAGTGCCGAGCCTGCCAGCAAAAACAGAAGGGCAATGCTCTTTTTCGACAGGCGTTTGGTTTGGCGGATTTTGTGGGCGAGGCGCGCCGCCCAAGTCTGGGGAAATTTCATCATAAACACGCAGTCAATGTGTTCAGACGGCCTTGATACTTTGCTCAAAAGCCGTCTGAACACAAGGATAAAGGTTTTTAAGAACGGTAATCCGCGTTAATCGACACATACTCGTGCGACAAATCGCAGGTATAGACGGCCGCCGTCGTATCGCCGCGTTGCAAATCGATGCGGACGGTGATTTCTGGACGGTTCATCACCGCTTGTCCTGCTTCTTCGGTATAGCTTTCCGCGCGGCCGCCGTTTTCGGCCACCAACACGTCATCCAGCCACATTTTTAAAGCATCGACGTCCAAGTCTTCAATACCGGCATAGCCGACGGCTGCCAACAGACGGCCCAAGTTTGGGTCGGAGGCAAAGAAAGCGGTTTTCACCAAAGGCGAATGGGCGACGGCATAAGCCACTTTGCGCGCCTCTTCGCGGGTTTTCGCGTTTTGCACTTCAATCGTGATGAACTTGGTCGCACCCTCGCCATCACGGACAATCGCCTGTGCCAACTCCAAAGCCAGCGAACCAAGCAAGGCTTTGAGCTGCGCATAGCGCGGATCGGCGGTATTGTCGATTTCGCTCTGACCGCAACGGCCTGTCGCCATAATGACAAAGCTGTCGTTGGTACTGGTATCGCCGTCCACGGTAATCGTATTGAAACTTTCATCTGCGATTTCTTGGGTCATCAGCTGCAAAATCGGTTGGGACACTTTGGCATCAGTGGCGATAAACGACAACATGGTCGCCATATTCGGATGAATCATGCCCGAACCTTTGGCGATACCGGTAGCGCGGACTGTGTGTTTTTCGCCGACCAAGCCTGTGCGTGAAGCGGCTTTCGGTACAGTATCCGTCGTCATGATGGCACGAGCCGCATCCGACCAGAATGCAGGGCGCACTTGCGGCAAAGCGGCCACAATTTTATCCACAGGCAGCGGCTCCAAAATCACGCCGGTCGAAAACGGCATGATTTGATTGGATTGGCAGCCGACCTGTTCCGCCGCCGCCGCGCACACTTTAATCGCGTCCAGACGGCCTTGTGCGCCGGTACCCGCATTGGCATTGCCCGTATTGATAACTAAGGCACACACGCCGTCTTGGTCAAACAAATGCGACTTGGCGATATGCACCGGCGCGGCGCAGAAACGGTTTTGCGTAAACACCGCGCCCACCGTATGTCCGCCGCCCAACACCATCAGCGTCAAATCGTCGCGGTCTTGTTGCTTGATGCCGGCACGACCTGTAAACAGACGGATGCCGTCGATTTCCAACAATTCGTCTGCACGTTTTTCAGTCAAATTTACAGCCATATCATTTTCTCCTGTTTACACTATTTTCAGACGGCCTAAACGCTATACGCCCAATAAGGGAATCAAGATAGGCACCAATACCGCCGTCAATACGCCGTTGAGCGTCAAGCCCAAGCCGGCATATGCGGCCATACGGCGGCCGTATTCCAAAGACGCCGCAATACCCATCGCATGTGAGGCCGTACCCAAAGACATTCCCACTGAAGAAGGCATATACAACGTCCCTTTCAACACTTTATATCCGGCCATCTGTCCAAAAAGTCCGGCAATAATCACCGTTGCCGCCGTAATCGCCGGAATACCGCCGATAGACGCCGTGATTTCGATCGCAATCGGGTTGGTCACCGATTTGGAAGCCAGCGACAGAATCACTTCGCGCGAAGCGCCCAGCCATTTGGCAAAATACACGCCTGTAACAATGCCTGTCACGCTGCCCGCCAACTGTGACAACACCACCGGCAACCACTGGCTGCGGATACGATCCCAATTTCGATAAAGCGGCACGGCCAACAACACGACTGCCGGTTTCAACCAAAAATCAATAAAGTGCGAGGCAGAATGGTACAGCTCGTAATCGATGGCAAATACCTTCAAATAACCCATCAACACCAGCGTACTGATCAATACCGGATTACACAGCACATTCCCCGTGCGCGCCCGAATCTGCACCGCCAAAGCATACACGGCCAAAGTCAGGAACAACATGACCGAGGGCATACGCAACAGCCCGTCTATGTTCATCACATCCACCTCCTGACCCACTCATGCACTTTGCCGGTCACCAACAATACGCAGATCGTACTGCCGATTGTGGCCGTCAAAATCGAAAACCAGTCGTTTGCAATCACATCCAAATAGCTGATGACGGCCACGCAAGGCGGCACCAAAAACAAAGTCAGGTTTGCCATCAAAATGTCTGCCAGCTCTCCCACCCAAGACAATTTGACCCAGCCTGCCTGAAGCGCGGCAAACAGCAAAGCCATGCCGACAATACTGCCCGGCAGCTTCAACCCCAAAATCCAAACGGTTGCCTCGCCCAAAGCCAGGCAACCCAATACCACCAATAAGGCACGAATAATATTCATTAAGCCGGTTTCTCCCTATCTTTTTCAGACGGCCTCAAAAAATTTATTAATCATTGAATCATATCGTGCCACAGGCCGTCTGAAAAGGGAAGAAACGCCTTCTTTCAAGTTTAATGAAAGATAAGCATGATTGCTCCGGCGGATTGGCTTCGGAGCATTGAAACCCTTGCCCTGCTTTGGTCTTTAACGGCCGCCGCAAACCGGGCATTCGGGATTGCGCCTCACCCCGTATTGCCGCCATTGCCCGCTCAATGCGTTGTAGGTGGAAAGTTTGCCGTGCGACGGCGTACCGATACCGATCAGCACTTTAAGCGCTTCGGCGGCTTGGGTCGTTCCGATAACGCCGACCAATGGCGAAAAAACGCCGAACAATGCACAAGCGCCGTCGTCGGCTTGTTCGCTGTCAAACAGGCAGGCATAACAAGGCGTATCGGGAAGGTCGGGGCGGTACACGGCGATTTGTCCGTCGAAGCGGACGGCCGCTGCGGAAACCAAAGGCGTGCGCGTGGCAACGGCGGTGCGGTTGACCGCCTGGCGCGTGGGATAATTGTCGGAACAATCAAGAATGATGTCGGCTGCGTTTGCCAATTCGACAAGCCTGGCTTCATCGAGAAATTCGGCAATGGCTGTAATGTGTGTTTGGCTGTTGATCTGTTTCAGACGGCCTTGCATGACCAAAGCCTTGTTTTTACCGATGTCGGCTTCGGTAAACGTGATTTGGCGTTGAAGGTTGGTCTCGTCGATGGTATCGGCATCGGCAATCGTCAGGCGGCCGATACCGGCGGCGGCAAGATACGGCAAGGCTGCCGCACCCAGCCCGCCGCAACCGACAACAAGCACATGGGAGGCCAAGAGTTTTTCTTGGCCTTCGATACCGATTTCATCAAGCAGGATATGGCGGCTGAACCGCAAGAGTTGTTGATCGTTCATCATAATAATAAGGCCGTCTGAAACCCAATGTTCAGACGGCCTGAGTGGTTTAGAAATTAATATTTTCGTATGCGTTGTCAAACAGGAAAGGACGGCCTTCGCTGCTGGTTTCGGATTCGAGGCGAATGCCGCTGAGCATCATATTGCGGTCAACGTCTTTCATCATGTCGTAAACGCTCAAAAGCGCCAAATTGAGGCCAGTCAGGGCTTCGGTGGCAATGCTGCCGTTGCTGTTCGCTTGGACGGTCAGCGTGGCCTTCAGGCAGGCCAGCTCAACGTTAATATCGAAATCAACCTGCACGCCGATGATGCGTCCGGGCAGGTGCAGCGGAATCAGGTTGGCGGTCTGTTTGATGCTCTGAATGGCGGCAACGCGGGCGATGGTCAGGATACTTGCCTTTTCGGTAGCATTCTCTATCAACACCCGTATCGCCTGCTGGCTCATGTTGACGGTGCCGACGGCGACGGCGGTGTGTTGTTCAGGAAAATCGGGCTGGTTGGGAAATTCAATCATGGGTTTCTCGCCATCTGTTTTGATGGGCAATATTTTACGGCATTTTACAGACAGCGACCACGCAGCGGATACGGACGGCTGTTTTCCGGTTTGAAATGTATCGGACGGCAGCATTGGCAGTTTACAAAAATTTGCTATACAATGGATTCACGATACACCCAAATTAACATTTAAATAAGAGAAAAATCATGCAACTGCATATCTTAAATAATCCAAAAGATGCCGCTCTGGCGGCGGATGCGGAATTTTTAAAACAGTCTCTTTTCAATCTGCTGCATGAGGAAGCGTCGCCTTTGGTGGTCGAAACCGTTAAGTTATTATCGACTTCAGACGACAGCGCCGCCTTGATTGAAAAGGTGTTGCCGCAATTGGACGAACAACAAACCCACGATTTAACCCTGGCCTGCGGCCTGTTCGCGCAGATTTTGAACATCGCCGAAGACGTGCACCACGAACGCCGCCGCCAAATCCACGAAGAGGCCGGACACAACAGTGCCGAAGGCAGCCTGACGGAAACCGTGCGCAAACTCAAAGCCGGCAAAGTCAACGGAAAAGCGGTGCAACAACAACTGGACAACACGGTCGTTACCGCCGTTTTGACCGCGCACCCGACCGAAGTACAACGCCAAACCGTCTTAAGCTTCAACCGCCGCATCCGCGCGCTGCTGCCGCAACGCGAACGCTGCACTAATCCTGATGCGCTGGCTCAGTTGCGCCGCGAAATCGACACCGTGCTTTTGGGCTTGTGGCAGACCAGCGAAACGCGCCGCCACAAACTTAGCGTCAACGACGAAATCAACAACGGTGTATCCATCTTCCCAATGAGCTTCTTTGAAGCCCTGCCCAAACTCTACCGCACAATGGAACGTGATTTTCAGACGGCCTATCCCGGCGTCCGCGTTCCGAATATCCTTAAAATCGGCGGCTGGATCGGTGGCGACCGCGATGGTAACCCATTCGTTTCTGCCGAAACCTTGCGTTTTGCGTTCAGACGGCATGCCGACGCAGTGTTCCGTTTCTATCGCGGCGAACTCGACAAACTTTACCGCGAATTGCCACTCTCCATCCGCCGCGTCAAAGTCAACGACGACGTGATGGCACTGGCCGCCCTCTCGCCTGACGAAGAAATCGCCCGCACCGAAGAACCCTACCGCCGCGCCATCGCCTACATCATGGCACGTGCCATGGGCAAAGCACGCTCACTCGGTTTGGGCATGGGCTGCAAATTCGGCTTCCTCGAGCCTTATGCCACGGTTGAAGAGTTCCTCAACGACCTGAAAAAACTGCAACGCTCACTCCACGAAAACGGCAGCCAACTGCTGGCAGAAGGCCGTCTGTCCGACATTACCCGCAGCGTGTCCGTGTTCGGCTTCCACATGATGCCGCTCGACCTGCGCCAACACGCAGGCAAACACGCCGATGTGGTTGCCGAGCTTTTCCAACACGCAGGCTTGGAAGACTACAACAGCCTGAACGAAGAGCAAAAACAAGCCGCCCTGTTGCGCGAATTGAGCCATCAACGTCCGCTGTACAGCCCGTTCATCACATACAGCGACCATACTCGTCACGAACTGGCAATTTTCAACGAAGCGCGCATAATCAAAGACGAATTCGGCGAAGATGCCGTCACACAAAGCATTATTTCCAACTGCGAACAACCCAGCGACCTGCTCGCCTTGGCATTGCTGCTGAAAGAAAGCGGCCTGTTGGTGGTGGAAAACGGCAAACCGCACAGCCGCATCAATATCGTGCCTCTGTTTGAAACCATCGAAGCGCTCGAAAACGCCTGTCCGGTCATGGAAACCATGTTCCGCCTCGACTGGTATGACACCCTGCTCGAAAGCCGCGGCAATATCCAAGAAATCATGCTGGGCTACTCCGACTCCAACAAAGACGGCGGCTACGTTACCAGCTCATGGTGTCTGTATCAGGCCGAATTGGGCTTGGTCGAACTCTTCAAAAAATACGATGTCCGCATGCGCCTGTTCCACGGCCGTGGCGGCAGCGTAGGTCGCGGCGGCGGCCCTTCTTACCAAGCCATCTTGGCGCAACCTGCGGGCAGTGTTGCCGGACAAATCCGCATTACCGAGCAAGGCGAAGTCATTACCGCCAAATACGCCGACCCGGGCAATGCCCAACGCAACTTGGAAACCTTGGTTGCTGCGACGTTGGAAGCCAGCATCCTGCCGGACAAAAAAGACCCTGATGACAAACTGATGCAGGACTTGTCGGACGTATCGTTCAAATACTACCGCGAACTGATTACCCACCCCGACTTCATCGACTACTTCCTGCAAACCAGCCCGATTCAGGAAATCGCCACCCTCAACCTCGGCAGCCGTCCCGCCAGCCGCAAAACCTTGGCGCGGATTCAGGACTTGCGTGCAATTCCGTGGGTATTCTCATGGATGCAAAACCGCCTCATGCTGCCGGCTTGGTACGGTTTCGGCAGCGCAGTGGAAACCTTGTGCGAAGGTAATCCCGACACACTGGCCGCCCTGCGCGAACATGCCCAAAGCAATCCGTTCTTCCAAGCCATGCTCTCCAATATGGAGCAAGTAATGGCAAAAACCGACATCACCTTGGCGGAAAACTATGCCGGCTTGAGCGAATCGCCCGATAAAGCAAAAGTCATCTTCGGCATGATTAAGGAAGAATACCAACGCAGCCGTAAAGCACTGCTTGACTTGCTGCAAACCGAAGAGCTCCTGCGCGACAACCGCAGCCTCGCCCGTTCGCTTGCCTTGAGGATTCCATACCTGAATGCCCTCAACGGCCTGCAAGTCGCCATGCTCAAACGCCTGCGTAAAGAGCCCGACAATCCGCACGCGCTGCTGATGGTTCACTTGACCATCAACGGCGTGGCGCAAGGTTTGCGTAATACCGGTTAAGGCAGCATGGAAAAAAGGCCGTCTGAAACAATTTTCAGACGGCCTTTAAACTAACTGCGAACCGCAGAAAAGGTTTTACCCACAAGCCTCATACTGTTTCTCAACCTGCTTGCCACTCTGACCCTATTCATTTAACTTACCCTGTATTTCAGACTATTTGGAGAAATAGCAGATAACCCTCTGCCAAATCAATATGTTCACTGAAGCATAACAACCGCTTCAGCATGGTGGATGGTTGACCTACTGACATACCTTACCGCGGCACTGCCCCATATCGCCGCACAATAAGCTTTCAGACAACCCTGAGGCCGTCTGAAAAACAAAAACATCTCACACCAAGGCAACTATCAATATGTTTGACATTGTATTTATATTGTTATTTGGCAGGCTTCAGCCCCACAAAACACCCGACTCATCCGACACGCCCGTCCCTTTTGGGAGTTCGGCTGCAGGCTCAGCTTTAATTTATTTATGCATACGCATAGGGACAATCATCCTTTATGGTTCGATTTCCAAAGCCATTGACAGCCTCCCCCTCATTCTGTTTCAAACAATCTGCATGTTCGGCTGTTTGGTTTTGTATTTCAAAATGTTACGTACCGCATCCAACCCGAAACACCGTCAGATGATTTATTGGGTACTGGGCATTCTTTTGGGTTTGATCTTAAGCCTCCTATCCGAAAAATTGTTTTATTTAATGGCTTTATTCATTTACTCATTCTTCAGAAGCACAATAAGCTGAATGCCTGCTCCCTCTTTTTTCAGACGGCCTTTTATTATAAGAACACACCAGCATTGCGGCTGTTTTGAGTACCTCCACAATATGCTATAATCCGCCGTTAAACTTTTATCTTTTCAGGAAAAACCATGAGCTTGAAATGCGGCATCGTCGGTTTGCCCAACGTCGGCAAATCCACCCTCTTTAACGCGCTGACCCAATCGGGTATCGAAGCGGCAAACTATCCTTTCTGTACCATCGAACCCAACGTCGGCATCGTTGAAGTCCCCGATCCGCGTATGGCCGAATTGGCAAAAATCGTCAATCCGCAAAAAATGCAGCCTGCCATCGTCGAATTTGTCGATATCGCCGGTTTGGTTGCAGGTGCGAGCAAAGGCGAAGGCCTGGGCAACCAGTTCCTTGCCAACATCCGCGAGACTGACGCGATTGTTAACGTCGTACGTTGCTTTGACGACGACAACATCGTTCACGTTGCAGGCAAAGTCGATCCGATCGCCGACATCGAAACCATCGGCACCGAGTTGGCACTGGCTGACTTAGCCAGCGTCGAAAAAGCCATCGTCCGCGAAGAAAAACGTGCACGCTCAGGCGACAAAGACGCGCAAAAACTGGTAGATCTGTGTAAAAAACTGCTGCCGCATTTGGACGAAGGCAAGCCTGTACGCTCCTTCGGTTTGGACGCAGAAGAACTTGCCATGCTCAAACCACTGTTCTTGCTGACTGCCAAACCTGCCATGTATGTCGGCAACGTTTCCGAAGACGGTTTTGAAAACAACCCGCACCTCGACCGCCTGAAAGAATTGGCTGCAAAAGAAAACGCGCCGGTTGTGGCCGTCTGCGCCGCGATGGAAAGCGAAATCGCCGAACTGGAAGACGACGAGAAAGCCGAATTCCTCGCCGAAATGGGCTTGGAAGAACCGGGCCTGAACCGCCTGATTCGTGCCGGCTACGACCTCTTGGGCCTGCAAACCTACTTCACCGCCGGTGTCAAAGAAGTCCGCGCTTGGACCATCCACAAAGGCGACACAGCCCCACAAGCCGCCGGCGTAATTCACACCGACTTTGAACGCGGCTTTATCCGCGCCCAAGTTATCGCCTACGAAGATTTCATCGCTTTAGGCGGCGAAGCAAAAGCCAAAGAAGCCGGCAAAATGCGTGTGGAAGGCAAAGAATACGTTGTACAAGACGGCGATGTGATGCACTTCCTCTTTAACGTATAAACCCAGCGTAACGCTTTTTTCAGACGGCCTTTTCTAAGATTAAGGCCGTCTGAATTTATTTTCAGACGGCCTCATGTCTTGAAATATCAACAAAACAAAACATCATCTCCATAATAAATGCGGGCATAGCCCGTAATTTTTCTTTCTTAAAATCTCTCATTTCTTGTCGACGCCTTACCTAAAAATAGCGCAAGATTACATCATCAATAACAATACCACTGATATGACAATAAATAATTAAACAATACCACATCGTATTGATTCATTATAAAAACAACATATTAAACATTATGTTGAAACTATTAACCGTATTCCTACTCTAATCTATTACTATTCAAACGCATATCATCAGCAATCATTCTAAGAAGGCAAACAAACTGCCCAGTACTGACAAACGATGGCCGACCTCCGAAATGCCCCACTCTCGGCAGGAATCACTTTTCAGACGACGCCATTAAAATAAACTAATTAAAATCAAAATATTATGAGCAAAGTTTTATCTTACCGCCCAGATATTGATACATTGCGTGCCGTTGCTGTTCTATCCGTTGTCGTTTTCCATATTGAAAAAAACTGGCTGCCTGGCGGCTTTCTTGGTGTTGATATCTTTTTTGTCATTTCCGGCTTTCTGATCACGATGATTATTCATCGTGAAATGAGCAGCGGGATTTTCTCGTTCAAAAAATTTTACATCCGCCGTATCAAGCGGATACTGCCCGCATTTTTTACCGTCTTGACGGTAACGATGATATGCGGCTTTCTTTTATTCACCAAAGATGATTTCTTCCTTTTATGGAGGACAGCTCTGTCCACCTTGGGGTTCATCTCCAATATCTTTTTTGCCAAGGGTCAGGGCTATTTCGATCCCATACAAGAAGAAAAACCTTTGCTTCACATTTGGTCTTTATCGGTCGAAGAACAATATTATTTCGTCTTCCCGATATTGCTGTTACTGGTTGTCCGCAAAAGCTGGCGCACTCAGTTTGCCTTCCTCATCACGCTATGCGTATTCAGTATTTTGGCTTCTTTTATGCCAACTGCACTGGATAAATATTACCTGCCCCATCTGCGCGCCTGCGAAATGCTGATCGGCTCATTAACAGCCGTGTGGATGCAATATCGGCAACAACAAGGGCTGGATACCGGCAAACCATATGCGGCGGCAGGCGCATTACTTTCCATCTGCGTACTGTTTGCCTGCCTGTTTGCCTATACAGAAAAAACCGCCTATTTTCCAGGGCCTGCCGCCATCATTCCTTGTTTGGCCGCCGCCGCATTCATTTATTTCAATCAATTTGAACACCGGCTGAAAAAATTTTTCCAATGGAAGATTACCGTCGGCATAGGCTTAATTTCCTATTCGCTGTATCTGTGGCATTGGCCTGTATTGGCTTTTATGAGATACATCGGTCCAAACAATCTGCCTTCGTATTCGACTGCGGCCGCGATTATCTTAATGTTTGCACTCTCCCTGCTTTCTTATTATTTTGTCGAGAAGCCGTTTAAAAAGTGGAAAGGCTCTTTTGCCCAGTCTGTGACATGGATTTATGCCGTCCCCATGCTTGTTTTGGCTATTACGCCTTTTCTTGCCATGAAGCTCCCGTTTATGGAGCAATACGACCGCATGGGATTGGCACGTTCCTACACTTCTTGTCACAACAACACCGACAAACAGTGTATTTGGGGCGATACCGACAAACAGCCGGAATTACTGATTCTAGGCGATTCGCATGCCGATCAATATAAAACGTTTTTTGATACCGTCGGCAAAAAAGAAAAATGGTCGGCAACGATGGTTTCTGCGGACAGTTGTGCCTATGTAGAAGATTATGCTGCACCCGTATTCAAGAAAAACGCCTCCTGCCGTGCCGTTTATCAGTATGCCAAAGAGCATCTGCCCCAATACTCAAAAGTGCTTTTGGCCATGCGCTGGGGCAGCCAAATGCCTGAAAACAGCAACTCCCTTGCTTACGATCCCGATTTTTTCAAAAAATTCAACCTCATGTTGCAAAAACTTTCTTCGGAAAAACAAGCGGTTTACCTGATGATAGACAACCCTAATTTGTCATACAACGGCTTGCGCGCCCATATTCTGTCTTACCGCATACCGGGATTTAGTCAGAATCTTGCCATTGATGAAACAGTCACTTCAAAAGGAAATGAACGCATCAAAGAATTGGCAGAAAAATATGCCAATGTGCACATTATCGATGCCACTGCCTATATTCCGGAAAATTTCAAAATAAACGGATTGCCGGTTTATTCCGATAGAGACCACATCAACCCTTACGGCGGCAGAGAACTGGCCAAGCGTTTTTCTGAAAAACACACGCTTCTTCAGTAAGCCATAGCCATTCATCCGATGAAATTTGTTACAATTAGCAGTTTGTAAAACTGCTAATTTTTTTGGAAGATAACAATGAGCGTCATCAAAGACCTACAATCGCGTGGCTTAATCGCGCAAACTACCGACATCGAAGCCTTAGACGCTTTGCTAAACGAACAAAAAATTTCCCTCTATTGCGGTTTTGACCCGACAGCAGACAGCCTGCACATCGGCCACTTGCTGCCTGTATTGGCATTGCGCCGTTTCCAACAAGCCGGCCATACGCCGATTGCTTTGGTGGGCGGTGCGACCGGCATGATCGGCGACCCAAGCTTTAAAGCCGCTGAACGCAGCTTGAATTCTGCCGAAACTGTTGCCGGCTGGGTAGAAAGCATCCGCAACCAACTGACCCCTTTCTTAAGCTTTGACGGCGATAACTCCGCCATTATGGCGAACAACGCCGACTGGTTCGGCAGCATGAACTGCCTCGACTTCCTGCGCGACATCGGCAAGCATTTCTCTGTCAACGCCATGCTGAACAAGGAATCCGTCAAACAGCGTATCGAGCGCGACGATGTGGGGATTTCCTTTACCGAGTTCGCCTACTCCCTGCTGCAAGGCTACGACTTTGCCGAACTGAACAAACGCCATGGCGCGGTTTTGGAAATCGGCGGTTCCGACCAATGGGGCAACATCACTGCCGGTATCGACTTGACCCGCCGTCTGCACCAAAAACAAGTATTCGGCCTGACCCTGCCTTTGGTAACCAAATCCGACGGCACCAAATTCGGCAAAACCGAAGGCGGCGCAGTATGGTTGAACGCGAAGAAAACTTCTCCGTATCAGTTCTACCAATTCTGGCTGAAAGTCACCGATGCCGATGTGTACAAATTCCTGAAATACTTTACCTTCCTGTCCATCGAAGCAATCGACGCCATCGAAGCCAAAGACAAAGCCAGCGGCACCAAGCCAGAAGCGCAACGCATTCTTGCCGAGGAAATGACCCGCCTGATTCACGGTGAAGAAGCCCTTGCCGCCGCCCAACGCATTTCTGAAAGCCTGTTTGCCGAAGACCAAAGCCATCTTACCGAAAGCGACTTCGAGCAGCTGGCACTCGACGGCCTGCCAACGTTTGAAGTTTCCGAGAGCCTCAACGTGGTGGAAACTTTGGTGAAAACCGGTTTGGCGTCTTCCAACAAAGAAGCACGCGGCTTTGTCAACAGCAAAGCGGTTTTGCTCAACGGCAAACCTGCCGAAGCCAACAATCCGAACCATGCTGCTGAAAAACCTGACGATGCCTACATGCTGACCGACGAACACAAACGTTTCGGCAAATACACCATCGTCCGCCGTGGCAAACGCAACCATGCTTTGTTGGTTTGGAAATAATCTTGAAACATTAAACGCATCGTTTAAAACAATCATGCCGTCTGAAATCAGCCACGCTTTTTTTCAGACGGCATTTTCTATTTTTAGCATTCAATTTTCCAAAAAGAAAGGACAGGTTTTGCACCTGCCCTTCTATTAAGCCAATTTTTTAAGAAACTTTTATCCCGTACTTACTGCAAACGCTCATTTTCTTGACGGACGGCATTCACCACATCCGCGCCAAACAAAGCGTTGACATCGGTTTCATCAAACACATACTTGCTATGGCAGAAATCGCAATCGATTTGAATGCTGCCTTGTTCTGCCACCACGCCACCGACTTCCTGACCACCAAGCATCAACAGCATATCGCTGACTTTGCCACGGGAGCAGGTGCAGGCAAACTCGATGGCTTCCGGTTCAAAAACGCGGGGCGGGGTTTCATGGTAAAGGCGGTAAAGGGCGTGATGCGCATCCAAACCGGTCAATTCTTGCGGAGTAAGCGTTTGCGCAAGCGTAGTCACATGCTCCCACGCGGCATCATCCAATTCTTCTTCCGGCAGGCGTTGCAGCAATAATGCACCTGCTGCTTGGTCGTCGGCGGCAAGCGTAATATAGGTATCGAGCTGCTCGGAACGTTTCATATAGTTGACCAGCATTTGCGCAATGCTGTCGCCTTCCAGCGGCACAACACCTTGCCAAGGGTCGGCATCTTTAGGCTGATGGGTCAAAACGAACACGCTGTTTTCGCCCAACAGCGCAGTCAGGCTTTCATCATCACGAATTTCAGCGGTTTCGTCCCAACGCGCGGTAGCACGGACAGTATTTTCAGAAGTCGCTTCCACCACCAACATTTTCAGACGGCCCTGACCTTGAACTTGAACAATCAGCGTGCCTTCGTTTTTAAGGTTGGCAGACAATAAAGAACCGGCGGCTAACAATTCGCCCAATGCGCGACGGATGGCGACAGGATAATGTTTTTGGTTGACGATGTGGTGCCAAACCTTTTCGAGGCGGATGTGCATACCGCGGATAGGCATATCGTCGAAGATAAAGCGTGTACGGATATCGCAGTGATTTTGTGTCATGTCAGTCTCTGAAAATAAATCAATGAATGCCGCTTATATGGTTGCAGCAGAGGATAAATCAAGCGAAACCGCATTTAATGTTTTTCTAGTTTGTTTGGAAACAAGGGTTTAACGCAAAATAACAGCAGTTTTTTTGCCAAAAAGACAGTTTTTGAATACAATCAAGCAGATAACAAGAGAATGATACGGGATAACATCTCAGAAACCGGCAATGTGCCTGCAATCGGCAGGGAATGCCTTCTGAAACGGAAGTTTTTATAATGAATTTTTTACTCCGGCTCGCAGCAGTTTGGACTTCGGTCGCCATGCTCGCGAGCGTCAATTTTTCTTACGCCGATGATTTGGAAAACCTGATTACCACCCGTCAGCATGTTTTAAACCAATTCAACGACAACGCCAACGTTTACGGCAATACGCGTCAGGCAACCCCTGTCCACCCCGTCAATACACGTCCAGCCCCAAGCAACAATACGCGCGCACCTTCAGGTAATTCAGACGAATTGATCGGCAGCGCCATGGGCTTGCTCGGCGTGGCCTACCGCTACGGCGGCACATCAGCCTCTACCGGCTTTGACTGCAGCGGCTTCATGCAACACATCTTTAAACGCGCCATGGGCGTAAACCTGCCGCGCACCTCTGCCGAACAGGCGCAAATGGGCGTTGCCGTGAGCCGTTCGGAATTGCAGCCGGGCGACATGGTCTTTTTCCGTACCATGGGCCACGGCCGTATTTCCCACGTCGGCCTTTACATCGGCAACAACAATTTCATTCACGCACCGAGAACGGGCAAACGTATCGAAATTACCAGCCTCGGCCACAAATATTGGAACGGAAAATACGCCTTTGCCCGTCGCGTGAAGAAAAACGACCCATCCCGTTTCTTGAATTGAGGTGTACGATGGCGATGCCGCAAATGCCCAAATGGTATGACGACGACGGTCAGATTGTTTCCTGCACCGAAAAAGTCAAAGTCATGACCGAAAACTTGAACGAACTGTACCAAATAGCGCAGGACGCATTTGAAGACGCGCTGCTGATGGGTTGTTCCGAAAAACAGTTGCGCGAATACTTCCGCGACTTAATGGCCGGACTGGAAAACCCTTATCAAAAAAACGGTTAGTTCTTCGATCCATACAAAAAAAGGCCGTCTGAAAGTTTCTCAGACGGCCTTTTTTTATCGGGCATATCCCCTACCCTATTGCTAACATTCCACCACGCGCACGGATACCGGTATGGCTTTTTTCTGCAAGGTAATGGCCAGGCCTGCGAGTGAGGTTTCTTTGTAAGTTGCCTTCATATCGCGGCCGGTTTGCAGCATGGTTTGAATCACTTCATCAAGTGAGACTTTTTTATCTGTGCCGTCTTCCAAAAGCGCAAGGGTGGCGAGCTTGAGGGCTTTTTCGGCGGCAATGCCGTTGCGCTCGATACAAGGGATTTGCACCAAACCGCCGACAGGGTCGCAGGTCAGGCCCAAGTGATGCTCCATAGCCATTTCGGCGGCGTTTTCCACTTGTTTTGGTGTACCGCCGATAACTTCGGCGTATGCACCCGCCGCCATAGAACATGCCACACCGACTTCGCCTTGGCAGCCGACGTCCGCACCGGAAATCGACGCGTTGGTTTTGTACAAAATGCCGATAGCGCCGGCAGTCAGCAGGAAATCTTCGACGCGCGATTGGTTGGCGTGCGGATTAAATTTACGGAAATAGTGCAATACGGCAGGAATAATGCCTGCCGCGCCGTTGGTCGGTGCGGTGACGACGCGGCCGCCGGCGGCGTTTTCTTCATTGACCGCCATGGCGTACACCATCGGCCAAAGTTGGGTATTGACGATTTCGCTCTCGCGCAGGACTTTGAGTTTGGCCGCCAACTGCGGCGCACGGCGGCGCACGTTCAAGCCGCCCGGCAATTGCCCTTCCGCGCCCAAGCCGCGCTTGATACAGTTTTCCATCACATCGGCCACGGCAGCCACACGGCGGCGCACTTCCACCTCATCGCAACCTGCCAACGCTGCTTCATTGGCCAACACGACTTCGGAAATATTCAACTGGTTCAGACGGCATTGTGCCAGCAACTCGTCGCAGTTTTTGTAAGGATATGGCACATCCGAATTTTCCTGCGCTTCTTGTGCAAACCCTTCGTCTGTTACGATAAAACCGCCACCGACCGAATAATAAATCTGCTCTTTCAGCTTCAGGCCGTCTGAATGGTAGGCGATAAAGTTCAAACCGTTCGGATGTTTGGGCAACACTTTGTCGCCGCGGATATCCAAATCTTTTTCAGGATTGAAGGCCATTTCACGGCCGTTGAGTTTTAAAACGTGTTGCGTGCGGATGCGTTCCAAGCGTTGAGGGATGTCCGCAAGCGGAATATCGTGCGGCAGGCTGCCTTCCAAACCAAGCAATAATGCATCGAATGTACCGTGTCCGATACCGGTCAAAGCAAGCGAGCCGTACACTTCAATGACAATGCGCGCCACTTGTGTATCCAAGTTTTCGGCATTCAGCAAATCGGCAAAAGCGGCCGCGGCCTTCATCGGGCCGACGGTGTGCGAGCTGGACGGGCCGATGCCGATTTTAAAAATATCAAAGATACTGATCATAAGGTTTTCCTATCATTGTGTGTGCGGGCTGGCTGTTTTTCAGACGGCCTTAAAGCCTAAAGAGGAATCTTTTGCACCGCTTGCCAATGCAAGTACCAAATGTCCGACAATCATCAAAGGGTCGCCTGCTTCCGGCGAGGTGTATTTCAGCATCAGCGGTTTTTTACGCAAAGGTTCGTAACGGCTGACTCTACAATGCGTGTCTTCCAAACTTGTAGAACCGGCGCGGTATCTGTATGCCAACAGCCGTAAATCGTTCAAGTCCATCTTCATGCCGTTGTCCAACAATTCGCGCAACTGGTTTTCCCAGGCAATATCGTTGCTTCCATCTTTAATGGCAATCAAGATGGTCTTTTCGAGGATTTTTTTGATGTGCTGGTTCAAGGATCGGATTGGGAAATGCCCCAGCCACAACAAATCGGTCTCTGCAAATTGGGCGGAAAACTGCTCGATAAACCAAGAATGCAAGCCTCGATAATTCGGCGAATGAAACAGGGTTGATTTAACCTTGTTGCCATCTTTATCCAACATGTAATGGCAGCCGATAATCACGCTGCAAGATTCAGCAGCCCATCTGGGGATAATGACTTTGGGGGTAAAGAGCGTTTCGAGGCGTTGCTCGGTAAATTGTGTGGTGAAATCGGGGTTGTATTGCAACGATGTCGGCAAATAGCCGCGCCAAAGGTACATGCCGATCTTGTTTTCACCGATGACATCCAAGAGTTGTTCCAGCATGGTACGGCTAGGACATGAAATAAATTCGTCCGCATCCAGCGGAAAAACGAAATCTATCGCTTCATCTTTTGCTACAAGCTGCTTCATAAGCAGGTTTACCAATTGGTCTTGATTGAACTTGAGCGCTTGATATTGATAGATAAATACCGGTAAACCTTCTTCTTTCAATTGAATCAGGATTTCCCTTGTGCCATCGCTGCTGCCATGATCGATGATGTGCATTTCATCCATCAGCTCGAGATTATGACGGACAAATGATTCGATAACGTCGTTTTCGTTGCGCACCATACTGATGCTGATTAATTTTTTTCCCATAAATTACGCAATGTATTGAGATGTTTTAATATTTTTCAGACGGCCTCTATCCAACCGGCAATGCGTTTTTCAACGGCTTCGGCATTCAGTCCCAAATCGGCTAAGAGTTTTTTCGGGTCGCCGTGTTCAGTAACTTTGTCTTCTACACCCAGCAGCAATACCGGTTTGCAAATGCAGTGTTTTGCCAACACTTCCAACACCGCGCTGCCTGCGCCGCCTTGTTCGGCGTTTTCTTCGGCGGTAACGATGTAATCATGGCTTCGGGCAAGACTGACGATTAGTTCTTCATCTATCGGTTTGACAAAGCGCATATCGGCAACGGTGGCGTTCAGATTCTCAGCCGCGGTCAATGATGGGGCAACCATGCTGCCAAAGGCGATAACGGCAATTTTCTCGCCTTCGCGACGGATGCTGCCTTTGCCGATTTCAACGGTTTCCAGGCCGTCTGAAACGGTTGCGCCCGTGCCTGTACCGCGCGGATAACGGACGGCGGATGGCGAATTTGCCTGATAGCAGGTTGAGAGCAGCAGGCGGCATTCGTTTTCGTCGCTGGGTGCGGCAATAATCATGTTCGGCACGCAACGCAAAAAGCTTAAGTCGTATAAACCGGCATGGGTAGGGCCGTCTGCACCGACAATACCTGCACGGTCAATGGCGAACAAAACAGGCAGGTTTTGCAAGGCAACGTCGTGTACCAACTGGTCGTAAGCGCGTTGCAGGAAAGTGGAGTAAATCGCCACGATAGGCTTGATGCCTTCGCATGCCAAACCGCCAGCAAAGGTAACGGCGTGTTGCTCGGCGATGCCGACGTCGAAATAGCGGTCGGGGAATTTCTGTTCAAACTCAACCAAGCCGCTGCCCTCGCGCATGGCAGGCGTAATGGCAACCAAACGCTCGTCAGCCGCTGCTTGGTCGCACAGCCATTGGCCGAACACTTGCGTATAAGTCGGTTTGGCCGCGGCAGGTTTGACTTCCGGCGCAGGCACTTCGCTCGGCAGCTTGGCAACAGCGTGATATTTGACAGGATCGTTTTCGGCGAATTTGTAGCCGTTGCCTTTTTTGGTGATGACGTGCAACAACTGAGGGCCTTTTCGGCCGCGCAAGTCTTTTAATACGTCCACCAGATTTTCAACGTTATGGCCGTCCACCGGGCCGGTATAACGGAAACCGAAGTTTTCAAACAAAGACAACGACTGTTTGGCGTGTTCCGCTTCGCCTGCCAAGGTTTTGATTTTATTTTCGACTTTTTGGGCAAGCTCCATTGCGCCGGGCAATTTGTCCAACACTTTGCTTGATTGGGCTTTGATGGTGCTCAATAGGCCGTGCATATCGCGCACGACGTTACTGGCGAGATATTTCGGCAGCGCGCCGACATTGGGGGAAATCGACATTTCGTTGTCGTTGAGGATAACCAGCAAATCGACATCCATATCGCCTGCGCAGTTCAGGGCTTCAAACGCCTGACCTGCCGTCATGGCGCCGTCGCCGATGATGGCGACGCTGCGGCGGTTGTTGCCCAACTGTTTGTCCGCAACGGCCATGCCCAATGCCGCGCCGATGGATGTGGAAGAATGTCCTACGCCGAACGCGTCGTATTCCGACTCGCTGCGTTTCGGAAAACCCGCCAAACCGCCGTATTGGCGCATGGTGTGCATTTGATTTTTGCGGCCTGTAAGGATTTTGTGCGGATAGCTTTGATGGCCGACATCCCAGACCAGATGGTCTTCGGGCGTATCGTACACATAATGCAGCGCCACCGTCAGCTCGACCGCACCCAAGTTACTGGCAAAATGGCCGCCCGTCTTACCGACGGAATCCAACAGAAATTCGCGCAATTCGGCGGCGACTTGCGGCAGCTGTTTTTTCTCCAGACGGCGCAAATCCTGAGGCGTATCGATAATATCGAGCAAAGGGCTTGGGTTCATGATTTTTGGCGGTGATTTTTTGTGTAACGGACGATTATATCAAGAGATTGCACAACTTGTTACAAATGCTTTCAGACGGCCCGAACCTTTATCCTTTATAATACTGCCAACTGAAAACACAAGGCCGTCTGAAATGACCCAAAACGCAAACAATCTCTGCTGGCTCGATATGGAAATGACCGGCCTCAACCCGGAACACGACCGCATTATCGAAGTCGCCATGATCATTACCGACTCCGATTTGAACGTACTGGCGCAATCGGACGTATACGTCATCCATCAAAGCGACGAGTTGCTCAACAGCATGGACGAGTGGAACACCGCCACCCACGGCCGCACCGGTTTGACCCAACGCGTGCGCGAATCCAAACTGACCGAAGCCGAAGTCGAGCAAAACCTGTTGGACTTCATGTCCGAATGGATACCCGAGAAATCGACGCCCATGTGCGGCAACTCCATCCATCAAGACCGCCGCTTCATGGTCAAATACATGCCGCGTTTGGAAGCCTATTTCCACTACCGCAACTTAGACGTATCCACGCTGAAAGAATTGGCCAAACGCTGGAATCCGGCCGTCGCCAAAAGCGTGGTCAAACGCGGTTCGCACAAAGCATTGGACGACATCCTCGAAAGTATCGAAGAAATGCGCCATTATCGCGAGCATTTCCTCAAACTCCCTTCCGAATAATAATCTTAAGGCCGTCTGAAACCGGTTTGACACCGTTCAGACGGCCTCATCGGCTTCCCTCATCTCATGAAAATCACCAAAATTTTTACCTTCGATTCCTCGCACATGCTCGACGGGCATGACGGCAAGTGCCAAAACCTGCACGGCCACACCTACAAACTCGAAATCACCGTCTCCGCGCCCGTTATCCAAGGCGGCGCAAAAGACGGCATGGTGATGGACTTTACCGACCTGAAAGCCATCGTCAAACAACACATTACCGACCCGTTCGACCATGCCTTCATCTATCACGGCAACAACGAACGCGAAAGCCAAATCGCCGCGCTTTTGGAAGGCTGGAACATGAAAACCCTGCGCCTGCCCTGCCGTACCACCGCCGAAAACATGAGCGTAGAAATGTATGGCCGTCTGAAAAACGCCGGTGTCAAAGTGTGCAGCGTGAAATTATGGGAAACGCCGACGTCGTGTGCGGAATATGAAGGAGACTAAACCAGCATTTTGTATTTTTCAGACGCCCTGTTCCACAAACACACCCATCCGCTAAACATCAAAAGGAATCTTCATGAAAATCATCTCCACCCTCCTCGTCCTCTTCGTCGCTGTCGAACATTTCTACGTCGCCTGGCTCGAAATGACGCAAATCCCAAGCGAAAAAGCGTCAGAGCTGTTCAACATGCCTTACGAATTTATGGAACAAAAGCGCGTGCAAACCCTGTTTTCCAACCAAGGCCTGTACAACGGTTTCCTCGCCATCGGCTTGGTATGGGCGCGCTTTGCCGCACCCGACAACGCGGTTTACGGCGCGACCATCCTGTTCCTCGGCTTTGTCCTCATCGCCGCCGCATGGGGCGCGTTTTCATCCGGCAACAAAGGCATTTTGCTCAAACAAGGCTTGCCGGCATTTTTGGCCGCCGCAGCCGTCATTGCCGCTTAAACACACCAGCCGTTCTTTCCACTCGAACTAACAGAAAGAATGGCTGCCTCAACCGATTTCTTAAAACGCTTCACCACAACAATTAAAACCCCACACCCGACATTCATGACCATTCACATCACGCCGAACAATCCCCAATACCGCATTGTCGAAATCTTTGAAAGCCTGCAAGGCGAAGGCTGGAATACAGGCATGCCCGCCGTTTTCATCCGTTTGGGCAAATGCAATCTCGCGTGCAGCTGGTGCGATACCGACTACCTCAAATTCGGCATGATGAGCCTGTCCGATATTTTGGGCCGTCTGAAAACCTACACGGCGCGCAACATCATCATTACCGGCGGCGAGCCTACCATCCAACCGCATTTGGATACCCTGCTCAACACACTCAAAGCCGAAGGCTATTTCCTGTGTATCGAAACCAACGGCCTCAACCCCGCGCCGCCGCAAATCGACTACGTTGCCACCAGCCCTAAAGCCTGCTACGCCGCCAAATATGAATCCAGTTGCATCGAGAAAGCTAATGAAGTGCGCATTGTTGCCGACAGCGATGTCGTTGCATTTTGCCAAGAGATGGAACGCAAAATCCGCGCCCAACATTACTACCTCTCGCCTTGCGAGAAAGATGGTGTGATGAATATCTACGACACCATCCGCCAAATCGGTGTGTTAAACAGCCGACCCGATGCACTCGTCCATTGGCAATTGAGCGTACAAACGCATAAATGGGCAGGAATAGAATAATTCGTTTGAAATCAATTAAAAACAAAATCTTTACAAAATATTGAATGTAAATACCATTCGATATTCGACCAAATGCACTACTGGCAATGCTCTCAGGCTGTCTGAAAACCCAATTTCAGACGGCCTTTTTTGTTACAAACCTCTTGACCGATTACATAAGATTACGTAAAGTGTGCAACAGTTTTCATAAATTGGTAAAACCAATTTACCTGATAACTGGTTGCATCTAAAAAAATAGCAATCCTTATTCGAAAAACATTAACTACTCAACACATCGCATCAAACCCCATTGATTGACGGTTATGATGCTTGTTGCCCCGAGGATAATCCCATGGCTCTCTTTCTCAGTATTTTTCCCATCGTGCTGCTGATCTGGCTGATGGTTAAGAAAAACAGTATGCCGTCCTACGTCGCGTTGCCGATTACCGCCGCGCTGATTTATGCCATCAAACTGTTTTATTTCGGCGACGACGCCATGTTGCTCAACGCAACAGCCGCGTCCGGCCTCGTCTCTACCCTGACCCCGATTACCGTAATTTTCGGTGCCATTATGTTTAACCGCATGATGGAAACCACCGGCTGTATCGATGTCATCCGCAAATGGCTGGCCACCATCAGCCCGAATCCGATTGCCCAGTTGATGATCATCGGCTGGTCTTTCGCCTTTATGATTGAAGGCGCATCCGGTTTCGGCACACCTGCCGCCATTGCCGCGCCAATCCTGATGAGCTTGGGCTTCAACCCATTAAAAGTAGCCATCTTCACTTTGGTCATGAACTCCGTACCCGTATCCTTCGGTGCAGTAGGTACCCCGACTTGGTTCGGCTTCGCTCCTTTGGGCTTGGATCAAAAGAGCATTATGGAAATCGGTATGCAAACCGGCGTAATGCACTTCTTTGCTGGTTTCATCATCCCTGTTATCGGCTTGAGCTTCATCGTACCTTGGGCTGAAATCCGCAAAAACTTGGGCTTCATCGGTATCGCCGTATTCTCCTGTACCCTTCCTTACGTTGCATTGGCGATGGTCAATGAAGAATTCCCATCTCTGGTTGCCGGCGCAATCGGCCTGATGGTATCCGTATTCGCCGCAAACCGCGGCTGGGGCTTGAGCAAAGATTACGCCAAAGACCCGAATGCAGAAAAAGTACCTTTCGCACAAGTTGCCAAAGCACTTGCTCCTTTGGGTATGCTGATCGGCATGCTGGTGATAACCCGTATCAAACAGCTGGGCATCAAAGGCCTGCTGACCAGCAAAGAAGAATGGTTCAGCTTCCAACTGCCGTTTGATTTGTCCAAAATCACCGTCAGCGACTCCCTGACCATCACCTTCGGCAACATCTTCGGTCAAGGCGTAAACGCTTCCTACCAAACCCTCTACGTTCCGGCTTGGATTCCGTTTGTCTTCACCGTTTGGATTTGCATCCTGCTGTACAAAACCAAATTCAAAGATGCATGGTCTTTCTACGCTGCAACCTTCAACCAAACCAAAAAACCTCTGCTTGCCCTGATGGGTGCGCTGATTATGGTTCAACTGATGATGGTTGGCGGCGACGACTCCATGGTGAAAATCATCGGTAAAGAATTTGCCAATATGGCTGGCGAACACTGGGTGTACTTCTCCCCATACCTGGGTGCAATCGGTGCATTCTTCTCCGGCTCCAACACTGTATCCAACTTGACCTTTGGTCCGATTCAACAACAAATCGCGCTTGATACCGGCCTGTCCGTTACCCTCATCCTCGCCCTGCAATCCGTAGGCGGCGCAATGGGTAACATGGTCTGCATCAACAACATCATCGCCGTATGCAGCGTGTTGAACGTAAACAACGCCGAAGGCGCGATCATCAAGAAAACTGTCATCCCGATGAGCATCTATGGTGTCATCGCCGTGACTATCGCTTCAATTTTCTTCTTGTAAACCGCTTCATATCAAAGGCCGTCTGAATATTCAGACGGCCTTTTTTGTATTCTTTTGCTATATTTCTTAAAGAATCATTAATGTATATATTCCGCAACAATCCGCATAACCACTTTGCAACACCAAATTACAAACAACTTTCTATTAATAAACAATCGGGTAAGCATAAGTAAACACTGTTTTGCAATTTACCTAATTGCCACTACCGACAAAACGCCTAAAATACGCTTCATCTGCAAACGGAAACCCTTTCTCATTTTGCAAGATAACACACAACCCTCATATGGAGCTTAGATCATGAAATTACTTTCTGTTATCACTGCAGCCGCATTGGCTACTGTTTCCTTCTCTGCTGCCGCTGCACCTGCCGGCTTCGTTTCTTACCATTGTGACGGTGGCAAATCACTGAACGTGATGTACGGCTTTGACCGTAGCGGCCGTGCAGTTACTGCTGACGTAAACGCCGGTGGCAAAAAAGCCTCTTTGGTTGTCAACAAAAAACGTTCTGACAGCACTGGCACTACTTTCACCAACCGTCAAGGTTATGCAATGTCTGCCGGTTTCATCGACAAAAACACCCACACTACTTCTGAAGTAGTTGGCGTGAACGCCCCTAACGGCTCATTCCTGGTGAAAAACTGCGAACCACGTCCACGTTAATCCCAGTTTTCCTATTTAACCGAATCATCCCGGTTTAATCAAAAGGCCGTCTGAAAAACAATTTTCAGACGGCCTTTTGATTCAATCCTATAAAAAAGAGCGTGTCCCGTACACGCTCTTTTTGTTTGTTCACCCAATTAAATACGCATCGGCATCACGATGTATTTGAAATTCGGATTGTTCGGCACAGTAAACAGCGTTGAACGGTTGGCATCGCCGAAAGCAAGCTGCATATCATCGGAGTGGATGTTACGTAACACATCCATCAAGTAGCCGATGTTGAAACCGACTTCGAGTTCTCCGCCTTGATAAGCGATTTCAAGCTCTTCGCGTGCTTCTTCCTGCTCGTTGTTGCTACATACAACACTCAGCAAACCAGGCTGCAGGAACAGTCGCGCGCCGCGGAATTTTTCATTGGCAAGAATGGCGGCACGTTCAAGCGCACCCAAAAGCTGGGTACGGGATACGAGGAAAATCTTGTCGTTATCCAAAGGAATCACGCGGTTAAAGTCAGGGAATTTGCCATCGATGACTTTGCTGACAATGGTCGTGCCATTGCATTGGAAGCGTACTTGATTGTCCAAAAGCTCAACGGTGATGGACTCGGACGGATTGTTCAGCAGCTTGAAGAGTTCCAATACCGTTTTGCGCGGCAGGATTACTTCCGTTTTCGGCAGTTCCGCTTCAATTTGGCTGGCCGCATAAGCAAGGCGGTGGCCGTCGGTTGCAACAAGGCGCAGTTGGTTGCCTTCAACCTGCATCAGCAAGCCGTTGAGGTAATAGCGGATATCTTGAACCGCCATGCTGTATTGCACTTGCGAAAGCATGGTTTTGAAGGTTTCTTGAGTCAGCGAGAAAGTCGCGCTCACATCGCTGCCGACGTTCATCAACGGAAAGTCTTCTGCAGGCAGGGTTTGCAGGGCAAAACGGGATTTTCCCGCGCGCAAAGTCAAACGGTTGTCCGCCCAATCCAGTGACACCAACGCACTGTCAGGCAGGGCGCGCAAAATGTCTTGGAATTTTTTAGCGTTGGTCGTAATGCGGAAATCGCCTGCCTGACTTTCAGGGCCGGCGGTATTGATTTGGATTTCCAAGTCGGTTGCCAAAAGTTTGGTTTGTCCGTCTTTGCTTTCCAGCAACACATTGGACAAAATCGGCAGAGTATGGCGACGTTCGACAATACCGGTAACGGCTTGCAACGGCTTGAGCAGACTGTCGCGATCGGCTTGTAAAATCAGCATGTTCCATTCCTTTGAATTTGAAATCGGTTGATTTGGGTATTTTAAAATATTTTTTGTTTTCAGACGGCCTCATATTGACATCAGGCCGTCTGAAATTGCATTGGGTCAGTTCTGAATCAAAATCAGCAATTTTTCGTAGTCTTGCGCCAATTCGGGATCTTCTTCACGCAGTTTCGCCACCGCTTTAACGCCGTGCATCACAGTCGTGTGGTCGCGACCGCCAAAGGCATCGCCGATAGAAGGCAGGCTGAGCGTGGTCAGCTCTTTGGTCAGGCTCATGGCGACTTGGCGCGGACGGGCGATGTTGCGCGTGCGTTTTTTACCTAATATATCGCTGATTTTAATACGGTAGTATTTGGCTGTCGCATCGATGATGATGTCGGCGGTAATGACTTTGTGTTTCTCGGCAATAATATCCTGCAAAGCCGTACGCGCCAAATCCATGTCGATGACTGGGCGGTTCATAAAACGGCTGCTGGCGCTGACACGGTTAAACGCGCCTTCCAACTCACGCACATTGGAACGGATCAGATTGGCGATAAACAATGCGGCTTCATCTTCGATACTGATACCGGCCGCTTCTGCCTTTTTCTGCAAAATCGCCACACGCATTTCCAATTCGGGCGGTTCGAGTTCCAACGTCAAACCCCATGAGAAACGGGATTTGAGACGGTCGTCCATGCCCTCGATTTTGGCAGGTAATACGTCGCACGTCAGAATCAGCTGTTTTTTCTCGTTGTGGAAATGGTTGTACAGATAGAAGAATTCTTCCATCGTACGGTCTTTGCCTTTGATGAACTGAATATCGTCGATAATCAGCAGGTCATATTGTTTGTATTGTTGCTTGAACACATCATAAGTGTTGTTGCGCACAGCCTTCATAAAGCTGCGGATATAGTCGTCCGAGTGCATATAGCGCACTTTGGCATCAGGACGGTTTTTCAGCAATTCGTTGCCGATGGCTTGCACCAAGTGGGTTTTACCCAAACCGGTACTGCCGTATAAGAAAAACGGGTTGTAGCCCTGCCCCGGATTTTCAGCGATCGCTTGGGCAGCTGCGGCGGCAAGGCGGTTACCCTTACCTTCCACCAAGGTTTCAAATGTATAGTCGCGCGACAGATTGGTCTGTTCGTAGCGCGCTTCTTCCGCATCGTGTTGCGCGTCGGTTTTGGCTTTGGCAACCGCTTTAGACTCAGCCGGAGCGGCAGTTTGCACTTGAGGCTCATGCGGCAGGTTCTTCATGCGTTGCGCCAAAATCTCGGCAGCCGTCATGGCAGTGGCAGGCTTGGAAACCGTTTCAGACGGCCTATCTTCTTCCATTACAACAACAGTTTGCAAAGGCATTTGAACAGGCTCTACAAATTCTTCAACTTCAATGACTTCTTGCACTTGCACTGGCGCAACAGCCTGAGCCGCCATTTCATAATGCGTACCTACGCCCGGCTTAAACGCAAACGCAGCCTGCTGAGGCACCAATTCGGCACGTACGGCGTCAATTTTGGCGGCAAACTGGCTTTTGAGCATATTGCAGGCAAATTGGTTTTTACCATACACCACCCATACGCCGTTTTCTTCACCCACGGTCAAAGGCGCAATCCATTGCGCAAACTGCCCGGCAGGCAACATTTCGTGAAGGCGGCAAAGGCACAGCGGCCAAAATTCAGCTAACGTCATGAGATTAAGCTCGGAAAATGGAAGACTTGGGAAATACAAGAAGGCAGAGCAGACAGGCAATCCGATAAAAATCAAATTTTTACGATACTCCCGCTGCTTTCATACGGCCTTGCGCACAGAGAAAGGCAAGGTTGGGCGATTATACCCATTCCACTCTTTTTTATCCACAACCGCCGCAAAATTTTATCCACAAATTCTATCAATGCATAAAACCCATTGTCACACTTTAGCCAACGAAAAGTTTTTATATTGATTGACAAAAGCGGCAAATTGGAGTGTAATTCACGGTTTAATTATCTACCAATTTTTAGGAAACATCATGAAACGCACTTATCAACCTTCCGTTACCAAACGCAAACGCACCCACGGCTTCTTGGTTCGCTCCAAAACCCGCGGTGGTCGCGCAGTATTGGCTGCCCGTCGCGCCAAAGGCCGCAAACGCCTGGCTGTATAATTTTGAATTACGGCTTCTCGAAGCAGTATCGCTTATTAAAAACGGATGATTTTTCATCCGTTTTTGCGTTGAAAAACCGACGCAGCCGCGATTTACTGCAAGTCTCCCAGTCCGCAGACAACGCGCTCGGCCATCCGCGCCTTGGTTTGGTCGTCAGCAAAAAGACCGCCAAACGCGCCCATGACCGCAATTATATGAAGCGCGTCATCCGCGACTGGTTCAGGCTGAATCAACACCAGCTGCCGCCGCATGATTTTGTTGTGCGCGTGCGTCAGGCGTTTAATCGGGAAACTGCTCCGGAAGCCCGAAGCCAACTTGCCCAGCTGATGAAAAAACGCCGATGAATACCCTGCTTTCCAAGCTCCTCCTCGCACTCATCCGCTTTTACCAATACTGCATCAGCCCCCTCATTCCGCCGCGCTGCCGCTATACCCCGACCTGTTCACAATACGCAGTCGAAGCCGTCAAAAAATACGGCGCATTCAAAGGCGGATGGCTGGCAATCAAACGCATCGCACGATGCCATCCTTTCGGCGGACACGGCCATGACCCTGTTCCATAATGCTGCTGTCAACCATTTAAAGAACACGATTTCCTTTAATTTCCCGTCGGTTTCTATATAATGCCGTCTGAAGCAGTTTTCATCTTGATTACCTATCCGTCAATTCCAGGAATCTCTTATGGATTTTAAAAGACTAATGGCGTTTTTTGCCATTTCAGTGGCAATCTTTGCCGGCTGGGAACATTTTTTCCCCAGCCCCAAACCTAATCCGGCGCAACAAGCCGCGCAACAGCAAACGGCCGCTGCTCCGGCAAAAGCCGCTGCCGAAGCCGCGCTTACCCCGGCCTCTCCTATTACCGTTACCACAGACACAGTTAAAGCCGTCATCGATGAGAAAAGCGGCGACCTGCGTCAGCTGACCCTCTTGCAATACAAAGCAACCGGCGACGAACACAAACCTTTCGTTCTGTTTAACGACGGCAAGGAATACACCTACGTCGCCCAATCCGAGCTTTTGGACGCACAAGGCAACAATGTTCTGAAAGGAATCAGCTTTACCGCTCCACAAAAACAATACAGTTTGGAAGGCGACAAAGTTGAAGTCCGCCTGAGCGCACCTGAAACCAACGGCCTGAAAATCGACAAAGTTTATACTTTTACCAAAGGCAGCTACTTGGTCAACGTCCGCTTTGACATTACCAACAGCAACGGCCAACCCGTCAACCTAAGTGCAGACTACCGCATCGTTCGCGACCACAGCGAACCTGAAGGCCAAGGCTACTTCACCCGCTCTTACGTCGGCCCGGTGGTTTACACCCCTGAAGGCGGCTTCCAAAAAGTCAGCTTCTCTGATTTGGACGACGATGCCAAATCCGGCAAATCTGAAGCCGAATACATCCGCAAAACCCCGACCGGCTGGCTTGGCATGATTGAACACCACTTCATGTCCACTTGGATTTTGCAGCCTAAAGACGGTCAAAGCGTTTGCACCGCAGGCGACTGCCGTATCGACATCAAACGCCGCAACGACAACTTGTACAGCGCAAGCGTCAGCGTGCCTTTAGCCGCCATCCAAGCCGGTACAAAAGCCGAAACCGCTATCAACCTGTATGCCGGTCCGCAAACCACTTCCGTTATCGCCAACATCGCCGACAAACTGCAACTGGCCAAAGACTATGGCAAAGTACACTGGTTCGCCTCCCCGCTCTTCTGGCTCTTGAACCAACTGCACAACATCATCGGCAACTGGGGCTGGGCAATCATCGTTTTGACCATCATCGTCAAAGCCGTACTGTATCCATTGACCAACGCCTCTTACCGCTCTATGGCAAAAATGCGTGCCGCCGCACCTAAATTGCAAGCCATCAAAGAGAAATACGGCGATGACCGCATGGCGCAGCAACAAGCCATGATGCAGCTTTACAAAGACGAGAAAATCAATCCGCTGGGCGGCTGTCTGCCTATGCTGTTGCAAATCCCCGTCTTCATCGGTCTGTACTGGGCATTGTTCGCCTCCGTAGAATTGCGCCAAGCGCCTTGGTTGGGTTGGATTACCGACTTGAGCCGTCCGGATCCTTTCTACATCCTGCCTTTTATTATGGCGGCAACCATGTTTGCACAGACTTATCTGAATCCGCCGTCAACCGACCCTATGCAGGCGAAAATGATGAAAGTCATGCCTTTGATTTTCTCCATCATGTTCTTCTTCTTCCCTGCCGGTTTGGTTCTGTACTGGGTAGTCAACAACCTCTTGACCATCGCCCAACAATGGCACATCAACCGCAGTATCGAAAAACAACGCGCCCAAGGCGAAGTCGTTTCTTGATGAAGGTTTAGGCAACACAAAGGCCGTCTGTTGTTCAGACGGCCTTTTTTTATTTCCCCAAACAAATACAGTTTGAGATTGAATCCAATCCAGTTTTAAGCAGCATGCAACACAAAAATCGTCGGGCGTTTTTTCAAATTCGGCATTTCTTTTCTTTTTCTCCACTGCGCAATCGTCTGACTGATGATTTCCTGTGTCGGCAAGGTCAAGTCCGTAGCCACGCACAAGCGCGTTTCAGGATGCAGGTTTTCCACCGCATCAGCCAACAACGCATCGTTACGATACGGCGTTTCGATAAACAGCTGCGTTTCATTCTGCTGGCGCGAACGTTGTTCCAAAGCCTTCAAACTCTGAATGCGCTCACTTTTTTCAGACGGCAGATAACCCTTAAATGCAAAGTTTTGCCCATTCGCACCCGAAGCCATCAGCGCCAGCAACAAGCTGGACGGGCCGACCAAAGGCCGTACTTCAAAACCGTGTTTATGCGCCAACGCCACCAAATTCGCTCCCGGATCGGCAACAGCCGGACAACCCGCCTCGCTGACAATACCCATACTGCGCCCTTCTTGCAAAGGTTTCAGCAATTCCGGCAAAATCTTCAAATCCGTGTGTTCATTCAGCGTTTGCAGATTCAGCTCGCGGATAGGCGTAGTCACGCCCAAATGTTTCAAATGCGCGCGCGCTGTTTTTTCCGCTTCCACGATAAAATCCGTCAGCCCGACAATCGCCTGTTGTTCATGCGGCAACAGGCATGGCGTATCAGGCGCACCCAAAGGGGTAGGAATCAAATACAAAATCGGTTTCATTCTTCCAACTCCAAAAAATCTCAGGCCGTCTGAACACATTCAGACGGCCTCAAACTATAAAACTTCCACACCTTCGTTTTTCAAAAAATCAATCAGACGGAAAATCGGAAGGCCGATCAAAGCATTCGGGTCCGTACTTTCAATACGCTCCAACAAAGCGGCGCCCAAACCCTCGCTCTTTGCCGCACCGGCACAATAAACCGCATCCGGCTCGCGTTCCAAATATCGGCTGATTTGTTCCTGCGACAACTGGCGCATGGCAACCACCGTATGATCGACATGATGCTGAACCTTGCCCGTAGCAGTATTCAAAAGCACGATTGCGCTGTAAAATTCAATCCGTTTTCCGCTTAAGTCCGCCAGCATCTGTTGTGCATTTGCGACGTTCATCGGCTTACCCAATTGACGTCCTTCGCACCATGCCACTTGGTCTGCGCCGATAATCAGCGCAGCAGGAAAAGTTGCCGCCAATGAACGGGCTTTGCCTTCAGCCAAACGCAACGCCGTCTCGCCTGCATGCTCGCCCGCAATAGGCGTTTCGTCAAAATCAGGCGATGCCGTCTGAAAATCGATACCCAAACGGCGAAGCTGTCCGCAGCGGAAAACCGAACTCGACCCTAAAACCAAAGGCAGTTTTACTTCCATATTTTTACTTAAAAACATTGACGTTAGACCGCCGAAATTATATCATACTCCGTTTATGTCATACCCTAATTTGATTGACCCAGAAGTTTTCGCCGCCGAAGGGCAGAATCTGCAAGGCAGTTTCCTGCTCGAAGAATTGGATGAACGAGTCAGTTCGCACGATTATCCGGCCGACAAACAGACACGCGTGTCGTTTACGCTGCAAGGCGGTCGCGACCGGCTGCACCGTCTGTTTCTCGATTTAAACGTCAAAGCCGACATGCCCCTGATTTGCCAGCGTTGCATTACGCCCATGCCGTTTCTACTCGATGAAACCAGCCGTATCGTCCTGTTTGCCGATGAAGAGAGTTTGGACGAAGCCATGCTTGCCGATGAAGAATTGGAAGGCATGCTGCTCGAAAAAGAGCTTGACGTGCGGACTCTGGTTGAAGACCAAATCCTGATGTCGCTCCCTTTCTCCCCTCGACACGAAGACTGCGGCAACAATGGAACACTGGAAGAAGTCAATCGGGACAAACCAAACCCCTTCGCTGTTTTAGCAGGTTTGAAAAGCAGTTAATTAGGACACAGTTTATTTATCTAGGAGCTTGAAATGGCCGTTCAACAAAACAAAAAATCCCCTTCTAAACGCGGTATGCACCGTTCACACGACGCTCTGACTGCGCCTTCTCTGTCTGTTGACAGCGCAACCGGCGAAGTACATCGTCCACACCACATTTCTCCAAACGGTATGTACCGTGGCCGTAAAGTGGTAAAAGCTAAAGGCGAATAATCCGTTCGTCTGACTGAAAAAGCCAGAATATTGCCATGCAATGACTGGCTTTTTTGCATTGCACTCTGTATTTTCCTCTTCGGAAGCACACCATGAAACGTAAAATCTGGTACACCTACGACGACATCCACCGCGTAATCAAAGGATTGGCGGAAAAAATCCAAAACTCCGGCACCAAATATGATGCCATGATTGCCATTGGCGGCGGCGGTTTTATCCCTGCCCGCATGTTGCGCTGCTTCTTGGAAATTCCGATTTACGCCGTCACCACAGCCTACTACGACAGCGATAACGAAGGTCAAGTGACCGAGGAAGTAAAAAAAGTCCAATGGCTCGATCCCGTTCCCGATGTACTGAAAGGCAAAAACGTACTGGTTGTTGACGAAGTGGACGACAGCCGCGTTACCATGGAATTCTGCCTGAACGAATTGTTGAAAGAAGATTTCGGCACCGTCGGCGTGGCAGTATTGCATGAAAAAATCAAAGCCAAAGTCGGCAAGATTCCCGAAGGCATCCCTTATTTCAGCGGCATTACCGTGGAAGACTGGTGGATCAACTATCCTTGGGACGCGCTGGACATCGACGAACACAACAAATTGGCCGCGCAAAACCAATAAATTTGGTACGACCATCGCAACAAGCCTTTTCATCTGATTTTCAATTCAATCTCCTGAAAATCAGATGAATGTGCTTGTCCGATTGTCTGAGGCCGTCTGAAACACACAAACCGGAGAACAACATGATTACACTGGCCGTAGATGCCATGGGCGGAGATGCAGGCCTTGCGGTTACCGTCCCCGGTGCAGTGGATTTCCTGAAACAGCAATCCGACGTACATCTGATTATGGTCGGAGATGAAGCAGCAGTCCGCCAAGCATTAAGCTCGGCAGGCGCACCTATGGACCGCATTACCGTCTGCCATGCAGCGCAAGTCGTCGAAATGGATGAAGCGCCGCAATCCGCGCTGAAAAACAAAAAAGAATCATCCATGCGCATCGCCATCAACCAAGTCAAAGAAGGCAACGCGCAAGCCGCCGTATCGGCAGGCAATACCGGCGCACTGATGGCGACCGCCCGATTCGTCCTCAAAACCATTCCCGGCATTGAGCGTCCTGCCATCGCTAAATTCCTGCCTTCCGACAGCGAACACGTTACCCTGGCTTTGGATTTGGGAGCTAACGTCGACTGTACGCCCGAACAACTGGTTCAATTTGCCATCATCGGCAGCGAGCTGGTACACGCGTTGCACCCAGAAAAAGGCAGCCCGCGCGTCGCCCTTTTGAACGTCGGTACAGAAGACATCAAGGGTACGGATGCCGTCAAACAAACCTTTAAACTGTTGAGCAGCAGCAAACTCAACTTTATCGGCAATATCGAAAGCAACGGCGTTTTATATGGCGAAGCCGATGTCGTTGTCGCAGACGGGTTTGTCGGCAACGTTATGCTCAAAACCATCGAAGGCGCAGTTAAATTCATGAGCGGCGCCATCCGCCGTGAATTCCAAAGCACCCTGTTCAACAAACTTGCCGCCATTGCCGCCCTGCCCGCACTCAAAGGCTTGAAAGGCAAATTGGATCCGCGCAAATTTAACGGCGCCATCCTACTTGGTTTACGCGGTATTGTGATTAAGAGCCACGGTGGAACCGACGAAGTCGGCTTCCGTTATGCTTTGGAAGAGGCCTACCACGAAGCCAAATCTGCCGGCCTCGCTCAAATCGAACAAGGCGTAGCCACCCAGTTGGCCGCTTTGGAAGCCGCCAAAGCAGCAGCCGAACTGGAAGAAACCGCTGCTCTAACAACGGAAGCTTAAGGCTGATATACACAGGCCGTCTGAAACTTCAAAATGTTCAGACGGCCTGTTTTTATCTTTAATCACCGACTTCATTCTTAATATTGGGAATTTTCCCATTTTCGCTTACAATACCCGACTATCTGAATCAACTCTCTAAAAAGGCCGTTCTCATGCAATATGCCAAAATTTCCGGTACAGGCAGCTACCTTCCTGCCAACCGCGTCAGCAATGACGACCTTGCAAAAAAAGTGGACACTTCCGACGAGTGGATTACCACGCGTACAGGTATCAAATTTCGCCATATTGCAGACGACAGCGAAAAAACCAGCGACTTGGCCGCCGAGTCAGCGCGCCGCGCCTTGGCAGATGCCGATTTGCAGGCTGACGATATCGATCTGATTATCGTCGCCACAGCCACTCCCGATATGCAATTCCCTTCTACGGCAACCATCGTGCAGCAAAAATTGGGCATTGCCAACGGCTGCCCTGCCTTTGACGTACAAGCCGTGTGCGCCGGTTTTATGTATGCCCTGACCACTGCCAATGCCTACATCAAAAGCGGCATGGCGAAAAACGCTTTGGTCATCGGCGCGGAAACCTTCAGCCGCATCGTCGATTGGAACGACCGCACCACCTGCGTCCTCTTTGGTGATGGTGCTGGCGCGGTTGTCTTAAGCGCATCTGACGAACCGGGCATCATCCACGGCAAACTCAAAGCCGATGGCAACTACCTCGACCTTTTGAACGTCCCCGGACAAATCGCCAACGGCCAGGTTTGCGGTTCGCCCTACATCAGCATGGACGGCCCCGGCGTATTCAAGTTTGCCGTCAAAATGCTATCCAAAATCGCAGATGACGTTATCGAAGAAGCCGGTTACACCGCTGATCAAATCGATTGGATTGTGCCGCACCAAGCCAACAAGCGCATTATCGACTCTACCGCCAAACACTTGGGTTTGAGCATGGACAAAGTGATCTTGACCGTCCAAGACCACGGCAACACTTCCGCAGCCTCCATTCCGTTGGCACTGGATGTCGGCATTAAAAACGGCCAAATCAAACGCGGACAAAACCTCTTGCTCGAAGGCATCGGCGGCGGTTTTGCCTGGGGTGCGGTTTTAGTGAAATACTAACGATTGGGCCGTCTGAACACCTCTTTCAGACGGCCTATTCTGCTCAAACCCATGAAATCCCTAACGTTTGCACTCTGCATCAGCAGCCTGTTTTTAAGCATAACGGCTGTAATATTGCCCAAACTGGCAATTGCCTATCTCGCGCTAAGTGCATACGTTTTCCTGCTTTACTACCAAGACAAACAGCGCGCACGCAAGCACGGCAGGCGCATACCCGAAGCAAAATTGCACCTGCTCAACCTGCTTGGTGGCTGGCCGGGCGGTTATTGCGGCAGCCTCATATTCCGGCATAAAACCAGCAAACCCGGATTTGTCCGCACCTTCCGGCTGACCACCGCAACCAATACTGTCGCCACCCTCCTTCTGCTGGCAGACACCCTCAAACATTCAAACCAATAAGGAATTACCATGTCTTTCGCATTCTTCTTCCCCGGACAAGGCTCACAAAGCCTAGGCATGATGAACGGCTTTGCCGAGCAAGCCATCGTTAAAGCCACATTTGACGAAGCTTCCGCCGTATTGGGTCAAGACCTGTGGGCAATGATTAACGGCGAAGATGCCGAATTAATCGGACAAACCGTCAACACCCAGCCCATCATGCTGGCTGCCGGCATTGCCACCTACCGCGCCTACTTAAAAGCCGGCGGCAAAACCCCTTCCGTCGTTGCAGGCCACAGCCTCGGCGAATACACTGCCCTCGTCGCTGCCGGCGCATTGGATTTTGCAGATGCAGTCAAACTGGTCCGCCTGCGTGCCGAACTCATGCAATCCGCCGTACCGCAAGGCGTAGGCGCAATGGCCGCTATTTTGGGTTTGGAAGACGAACAAGTCAAAGCCATTTGCGCCGAAGCCGCACAAGGCGAAGTCGTTGAAGCCGTCAACTTCAACTCCCCGGGCCAAGTCGTGATTGCCGGCAATACCGCCGCAGTCGAACGCGCCATGGCCGCTGCCAAAGAAGCCGGAGCCAAACGCGCCCTGCCGCTGCCCGTTTCCGTTCCCTCACATTGCAGCCTCATGAAGCCCGCAGCGGAAAAACTTGCCGAAGCATTGAAAGACATCACCATCAAACAACCGCAAATCCGCGTCATCCATAACGCCGATGTTGCTTCTTATGATGATGCCGACAAAATCAAAGACGCCCTAGTACGCCAACTGTACAGCCCAGTGCGCTGGACAGAAACCGTCAACGCGCTTGTTTCCGAAGGCATCACCGAATCCGCCGAATGCGGCCCCGGCAAAGTCCTCGCAGGCCTCGCCAAACGCATCAACAAAGAAGCCGTATGCAGCGCATTGACCAATGCCGATCAAGTGGCTGCATTTATCGAAGCCCATTAAAACGTTTTCAGACGGCCTTATCCTGTCAGGCAAGGCCGTCTGAAAAATCAGCTCCACTCCAATCCGAATACATTATGAAAAAAACCATTATTCTTGCCGTTCCCTACATGTACGGACTGGATCAATGTATCGAAAAAAATCTGCGTTTTCTTGGTTTTGAGGTCATCAACCTGTGCTATGACGACCGGGATTCCTATTACCCGAACTTGGGCAGCAGACTCAAAAACCTCTATCACAAACACATCTCCAAAGACGGCAACTATAAAAAATACCTCAAATACAGTCGCCACCTCGACGACATTCAGCAAAAATTGGCCTTGCTAAACGGCAAAAAAGCCGATTATGCGCTCTGTATCCGCGCCAATATTTACCCCAAAGAAATTATCGCCACCATCCGCGAACACAGCAATGTTTGCGTGAATTATCAATGGGATGGCGTAGGCCGCTTCCCAGACATCATTGAATATTTGGATTATTTTGATCAATGCTGGGTTTTCGACCCCGACGATATTCAAAAATATCCGCAATGCCGTTTCAAAGCCACCACCAATTTTTACTTTGACTTTCCCGTGGCTGAATATGCACCCACTAACAAACTCTACTTTTTAGGCGGCTACGAACTTAGACGCGAAGAGCAAACCAAACGCTTTATCCAAGAAACCGAACGCCTCAGCCTACCCTTGGATTTTCATATCTACTGCAAAGACGACAGGGCTGAAAAAGCCTTCGGACACAACGGCATCCGCTATCTTGACCGCAGCAGCATCCTCAGCTTTGAAGAAAACCTCAGCCAAGTGCAAAGTTGCGGTGCAGTCGTCGATTTTGCACAATTCGAACATTACGGCTTATCATTCCGTATCTTTGATGCGTTGCGTTTCGATAAAAAACTGATTACCACCAACAAACATATCTTGGAAACCGACCTATACCACCCAGACCGCGTGTTCGTATGGGACGGCGGTAATTTAGACGCATTGCCTGAATTTTTGGCACGTCCGTATCAGCAACCTGCCCCTGAAATCAAAGCCTATTATTCGTTTACACAATGGCTAAACCGCCTGCTCGGCATTGATTAACTCTATTGCCTATGGCAAATATACCTGCCTGACAAAATATTATATTGAATACATTATGAGTAAGAAAAAAGTCATTCTCGCCATGCCGGAACTCTTCAAAATCCACGAACTCATTATTGAGAACTTGGAGAAATGCGGATTTGAAGTGCTGTCCCTGACCTATGAAGAAAAAGAGTTCAAATACAAAAATGTATTTCAACGGCTGAAAAAAATCTGGTATCGAAATATTCTTGGACAAAAAGACTTCAAAAAACGGACCATGTTCCGCGCCGTAGAAGAACGCCTCAATTCCCTGTTAAGCGAACATCCCGAACAAGCGGATTATTGCTTCATGATTTGGCTGGGTGCCTATCCGAAAGACTTCATCGCCAAGCTCAGAGCGCATTCAAAATTAATGGTGTATTACAACTGGGAAGCCCTGACCTTCTTAAAAGAAGACTTCGACAACATCGAATTTTTCGACAAATTTTACTTTTTCGATCCGTTTGACCAAGGCAAACATCCCGAATACACCGAAAAACTCTTTCCAACCACCAGCTTCTACTTTGACAGCTTCAGGCCGTCTGAAAACCCGCAAAACAAAATCTTGTTTATCGGTTCGTACGCTGCCGACCGCAACAATGACATCCGTGCATTTTGCGAAGCTGCGCGTTCAATCGGTTTAGAAATAGATTTTCGCTTGGCCAGTAAGAAAATCGAAGAAGAAAAAGCGGCTTTAGGCATTCCCGAAGTCGAATTCTTCTCATTTGAAAACGCCCTCTCCTATCGTCAAAACTTAGAAGAAGCGGCCAAATCCTCTGTATTGGTAGATTTCCTCAACCGCAAGCACTACGGCCTCTCTTTGCGGATTTTCGAAGCGATTGGATTGGACAAAAAACTGATTACGACCAATCCGACCATCGTACATTACGATTTTTATCACCCGAACAATATGTTCTACTGGGACGGAAGCAACCTTGAAGAACTCAAAGCCTTCCTGACCTTGCCGTACGTACCGCTTGCCCCCGGCCTGAAACACAAATACAGCTTCAGCAACTGGATCAGCTGCGCATTTGATATTGAACCGAATATCCCTATCAGATTACCTGAAATCAATAGAGAAGTTGTGGAGAATTTAAATGTTTGATAGAGAAAAATTGGTATTAGAAACTGTTCATATCCGCAAACGAGAATTCATTGAACAGCCGAAACATATTGTTTATGCAGCCGATCAAAACTATATCAAACACATCGGCACTGCGTTACTTTCTGTATTGCAAAACAATACCAGCCCAATACATTTTCATTTGTTAGTTAGTGGTTCAGAAGGTTATGATTTTAATATTTTCGATCAAATTGAAACATCAAATCAAAACTACGCAATAAGCGTTTACCATTTAAATACAGAATACTTTTCTACCCTGCAAACTACTCATTATTTTACTATCGCTATGTATTACCGTATGAGTATCCCTTGCTTATTAAAAGGTATTGCTCATACTGCACTTTATTTAGATACTGATGTACTGTGCTTGGGTAACATTGATGATTTATTTGAAATCGACATTTCAAATTCTTTGATTGCCGCCGTACCTGATGCAATCTTATACAGAGCATATATAAAACAACTCAATCAATTTGGTTTTACAGATACTGAGCCTTATTTCAACTCCGGGGTCATTCTATTCAATATTGACAAATGGAATGATATGGCAATAGATAAAATTTTGTCTGAAAAAATGCAAGCCGTAGAAAAACAAAATTTTAAACTCTCCTGCCCAGATCAAGATATTTTGAATTTAGCCTGTATAGGTCATGTACACTGGCTTTCAGAAAACTTTAACTGGATACATTGGCATCAAAAATACAGTGAATTGATCGATAATCCCAACAATATCCGCTTAGTCCATTTTGTTGGTCATATCAAACCGTGGCATCAATTAGGCTTCCACCCCGCATATGATCAATATTTTAAGAATTCCCCATGGAATAACGGATATCTAGAACAACCTCTATCAACTTGGTTGCCCTTTCCAAATCCTAAAAGGAAATTTAGACAAGCAGCCAAACGACTTTGGAAACAAGGACAAAAAAAGCAAGCATGGGCATACTACAAAGAATATTTATTACGAAGAATCAACAAACGACGGTATCAAGCACCCTCCCTAGGTAAATAAGGCCGTCTGAAACCATTTTTCCAATCGCAATTAAGGAATAAAACATGAGTACACAAGATTTGAGCGGCAAAATCGCTTTGGTAACCGGCGCTTCTCGCGGTATTGGTGCGGCGATTGCCGATACTTTGGCTGCGGCCGGTGCAAAAGTTATCGGTACAGCCACCAGTGAGAGCGGTGCGGCTGCAATCGGCGAACGCTTGGCACAATGGGGCGGCGAAGGCCGTGCATTGAATTCTGCCGAACCTGAAACCATCGAAAACCTGATTGCCGACATCGAAAAAGAATTCGGCAAACTGGATATTCTGGTCAACAACGCCGGCATTACCCGTGACAACCTCCTAATGCGCATGAAAGAGGAAGAGTGGGACGACATCATGCAGGTTAACCTCAAATCTGTGTTCCGTGCCTCCAAAGCCGTATTGCGCGGTATGATGAAACAGCGTGCCGGCCGCATCATTAACATTACATCTGTTGTCGGCGTGATGGGCAATGCCGGGCAAACCAACTATGCAGCGGCAAAAGCAGGCTTAATCGGCTTCTCCAAATCTATGGCGCGTGAAGTCGGCAGCCGCGGCATTACCGTCAACTGCGTTGCCCCGGGCTTTATCGACACCGATATGACCCGCGCCCTGCCGGAAGAAACCCGCAAAACCTTTGAAGCGCAAACTTCTTTGGGCAAATTCGGTGAAGCGCAAGATATTGCCGATGCAGTTTTGTTCTTGGCTTCTGAACAGGCAAAATACATTACCGGTCAGACACTTCATGTCAACGGCGGCATGTTGATGCCTTAAACCGTTTATTTAAAGGCCGTCTGAATATTTCAGACGGCCCTTTTTGTCAATCAAAACACTACTTTACATTCTATCTTGATATAATCTTAATAATCCGTTAGATAACGCTCGAAACAGTAAGTCCAAATAAGCATGATACGGGAAATCAAATCGCAGAAATGAAGTTCATTCTGTGCGTTTTTATTTGGATTTGCTGTCGGTTTTCGACGTGTTTCAGACGGCCTATATAACAATAGCTACTTTTAACGAAAGGCCGCCCACTCTATGCACGAATTCTCCCTCGGTCCCATTGTCATTGTCCTGTTGGTTTCCGTCATTACGGTTATCTGCTGTCGCAAGTTCAACATTCCTTCCATGCTCGGTTATCTTTTGGTCGGTTTTATTGCCGGTCCGGGTATGTTCAAACTGATTCCGCAAAGCTACGCCACCGACTATTTGGGCGAAATCGGCATTGTGTTCTTGATGTTCAGCATCGGTCTCGAATTCTCCCTACCCAAACTCAAAGCCATGCGCCGCCTCGTATTCGGCTTGGGTGGTTTACAAGTCATCATTACCATGCTCTCGATTATGGGCATTTTGATGGCAATGGGCACGCCGTTTAACTGGGCGTTTGCCACTGCGGGCGCACTGACCATGTCGTCCACCGCCATCGTCAGCCGCATTCTGTCGGAGAAAACCGAGCTGGGTCAGCCGCATGGTCAAATGGCCATGGGTGTTTTGCTGATGCAAGATATTGCCGTGGTACCGCTGATGATTCTGATTCCGGCGCTTGCTGGCGGCAGCGAAGGCAACTTGTGGGTAGAGCTGGGCTTGGCCGGTTTGAAAATGTTGCTGACCTTGGGCATTTTGTTTGTTGTCGGCAGCCGAGTGATGTCACGCTGGTTCAGACTGGTTGCCAAACGCAAATCGTCCGAACTCTTTATGATCAACGTTTTGCTGGTTACTTTGGGCGTGGCCTATCTGACAGAGCTTGAAGGCCTGTCTATGGCATTGGGCGCATTCGTCGCCGGTATGTTGCTTTCCGAAACCGAATACCGTATTCAGGTAGAAGACGACATCCGTCCATTCCGCGACATCCTGCTTGGCTTCTTCTTCATTACCGTCGGTATGAAGCTGAATATTCAGGCGCTGATCGGCAACTGGCAGCAAATCCTGATTTTGTTGGCAATCCTGTTGGTCTTGAAAGCACTGGTCGTCTTCATCATCGCTTTGCGCATGAAAAACCCTGTGGGCGACAGCCTCAAGAGTGCGCTTTATTTGGCGCAAGGCGGCGAGTTCGGCTTCGTGATGCTGGCCATTTCCAGCAAAATCAATATGGTTTCACCTGAATTGGAACAAGCGGCCACTGCAGCCGTCTTGCTCTCCATGATTGCCGCACCATTCATTTTGGGCAGCAGCGATGCCATCGTCAGCCGCTTCGTTAAATCCGACTGGGACATGAAAGCCTTGGACTTGCACTCTATGTTGGTGGAAACCATGAGCAAATCCGAACACGTCCTGATTATCGGTTTCGGACGCGGCGGTCAATCGGTTGCCCGTGTATTGGCGCAAGAAGGTATCCCCTACTTTGCCCTTGACTTGGATATTGCCCGCGTACAAGTGGCACGCAACGCAGGCGAACCGGTTTCCTTTGGCGATGCCAAACGCCGTGAAGTCTTGGAAGCCGCCGGCTTGGGGCGCGCCAAAATGGTGGTCATCACGCTGAACAATATGCATGAAACCCAACATGTTCTCGGCAACATCATGTCCATGCATCCGAGTATGCCGGTTTATGTTCGCGCCACCAATGACGATTACGTCAAAACCTTTACCGAAATGGGTGCGGAAGAAACCGTCTCCGATACCAAAGAAACCAGCCTGGTGCTGGCAAGCTATGCCATGTTGGGTCACGGTCTCTCTTACAACCATGTTTATCAAACCATAACCCACATCCGTCACAGCCGCTATGCATCGTTGCAAGACTTGTTTGTCGGCAGTGATGATGACAGCTTCTCCGATGAAGACAGCAAGGCCGTCTGCCGCCATGCCTTCCCATTGCAAGGCGAAGCGCACGCCATCGGTAAAACCATCCGTGAATTGCCATTGGCAGCGCATTATCTGAAACTATTGTTTATCCGCCGCAATACCGGAAAAATCCAAGACCTTGACCCTGATTTTGTTCTGGAAAACGGCGACATTTTGGTTGTCGCAGGCAAGCAGGAAGAAATTATTTCCTTTGAAAACTGGTGCTTGCAGGGAGATATCTAATTATCGACAAATAAATCTTGCGCGCATCAGGATTTTTTGGTTTAATAGCGTCTTCGCAATTTTGCGCATGGGTGATTAGCTCAGTTGGTAGAGCGTCTGCCTTACAAGCAGAATGTCGGCGGTTCGACTCCGTCATCACCCACCAAGTTTTTTTTCATTGTCTTTGACAGTGAATACGCGGTGGTAGCTCAGTTGGTTAGAGTACCGGCCTGTCACGCCGGGGGTCGCGGGTTCGAGCCCCGTCCGCCGCGCCATTATTTAAAAATACTGACTCTTCAGTATCTCCCTTTTTCGGGTGATTAGCTCAGTTGGTAGAGCGTCTGCCTTACAAGCAGAATGTCGGCGGTTCGACTCCGTCATCACCCACCACTTTCCTTTTCATTGTCTCTGACAATGGATGCGCGGTGGTAGCTCAGTTGGTTAGAGTACCGGCCTGTCACGCCGGGGGTCGCGGGTTCGAGCCCCGTCCGCCGCGCCATCAAGTTAAAAATAAAAATACCGGTTTTTACCGGTATTTTTTTCGTCTGTACCCTATGCCTTTTTATAAAAAATCGAGCTTTTTAGATAGTATAAACAGGACATCACAATAAAGCAGACATATGGCTTGAATCCTGAAAGGCCATCTATCTCAAGCTGCTTCACACCAAACGCTTATTCATCAAATCCCTAAATCATCTTTCAAAATAGACATAAATACTTGCCTCCCCTTCTTACACAAAGGCCGTCTGAAAACGTCAATACATTTTCAGACGGCCCTTTTTAGCTTATCAAGCCTGATATCTAATCATGCAGGAGGCCTTAGCATCAATCCAATGTTCACCACCTGGCTGAACAATTTTAGACACCAGCTTATCCAAGTCGCGTAAATAATTGGTTGATTTTTGGCTGTTGATAATGACGACAACCAGCAACGGCTTTTCGCCCAACCAATATCCTGCCAATGCACGGACATCTTTAAGCGTACCGGTTTTAAGGCGTAAGTTTTCACCGGGCTGTTTCAAGCGTGTTTTAAGCGTGCCGTCTTTACCGGCAATCGGCAGCGTACTGATAAACTCGTTTTTAAACGGGCTGAAGTAGGCTTTTTCCAACATTTGCGCCATCATTCGCGCATTGAGCCGTTCTACGCGGGACAGGCCTGAGCCGTTTTCCAACACCAGCCCTTCCGTATTGATACCGGCAACCGCCAACTCGCTTTTTACGATAGACGCGGCCTTGGCCTGCGCCTGCTTGTAATCAGATATATGTCCGGCAAATTTAAGGAAAACCGAACGGGCAATCAGATTATTGGAATGCTTGTTCATATCGGTGAGGATATCGGCAAGCGGTTTGGATTGATGACTCGCCAACACATGCGCGTCATGAAGCGCAGCACCTGTCGTCAGGCCGTCTGAAATCGTGCCGTCTTGTTGGCGCCATTGGTTGACAAAACTTTTGCCGACAAATTCTTTCATGCTATACATATTCAGATACAGCTCTTTGCCCAAGCAGCTTTCCGGCAGCTTGCCCAATACGGTCAGCGTATTGTTTTTATAGGAAGTTTTCATGTGGTTCTTTAAAACGCTGCACTTCCCTTCCTTATCTTCAAGCGTCAATTTGTTTTGAATGTTCAAATTCGGCAGCGGCGGATTGGTACGGATGACCAAGCTTCCGTCTTCTTCTTTTTCAGCACGAAGTTCAACGGTTTTATACGCCAACATATTAGGATCGGGCGGTGTCATAAAGCTTTCGGCAGAATCGGAAGCAAAATCATCCGGATTCTTCACATCGCCCCACAGGCTGCGGTCGAGTATCAGATGTCCGTCAATATGGCGTATGCCCTTATCGCGCATCTGTTGCTGCATTTGCACCAGATCATGCTGGTCAAACACAGGATCGCCGCTCCCCACCCAATACACATTGCCTTTCAGCGTATCGCCTTTGATTAGGCCGTTGGTTTTAAACTCGGTTTTCCAACGATAATCGCCGCCCAACATACGAAACGCGGTAAACGCCGTTACCAGCTTCATCGTCGAAGCAGGATTGCGCAATTCATCGGCACGGTGTTCGGCAATCACTTTACCGCTGTCCAATTCCTGCACATAAACGGAAATTTCATTTTCAGGAATACGCCCGAAATCCAAAGCCCATGACGGACAAACCGTCATCATCAGGCTGATTGATAAAATACTTTTTAACTTCATTGTGTTACAAAATCTTATAAATTCTTACGAGGTACTTAGGCCGTCTGAACGTTTCAGACGGCCTTTTTATTTATTTCTGATGCGCTTTCAAACGCAAAGCAAACATGACGACCACGACACCGACAACCAAAGCGCAACCCATCGCCAAATGGATACCATCCAACATTGCCTGTTGCGGCATATCTGCACTGGAAAGTTTCTCGCCGATATTGGTTGCACCGACAAAAAACGCCGCGCCGATGGCACCGGCAATCGGGTTGATGGTGGTCAGAATCGCCGCACCGTGCGGATTGAGCGTTTTCGGCAACGCGTTCAGACCATGAGTTTCGCCGGTTACACAAGCAGACACGGAAAGCGCCAACAGCGTAAACATCGCCGTCAACATCACCACTTGCGTATCAATCCGCAAAAACAGCCACAATACCGCCAACGACACCACCAGCATCACTGTTGCCGGCAAAACGACAAAGCGTCCGCCCTTTTTGTCCAACAATTTGCCGAACAAAGGTGCGGCAACCGCTTGGGCAATACTGGCAGGCATCAGAATCAGACCGGTTGCCGTACCGGTCAGCATCAACACTTGCTGCGTGTACATCGGCACCATCAGTTCCAAGCCCAAGAACAGGAATACCGCACCGGCCAAAATCACAACGCAATATCTGAACTGTTTGTATTCAAAAGCACGAAGGTTCAACAACGGCGTAGCCAAACGGAACTGACGGTGCGCAAACCAACCCACCAGTACAACGGAAGCGGCAAAGAGCAGGATAAATTCCAGCAGCGGCATATGGGCAAAATTACTGCTCGCATAAACCAGCCCGCCGAAGCCCGCAATCGACAACACGGCCGACAACATATCGATTTTCGGACGGCTGATGTTGCTCAAATTGACCGTCAAATATTTGCCCACCAGCACCATCGCCGCCAACATAAACGGCGCGGTAAAGCCGAACAGCACGCGCCAATGCGTATGGTCGATGATGATGCCCGACAGCGTCGGCCCCATTGCAGGCGCGGCGGTAAACATCATGGTAATCACGCCCATCGCCGTTCCGCGCTTATTGGGCGGGAAAATTGACAATACGCCGTTAAACAGAAGCGGGACAAAAAACGCGGCAGACACTGCCTGCACCATACGCCCCACAACCAAAATTCCGAAAGTCGGTGCAAACGCGCAAATCAACGAGCCTGCTAAAAACGTTGCCTGCGTAAACAGCACCATTTTTCGCGTTTCAAACCATTGAATCACGCCTGCCGTAATCGGCGTAAATGCACCCATGACCAGCAGAAAACCCGTCGTCAGCCATTGAACCGTGGTCTTATCGACACCGAAATCCTTCATAATCGGCGTAAGCGCGACATTCAGCAGCGTGTCGTTGAGATAGCCGAAAAATGCGCCGATAAACAGCGTCGCCACAATGGTTTTAGCAGGAAAGTCGGGGTTGTCGGGGTTGTCGGCGTAGTATTCGTGTACCGTTTCGCCCTCTTGCGAATCAGAAGCGTGCATAATAATTTGAAATATCAGCGAAACCGTTATTTTAGCATAAACCGTTTTGACAGGCCGTCTGAAACCTTGACCGCTTCCCCAGATAATACTAAAATTTAGAATTGTTTTCATTTTTATTATTAAACAGGAGAAAAACATGTCAAAGAAAGTCAGCATCTTGGTCGGCAGCCTGCGTAAAGGCTCGTTCGCACGAAAAGTCGCACAAAACGTCGTTTCCATGTTCCCCGAAGGCTACGAAGCGCAAATCGTCGAAATCGGGCATTTGCCTTTATACAACTTCGACTACGACGATCCTGCCGTTACCGACTTCCCTACTCCGTCCAGCTATACCGAGTTCCGTGAAACCATCAAAGCCTCTGCCGGCGTATTGTTCGTGACTTCCGAAAACAACCGTACCGTACCGGCCTGCCTGAAAAACGCCATCGACATCGGCTCCAAACCCAATGCCGATGTTGCCTGGAAAAAAACACCTGCCGGCATCATCAGTCATTCTGTCGGCAAAATGGGCGGTTATAGCGCGCAAAAAAATCTGCGCCTTGCCCTTTCGTATTTCGATATGCCACTGACCGGCCAGCCGGAAGTGTTCCTCGGCAACTCGCCTACCCTGTTTGACGACAACGGCCAGCTCATCGAATCCGCACGCGGCTTTGTTCAAGGCTATATCGACCAATTGGTTGCCTTGATTGAGAAAAACCCTAAATAATCGGGATTGAAGCATACAGGCCGTCTGAAAAACGAATTTCAGACGGCCTCATCTTTTGCAAAAAATCAGTTTTTCAACCCTTCCTAAATTTTTACTAATTGAGTGCGGTTATAATCACTGTCCGCCCATTCTCTGGAGAATTTCCATGCGCGTATTATTGGTTGAAGACGATGCCATGATTGCCCAAGCCGTCAGTGCCAACCTGAAAGACACCGGCTACGCTGTCGATTGGGTCAGCCGCGGTTCGGAAGTTGCCGCAGCAGTGGCGGCGCAGGCATACGATTTGCTACTCTTGGATTTGGGTTTGCCCGGCAAAGACGGTTTGGACGTATTGGCGCAAATCCGCAACGGCGGCTGTACCGTTCCCGTCTTAATCGTGACCGCGCGTGACGATTTGCACAGCCGGCTCAACGGCCTAGACGGCGGCGCAGACGACTACATCGTCAAACCCTTCGACATGGCGGAACTGCAAGCCCGTATGCGTGCCGTATTGCGCCGACACGGCGGACAGGCGCAAACGCTGCTGAGCAACGGCATCATCACGCTCAACCCTTCCACCCATCAGGCGGAAGTAGTCGGGCAGGAACAGGCCATCATGCTCAGCAACAAAGAATTTGCCGTCCTCCAAGCCCTGCTGCTGCGTCCGGGCATGATTCTGTCGCGCAGCGATTTGGAAGACAAAATCTACGGCTGGGGGGAAGAAGTCGAAAGCAATGCCGTTGACTTCCTGATTCACGCCTTACGCAAAAAACTCGGCAAAGAAGCGATTCAAAACGTCCGCGGGGTCGGCTGGCTGGTTGCACAAAACAACCAGGCCGTCTGAAAAACCACAACAATATCAACACACAAACCATGCAACGCCTTATCCACACCATCAAACAATCCCTGCAAGTCAAAATCAGCCTCGCCCTGATCTGCATGCTCCTGCCCCTCTCCATCCTTGCAGGCATATTTTCATATTACGATACTTATCACGAGACCCAAGAGGTTCAAGACGATCTGTTGCGCCAAGTCGCGAACTATCTCGACCCGAGCGATGCCGATGACGAGAATCACTCGCTCGACAACGACAACAAGATTTCCGTTCAATTTCCCAATACGCCCAACCCCATTGTCAGCCTGCCTGAGAAGATTTCAGACGGCCTGCACACCATTCAGGCCGATGACGACGACGATTACTACCGCGTTTATACCCGCAACACCAAGCAAGGCCGCATCGCCGTCATGCAGGAAAGCGACTACCGCGAAGAGCTGGCCGAAATGGCCGCCGTGCAGAGTATCCTCCCCATGCTCCTCGCCCTACCCCTGATTATCCTGCTCACCGTCTGGATTACCCACCGCGCCATGCGTTCCGTCAAAACCCTGTCCAACGATTTAGAACAGCGCCAAATCAACGACCTCTCGCCGATGGACACGCAAGACATTCCCAGCGAAATCCAAGGCTTTGTCGTCGCCATCAACAACCTGTTGCAGCGTACCGACGAAAACGTCCGCCAACAGCAACGCTTTATCGCCGATGCCGCACACGAATTGCGCAGCCCCATGACCGCCCTTTCCCTTCAGGCAGAGCGGCTCAACAATATGCAGCTGTCCGCCGAAGCGCGCGAGCAGTCCGCCCTGTTGCAACAAAGCATACAGCGCAACCGCCACCTGCTCGAGCAACTCCTTTCCCTCGCACGTGCCCAATCACCCAAAACTCAACGCCCCAAAACCCTGATCAGCCTGCAAAACCAGTTCCGCCGTATCTTGCAGGAACTCATGCCGCTGGCGCTGGCCAAAGGTCAAGACATCGGCGTCGCCGTTGAAAACGACTGCCAAATCCACGCCGACGACACTGAAATCTACACCCTCATCAAAACCTTTACCGACAACGCCATCCGCTACACCCCCAAAGGCGGCCGCATAGATTTGGGCTTTGACGAAACCGCCGAATACCTCAACATCTGGGTGGAAGACGACGGCCCCGGTATTCCCCCAAGCGAGCGCCAACGCGTTATCGACCCCTTCTACCGCATTCTCGGCACCGAACAACAAGGCACCGGCCTGGGGCTTTCCATCGCAAACACCATTGTCAAACGCCATCAAGGCCGTCTGAAACTGGCCGACAGCCGACGCTTTGACAGCGGCTTGCTGATTATTGCCGAGTTGGATAAAAAGACGCTTTAAATAATTGACCCGCTCAAATTGGTTTATCTAGCTTTAAGCCGATAAATGAAAACGTTTTAAAACCAAAGGCCGTCTGAAAATGACTTTCAGACGGCCTTTTATATTTTAAAGCAAACCTCATTCATTCCTCACAAATACGGCTGCAAGGTTAGGCGGAGGATTTCCATATCGGTAATTTCGGTGATATTGGCTTTGCCCAAGTATTCCAAGCCGACAAAACGCATGATGCCGCTGCTGACTTTTTTGTCGTGGCTCATGTGTTCAATCCATTTTTCAAAGGAGAAAACAGGCGGCGCAGACGGGAGGGAGGCGGCTTCCATTAAAGCGGCAATTCGGTCGGTATCGGCTTGTTGGGTTTTGCCCAAGATTTGCGACAAACGGGAAGCAAGGACGCAACCGGCGGCAACGGCTTCGCCGTGCAGCCATACGCCGTAGCCCATTTCGGCTTCAATGGCATGGCCGAAAGTGTGGCCGAGATTAAGCCATGCGCGGATGCCCTGCTCGGTTTCGTCTTGGGCAACAATATCGGCCTTCATTTTGCAGCAATGGTAAACGGCTTCTGCCATTTTTTCTTGATGTTGCGCCATCAGGTCGGCCATATTTTCTTCCAACCAAGCAAAAAATTCAGCATCGCCCAATGCGCCGTATTTGATGACTTCGGCCATGCCTGCGGAAAGTTCGCGTTGCGGCAGCGTTTGCAGGGCGGTCAAATCGGCCAGAACGGCTTGCGGCTGGTAGAACGCGCCAATCATGTTTTTACCGAGCGGGTGGTTGATGGCGGTTTTACCGCCGACCGAGGAATCGACCTGGCTGAGCAATGTGGTCGGCACTTGGATAAAAGGTGCGCCACGCTGATAAGTCGCCGCGGCAAAGCCGACCATATCGCCTATCACGCCGCCGCCCAAAGCGATTAAAGTAGTTTTACGTTCGGCACGGTTTTGCATCAGGCCATCGTAAATCAGGTTAAGCGTCTGCCAGTTTTTATACTCTTCGCCGTCGGGAAGGATGATGCTGAAATGCGGCACGCCCAGTCTGTCTAAGGCCGTCTGAAGCTGTTTGAGATAAAGCGGCGCAACGGTTTCGTTGGTAATGATGGCTGCTTTTTTGCCTAAATAGGGCTGAAGCAGCGTATCGGCCTGCTCAATCAGTTTATGCCCGATAAAGATGGGGTATTGATGGGACGGGGTTTGGACAGTCAGTGTGCGCATGGTGTTCCTTTGCAAAGCGTTTTTATTCGCCTAAAGCCTGTATCAGGCGTTTGAGCGTTTTGTGACAGCTGTCGGATTCGATGACGAGATGGGCGGTTTGACGGTACAGCGTATCGCGTTGGTCATACAGCTCTTGCAGTTTGGCCAAAGGGTCGGCAACTTGCAACAGCGGCCGGTTGCTGTCGTAGCGGGTACGTTCCAGCAAGGTTTCGGGGCTGGCATGCAGATAAACAACCGTGCCGTTTTGGCGCAAAATCTGTCTGTTTTCACTGCGTAATACGGAGCCGCCACCGGTCGATAAAACGATGTTGCGCCGGGAAGCGAGCTTCTTCAGCATATTGGTTTCTCGGTTGCGGAAGCCTTCCTCCCCTTCCATCTCAAAAATAGTCGGAATGGATACGCCCGAAGAAGTGCAGATTTCGTAGTCGCTGTCGTAAAACGGGCATTCAAACATTTGGGCAAGCTGCTTGCCCAAAGTGGTTTTGCCCGCGCCCATCAGCCCGATTAAAATTAAATTACCGTTGATTTTTTCCATGAGGGTCATTTTATACGATATGGTGGTTTCGTGGAAAAGTTCGTCGTTTTTCAGACGGCCTTTTCATCTCAGGCCGTCCGAAAACCAAAACAGGCATACCTTTGCAGATATGCCTGTTTGTCATTTTAAAAATCAGTAGCGCAGATTGTTACCCACATTATCCATAATGCGCGGCGTGATGAAGATCAACAGCTCACGGCGGTTTTCACGTTTACCGCGTGATTTGAACAGATTGCCGACAACAGGAATATCGCCCAAAACAGGTACTTTGTTCACTGCATTGGTGCTTTCTTCTTCGTAAATACCGCCGACAATCAGCGTACCGCCATCTTCAACCATGGCTTGGGTATTCAAGTGTTTGGTGTTGATACACTTGGTTGTCAGAGAATCCACGGTACAGTCGATCGGGGTATCGCGATTAATCTTCACAGTCATGATGATTTGACCATCAGGCGTAATGTTCGGCGTTACGGTCAAGCCCAAAACGGCTTTCTTGAAGGTAATCGAAGTCGCACCGCTGGAAGAAGCTTCTTGGTAAGGAATTTCCGTACCGGATTCGATTTTGGCTTCTTTGCGGTCTTGTGTCAGCACACGCGGATTGGAAATGGTTTTGCTCTTACCTTGTTCTTCAGACGCGCTGATTTCCAAACCCAATGCACCGGACGAGAACGCACGCACCAGCGCAATGCTGTTGACTGCGGCTGCGGTCGGCAGGCTGACGTTCGGATCCAAAGACCAAGTAGGATAGCGGACATCACCACGGTTAAACGAGGCATTGGTATTGTAGTTGGTTTGTGCATTGCTCCAGTTGCTGCCCCATGCGTTACGGCCACTTGCACCACCGGAACCGAATTTAACGCCCAAGTTGCGGAAGAAGGTATCTTCTGCTTCCACAATACGCGCTTCCACCATCACTTGACGGGTTGGAACGTCCAATTCATCAATCAGTTTGCGGAATTTTTCAATCACGCCGCGGTTGTCGGTCACGATCAGCGTATTGGTGGCCGGATCGATTAAGGCGCTGCCTCGATTGCTCAACAGAGTGTTGCGGGTATTGGAATTATTGCTGTCGTATTCTTCCAAACGCAGAATTTTGCGGAACTCTTCCACGTTTTTGTATTTCAACTGGAAGGTTTGAGAATACAGCGGACCCAATTCGGCAATCTCTTTTTCAGCCTGCAAGAAGGCTTTGTCTTTTGCCAACAATTCATCGCGAGGCGCAATATTAATGATGTTGCCTTGACGGCGCATATCCAAATTGCGCGCCTGCATAACCAAATCCAATGCCTGATCCCAAGGTACATCTTTCAAGGACAGAGTCATGGTGCCTTTGACGGTATCGCTGGCAACAATATTCACACCGGATTCTTTTGCCAAAATCTGCAAGATGGTACGAACTTCTACATCTTGGAAGTCCAAAGAAATTTTACGACCTTTGAACGATTTGTTCGCATTTTGGTTCAAGCCGCTGGATTCGGTATTGGCGGCTTTAGGCGATACTTCAAATACAAAACGGCCGGAAGAAGCTTTGGTATTGATGTCCCAATTCGCATTATTATTGCGGATAATAAGCTGGGTAGAATTGCCGATACGTTTGAGCGTAACGTTTTGTACAGGCGTATTGAAGTCAGCCACATCCAAACTGCGTTGCGCTTGTGTCGGCAGCGTATGGTTTTTCAATGTCACAACCACGCGGTCGCGCTGCTGTTTAATGTCCGGCTGCCCGCTAAAACCTGGGGCAGACAATTCAATAATGCCGGAATTGCGTGCGCCTTTGCGGAAATCGATATTGGCGGCCGAAACGGCTTGATAAGCCTGAGTAGCGCGCGCAGTAGACGGTGTAGCCACACGTTCATTGGCAACGGCAGCATTGGTTTGGTCAGTAGATTCGTTTACAAATACCCAAACTTCGTTGCCGCGAATCTCAGTATTGTATTGGCTGATTTTGTTCAAACCCAAAACCACGCGTGCACGGTCATTGTTTTGCGCCGCAGTAATTTGATTCAGCAATGGGTCGGCATATTCCAAAACAGGCTGAGGCAAACGGATATTGGTATTGGCAAAATCCAATGCAATACGCGCCGGAGTAGATGTTACAAAACCATGAGGTGTAGTGACGTCTTTGTCGAAACGGATTTTGATGATTTTTTGGTTGTCAGGCAAAGTGGAAACGTTGATATCGGTAATATTGCCTGCAAAGGCCATCTGAACAGCGAGGGCAACGCTGAAGCCGGCAAATAATTTTGTCATGTGTTTGGTTTTCATAATTGAGTGAGACCCCTAAATTAATTTGAATTCGAACTATCTGAGCTATTGGAAGAATCCGCCTCTTTACTGCTTAATGGCAATTCGGCCTTCCGGTACACCCAGTTGCCGTAGCTGTCTTCAACTTGCTCGGTTAAGATAATTTTATCTTCGGTAATACTTTGGATTCTGCCGTAATTCTGACCGATGTAGTTTCCGGGATAAACGGTATAAACATGGTCCTTGACCTTGATAAATCCGGAAACTTTGCCGCCGCTTTGCAGCGTTCCGACAAAGGCCATATTTTCCAAACTGAAGGCTTCCAATGTTTCTTTCGGACGGTTCACATCCGGCGCATTACCGCCTTTAGGGGCAGTGTCCAAACGGCGTGAATCAAACGCATTCATACCTTTAAAGTTCGGCGGGCTATACGGCTTAGGCAATGTAACCGTCGGCTCTTCAAACGGAATAATCTTGGATTTTGCTTCCTGACGGGTTTGCGTCATCCATTGAGTCAAATCTTCATAGCTTTGCGTACAGGCTGCCAAGGGAAGAAGACTTAAGAGTAAGATGATTTTTTTCATGATTTCCCTATTCTTTTATTTTTGCTCATTCTCGGCAGGTTTGCCTTCTTCTTGTGCCTGTTGCGCAGCCAATTCGGCAGCAATCTCTTCGGCCGGACGTGCTTTGTAAGTCGTCGCAATCGCGCTCAATGTCAATTCGCCTTTATTGCCTTTGCCTTCTTTGTCCTCGCCTGCGTTCACGAGTTTTAAAGAATCTAAAGTAATAATGCGCGACAAATCGCCTACATCACGGGTAAATTGGCTGATCTGTGAGTATTTGCCTGTGATGGAAATCTGATACGGCAGTTTTTGAATCGGACCATCGTTTTCAGGTTGGAGCGGTGCAACGCTGTCCAAACGCAATCCGTTGGTTGAACCTGCCTGATGCAGCTCTTGAATCAGATTCGGAATTTCCGCGTCGGTCGGAAGTTGTTTCAACAACACATCAAATGCAGAACGAATCGAAGCCAATTCAGCCTTCAGATTATTCAAGCTTGCTGCCTGAATGCTTTTACGCGTAAAGGTTTCCTTCAGTTCTTCTTCTTTAGCTTCCTGCGTATTCCAAGTTTCAATCTGATCTTTAAATACGCCGACATAGCCCAAAGCCAACATACCGACAATCAATAAACCTGCCAGCAAAAGTTTTGAAGGCATATTAAGCAGGTACAGGTTTTGTACGTCCAATTGTTTCAGGTTTTTAGATGCCATTATTGAGCCTCCGGAGCAGGTTCTGCCACAGGTTCGGCCATTTCACCGCTACTTTGGGCAGTTGGTGCAGGAGCCGGCGTATTCACTTGGTTGATTGAAGATTTCAAAGTAAATTCTTGGTAGTTATCTACTTTTTTAATGCTCAACAATTCAGGCTGCAAGAAAATACCTGTACTTGGCAAGGAGCGCATCATAACGGCAATTTTATTGTCGCTGATGGCATGACCGCTGATTTTATAGCTGGTCGGACTTTCGGCTTCCAACGCGGTCAAATAAGTATTATCGGGCGTAAGTGTATTCAAAGAATCAAGGATATAGGCCGCTTGATAGCGTTTTTCCTGTAACTCTTCAACTTTCAGTTTTTTGGCCAAGAAGGTTTCTTTTTCTTGCTGAAGTTTATCGATTTCGCCCAATTCTCTATCAAGTCTGTCGATTTCGGTTTGCAGGAAGTTGTTGCGGCCTTCTTGATTGCTGATGGCGCTGTCAATACCAAGATAGGTAGCGGCCGCCAAGCCCAAACCTACTGCAAAAGCGCCAAGCATCAATATTTTGAATTGCTGCTGCTTGCGCTGTTTAATCTCTTCCCGATATGGGAGAAGGTTGATTCTGGTTAATTCGATCATGTTCTCAAAGTCCCCTTAATGCCAATCCGAACGCCAAAGTCAGTGACGGCGCATCAATTTGAAACTGCGGCAATTCTACTTTTGCACTGCGTTCCACATATGAAATCGGATGCAGATATTCTGTTGGCGTATTGGTTTGCGAGAAAATGCTTTCTGCCAAACCTGCCTGCTGCGCGGTAAAGCCGGTCAGCAGGATGTGTTTGATATTGTGAAAAGAATCAGTGGCCTGCGTGGTATAGTAAAATTGCAGGACACGCTGAACTTCTTGTGCAACCTGCACATTAAAACGGTCGGCAATCTGAGACTGGTAGTCGGAAGGCTTGTTTTGGGAAGCCATCATTTGAGCGGCTTTTTCTTCCGTTACCTGATAAGTACGCTGAATCAGCTGATTGAGCTGCTCTGTACTGACCGGTGTTTCTTGTTTGTAGAGGATACGGCCGTTTTGCAGAATCAGGGCATACATTTGAGTCGCATGAATACCGAACACGGCAACTTTTTCCTCTGCCATTTCGGGAGCATGCGTATTCATCCAATAGACAAAGGCATTGCGTTGCGCCAGCAAGTCCAAGTCCAAAGCAGACAAAGGCAGACCGGCATTTTCAAACATTTCAATGCGTGGCTCGACATCGTCTTTTTTGGCGGCAACAGCTAAAACATGCTGACCCGAACCGACTTCTTCAGCTTGAAAGTCGTAGTTCATTTCTTCAATAGGCGCAAATTGGCCGACTTCCGCCTCGATAAACTCTTCCAAGTCCAAATCGGTATCACGCGGGTTGTAAATAATTTGCTCGACTGTCGCCAAATTTTGTGGCACGGCAGCAACAATATTTTTGCAAGAACTGCGTAATTGTGTGTAAGTATGTTGGATGTAAGTAGCAAGCTGATCGTAGTCTTGAATTTTGTTGCCTTTGACAATATTTTTAGGCAATTTGGTAATAACGTATTTTTCCAGCTGAATTTGGTTTAAACTACGGCCTGTCAGTTGTACCATCTTAATGGCATGTTGGCTGATGTCGACGCCGATGGCAGAGCGGTTGTTCAATCCGCTAGAAGCCTTGCCTGTTTTGGTATCTTTCGTGCTTTTAAATAAGCGCATGATTTGACTTCCCTGTATCATTTAGGAGTGAGTAACTGTTTCGTTATCCGTAAAGGACTTCTTATTCTTTACACAGTATTGACTGTGGCTGATAGAAATCGTTTCCCATTTTACTTTATTTATCGCCATTAATGGCAAAATTATTACCTAGTCATGATTAAAAAGATTATAACGACCTGCATGGGTCTCTTATTAGGACTGGCTCTTTTTGGTGTAGGTCTGATTGCAATTGCAATTTTGGTAACCTATCCAAAACTGCCGTCTTTGGACTCTTTACAACACTACAAACCAAAAATGCCGCTGACGATTTATTCTTCAGACGGCCAAGTCATTGGCGTTTACGGCGAACAACGGCGTGAATTTACCAAAATCGGCGACTTCCCGAAAATTTTGAAAGATGCCGTGATTGCCGCCGAAGACAAACGCTTCTATGACCACTGGGGCGTGGACGTTTGGGGTGTGGCGCGTGCCGCAATCGGCAACGTCATGGCCGGCGGCGTTCAATCCGGTGCCAGTACGATTACGCAGCAGGTTGCCAAAAACTTCTACCTGAGCAGCGAGCGTTCGTTCACCCGTAAATTCAACGAAGCCCTGTTGGCCTACAAAATCGAGCAGTCTTTGAGCAAAGATAAGATTTTGGAGCTGTACTTCAACCAAATCTATTTGGGTCAACGTGCTTATGGTTTTGCCTCCGCCGCCCAAATTTATTTCAACAAAAATGTTAACGAATTAACATTGGCCGAAGCCGCCATGTTGGCCGGCTTGCCTAAAGCACCTTCTGCCTACAACCCGATTGTGAACCCTGAGCGTGCCAAACTGCGTCAGGCTTATATTCTGAACAATATGCTGGAAGAAGGCATGATTACCCTGCAGCAACGCGATCAGGCTTTGAAAGAAGAGTTGCATTACGAGCGTTTTGTACAAAACATCGATCAAAGCGCCCTGTACGTTGCCGAAATGGTACGTCAAGAGCTGTTTGAGAAATACGGCGAAGATGCCTACACTCAAGGCTTTAAGGTATATACCACTGTCGACACTGCACACCAGCGCGTGGCCACCGAAGCCCTGCGCAAAGTTCTGCGCAACTTCGACCGCGGCAGCAGCTACCGCGGTGCAGAAAACTACATCGACCTGAGCAAAAGCGACAACGTAGAAGAAACCGTCAGCCAATATCTTTCTACGCTTTACACCGTTGATAAAATGATTCCGGCGGTTGTATTGGAAGCCTCACGCAAAGGTGTACAGATTCAGTTGCCAAGCGGCCGTAAAGTGACGCTGAACAGCCACGCTTTAGGCTTTGCCGCCCGTGCCGTCAACAACGAAAAAATGGGCGAAGACCGCATCCGCCGCGGCTCCGTCATCCGCGTTAAAGGCAGCGGCGATACCTTTACCGTCGTTCAAGAGCCTTTGCTGCAAGGCGCATTGGTGTCTTTAGATGCGAAAACCGGTGCAGTCCGCGCATTGGTCGGCGGCTACGACTACCACAGCAAAACCTTCAACCGCGCAACTCAAGCCATGCGCCAACCCGGCTCTACGTTTAAACCGTTTGTTTATTCCGCCGCTTTGGCAAAAGGCATGACTGCCTCCACCATGATTAACGATGCGCCGATTTCCCTGCCGGGCAAAGGTGCAAACGGCAAAGTGTGGAACCCGAAAAATTCAGACGGCCGCTATTCCGGTTACATCACGCTGCGCCAGGCTTTGACCGCTTCGAAAAACATGGTGTCCATCCGCATCCTGATGTCTATCGGCATCGGCTACGCGCAACAATACATCCAACGCTTCGGCTTCAAGCCGTCTGAAATCCCTGCTAGCCTGTCTATGGCTTTGGGTACAGGCGAAACCACACCGTTGCGTATTGCAGAAGGTTACAGCGTCTTTGCCAACGGCGGTTACAAAGTATCTGCCCACGTCATCGACAAAATCTACGACAGCCAAGGCCGTCTGAGAGCGCAAATGCAACCTTTGGTAGCCGGTGAGAACGCACCTCAGGCCATTGACCCGCGCAACGCCTACATCATGTACAAAATCATGCAAGACGTTGTCCGTGTCGGTACCGCACGCGGTGCAGCCGCACTCGGCCGCGCCGACATCGCCGGTAAAACCGGTACCACCAACGACAACAAAGACGCATGGTTTGTCGGCTTCAACCCTAGCGTTGTGACTGCCGTCTATATCGGCTTTGACAAACCGCGCAGCATGGGTCGTGCAGGTTACGGTGGTACAATCGCCGTACCGGTTTGGGTAGAATACATGCGCTTCGCCCTGAAAGGCACCAGCGTCAAACCGATGAAAGCACCTGAAGGCGTGGTTACAAACGGCGGCGAAGTGTATATGCGCGAACGCATGACCACCAGCTCCGACCTGGCCTTGGACAACAGCGGCGTTGCTCCGCGTCCTGCCCATCGTGCCGTTCCGAATGAAAACCGCCGCCGTACCGAGAGCGGCAATGCGCCAGCCCGTGAAGAATTAGACGAAACCCCAGTTCTGCCAAGCAATACCGGCAACAATAACAGACAACAACTGGACTCTCTGTTCTAACAAATCAAGGCCGTCTGAAACGTTCAGACGGCCTTTTTTGAGAAAATTCAAAGCAAAACCATGATTGATTTACACTGCCATTCAACCGTTTCAGACGGCATGCTTTCCCCAACCGAAGTCGTCCGACTCGCCCTTCAAAACGGTTGCACCCTGCTCGCCCTGACCGACCACGACCATACCGGCGGACTTGCCGAAGCACGTGCCGAAGCCGATACCCTCGGCCTCCCCTTCGTCAACGGCGTGGAAATATCCGTCACTTGGCGCGGCCGCACCATCCACATTGTCGGTTTGGACTTTGACGAACACAACGAAGCCCTGCAAAACCTGCTTGCCGAAGTCCGCAAAGGCCGTCTAAAACGATTGGAAGCCATCGCGGCCAAACTGGAGAAAAAAGGCATAACAGGCTCGTATGAAGGCGCGCTGGCATTGGCCGCCAACAAAGAAATGGCCAGCCGTACCCACATTGCCGAATTCCTCATTCGCGAAGGCCATGTTAAAAACAAACAGCAGGCATTTACCAAATATCTGGGCGACGGCAAATCCTGTTCCGTCAGACATGAATGGGCCACACTGGAAGACTGCGTAGTCGCGATTACAGGCGCGGGCGGCATGGCCATTATCGCCCACCCGATGCGCTATGAATTATCCGCCACCGCCAAACGAAACCTCTTTCAAGAATTTAAAAATCTCGGCGGCGCAGGAATTGAAGTGCACAGCGGCAACTGCTGCAAAAACGACCGCCTCAACTATGCCCTGCTTGCCGACCGTTTCGACTTTCTCGCCAGCGCAGGCAGCGACTTCCACCGCCCCAACGACTTCAGCGGCGGCATACTCGGCGCCTGTCCCGACCTACCCGAACAATGCCGTCCTGTCTGGGAACACTTTAAGGCCGTCTGAATTTTTTCATATTTTTGTAAATAGCTTATCTATCTATAAACAGAGACACAGCATCTACACAATTTACATAAGTAAATTCAATAATCAAATATACCTCATAAAACTCCCTCAACTGACATGTATCGTTTTTAAGCAATGTGTTAGGCAAACTCATTCTCTATTCTAGAAATATATGCATAATCTTTTAATTCATTAGGAATATCCTCAATTATTTCATTTCTTTTAATTCCTATTTTTATAAAGGCACCCACTGACGCCAAAAACGCAGAAAAATATTGAGATACTCCAAGATTCTTCATCCCTTCATAGAATCCATAAGCTGCCGAGATGGATCCAACCAAATCTGAAAAATCTGCTCTTAATACAATTTTATGACTAACCAGACATTTGTTTTTCATTACCTTATGTGAGTCCATTGATTTATGTAAATCACAAATTGCTTTTTCTAGTTGCAACATCTTTGTATTCTGAGTAAATATTTGATCAGGAGAACTAATTATTTCATCATACATAGCACTTAAGCATAAACGCAACATTATTAATTCATCATTATATTTTTCTTTGAAATTTAAAATTTCTTCAAGAGGTATAGATCTTTGTGGAATAGGAATAGCTTTATATAGTTCAAATTCAATCGTCCTTTGAAGAGTTTTCCTTATGTTTTTAGAAGCTTTAAAAGACAAATCTTTATGTAATTGTTGCAAACTCCAGAGATACTCTGTACCTTTATGATTATAATTATTAAAAATTTCTTCTTGAATATTCAAGAAGAAATCTTCATTTACCGAATAACTTCCTGTTAACCATACTTCTTCAATTGTTAGAATTTTTTCATTTTGAAGTAAATTAACATCACCTATATTGGAATAACTCATATAGAACATATTATTATTAGGTAAAATGATTTTATCCCAAAAAAACAGTGCCATTCTAATTTCCTGTTCTAAATCAACTCCACCCCCAATGATCGTATTACCATTAACCTCGACAGGAGGTGCCATAATAATTCCACGCTTCTTCACTTCTTATCTCCAATATTTAACTCAAAGAGTAACAAATTTTGAATATTTAGATATAAAATCCATATTTGCAATAAATAAAAATAACATAAAAATACTGTATAACTATAATATACTCCCTTCTCTAAGTAAAATCATAACAACAGAAATAAAAATGCACAGGCCGTCTGAAAAATACTTTCAGACGGCCTGTGCATTTTTATTTCTGTTTACCGCAAGTTAAAACGACCTCACCAGTGACAAACCGACTTCGTTTTGTTTGTAGCTGTACAGCCAGTCGGTGTTGCCGTTAACGCGGCGGTGTTTATAGCTGAGGACGGGCTTAAGGCCGGCGAATTTCCAGCGGTCAGCGCCTATGCTGAGGCGGTAGGTTTGTTCTTTGTCGCGGCGGCGTTGTTCGAGGACGGCATTCTCTTCCCTATGGCTGCGGATGCCGAAGGTAGCAGACACGGAAACGTCGAAACCGGCTTCAAACATTTTTGCCGCACCCAGCCGTGCGGAAATTTGGCGATAGCTGTCCACAGGGTCTTTCGTTTTGCGCTGCTGCCAGTCTATGCCACCGTAGAGCATCAGGTCGTTGCGCGGAAAATAAGACAAGGTGTTGTAAACGGAGAGGAGGCTGCCGTCGAGCAAACGGGTTTTGTCTGCATAAGAAAGGTGTTTCCACTCAGCTTCCGTGTTCCATGTCCAATCGCCCTTGTCGAGGTTCCATTCGTTGCGCACACCATAGGCGCGGTTGAGGGTTTTGCTGCCGCTGCCATTCCATTCGACAAGTGGTGCGAAGGCGAAAGTGTGGCGCTGGTTTTCAAACTGATAGCCTGCACTGAGGTTGAGCGTGTGTTCGTTGAAATCTTTATGGTCGCGGTAGAAGCGGCCATAGCCGAGCGCGCGAGCGGCAATGCCGTGGTGTCCTTTAACCTGCCAGCGGCGGACGGCGGCGGCTTCGTATTTGATGCCGTTGGCGGAAATGGGTTTGTCGCCTGAAAATTCTTCCCAACATTCGCCGTCGATTTCGGTTTTACACCACACTTTGCCGCTGGCTTCGTTGATGTTGCTATTGTGGACGGCGCCGACGGAGAGGCTGCCTTTCCAGCTTTGACGCTGGTTCAAGGCATCTTGGAAATGGGCGATGTTTTCTTTGACGGCTTCAGGCAAGTCTTCGTTTTGAAGGTGTACAAATTCAGAAGATGCTTCGCGGTTCAGACGGCCTTCAAAAAGCAGGCGTGCGTAATCAAGCCGTCCGCGTGTAAAATCGGGATGACGTTGCAACAGGGTTTCGTATTCTTGTTTGGCGGCTTTCCACTTACCTTCGCCTCGTGCAAGAGAAGCACGGGCAAACGAAGCGATATCGGGATCGTATTCGGTTTGCTGGGTATAACGCTCCAGCAGAGGGCGAACGGTTTGCCAATCGCTGCGGTTGACAGCATTAAACAGTGCCTCGCCTTGGTCGGCTTCGGAGTCGCTCTCGGCTGTCTTCCCGGTATGCGGAGCAGAAATATCGAGATGATATTCGCGCACTTTTTGTTCCTGCTCCTGCATGGTTTGGCGGGTATCCTGCCACAGGCGTTGCGCGGTGCGGTCGTCTGAAAAATCAGAACGCGGCGCGGCAAGGACGGGAGCAGAAAGAAGCAGAATCAGGCAGGCAGACGGTTTGTACATGGGATCGGCTTTCCGGTCGCAAGTTTCAGACGACCTTGAGAAATTTGGAAGCAAGTGTTTAAAAAAGCCTGCGGATGGCAGGCTTTATTTTACTTAAAGACAGATTTTAGCGTTTTACGCCGCCGTATGCCGTATCCAGATTGCGGTCGGTCTTAAATTTGGCAACACCGGCCAACGCGCTTGCACCGTTGCCGAAGAAGTGGCCTTCGGTTTTACCGAAGTGGCCGTTGGCGCGAGCGTAGCCTTCAAATGATGCGCTGGATGGCTTGATGCGGGAATGGATGTCCATCTGTACAGCGTTATTTTTCATAGAACCGGTCAAGACGCGTTGACCGAAGTCTGCGCGCAAAGTACCAACCATCGGGTTGTTGCCGGTGTAGTTATTGATACCTTTAACTGCGTAGTTGGCTACACCGGATACAGGCATAGAGGTAGCGCGTTTGTCGCCGGAGTAGAAAACGCCGCGGTTAGAGCCTTTAGCGTATTCTTTACCGACCCACTCACCGTAGTATACTTCAGAGTCACCGCTCTTGATGGTGTTGAACGCATAGCGGCCGAGGTTTTGACGGGTATATGCGTCGTTAACCTGTACGGTTTTCACGCCATTGCGGTCTGCATTGCCAGGCATACGGTTTACGTTGGTGTAGTACACGCCTGAACGGTAGGCAGCGTGTTTCATCACTTTTTCGCCTTCGGCTTCAGATGCAGGCTTGCCCCATTTTTTGCCGTATTTGTGATTTTTGTAGCCATACTCGAATGGGTTATAGGCATTATTAGCTGCAAATGCGCCTACGCTGAACACAACAGCCAAAACAGCAGCGGTGGTTTTTTGCAGATTCAGTTTCATTGAACACTCCTTGAGGTAAAACGATGGTGGGGAAAATTATGTTTCGTTGTGAGTAGAACATATCGTTATGTGAGGAGGTCTTTTTGTTCTGCAAAGCATTTTATAGGGGAAGTGTTAGCACAGAATTAGTAAATATCCTAACAATCCCCTACAAAGCGAAATTCTTTATTTTTAATTCGATACAGCCTGTATCACCTACCCTAAAACGGCAAAGAATATATTGAAACTGCCTGCCCGATACACCATAATGACCCTATAAATACTCGGAAAAAAGGTTAACGCCATGTGCCAACTGCTCGGCATGAATTGCAACACTCCCACAGACATCATGTTTTCTTTTGAAGGCTTCCGCCGTCGAGGCGGCATTACCGACCACCATGCCGATGGTTTCGGCATCGGTTTCTTTGAAGGCAAAGGCGTGCGCTTGTTTCACGACGACAAACCCAGTGCCAACTCGCCCGTTGCCGACTTGGTGCGCGCCTACCAAATCAAATCCGAAAACGTTATCGCCCATATCCGCAAGGCCTCACAAGGTCAGACCTCATTGGCGAACACTCATCCCTTCATGCGCGAGATGTGGGGCGAATATTGGCTGTTTGCCCACAACGGCCATTTGATTGATTTTTACCCCGAGCAGGGCGAGTACTACCATGCCGTCGGCACGACCGATTCCGAACGCGCGTTCTGCTTTATCCTCAACCGCCTGCGCAGCCGCTTTGCCACCAAGCCCGAACCTGAAGTTTTGTTTGACGCCATTGCCGGCCTGACTCATGAAATCCGCCGCTACGGCTTGTTCAACTTTGTGATGTCCAACGGTGACTGCCTGTTTGCCCACGCCAGTACCTTACTGCACTACATCGTGCGCAAAGCCCCGTTTGGCAAAGCACGCCTGCTGGACGATGATGTCATGGTCGATTTTTCAGAAGTGACCACCCCGAACGATAAAGTTTCCGTCATCGCTACCCTGCCCCTGACGCGAGATGAAACTTGGTCGCAATTGGCAGTCAATGAATTGGTGATGTTTCAAGACGGCGACATTGTCCTCAGCGACCGCCCCGACAATCCGGTTTACATGAGCGCGGAAGAAGGTTTGGAAATCGCCCGTGCCGTCGGCGTATCGGTTTGACGTTTGATTGGCTGAAAAACTCAAGGCCGTCTGAAAGGCTCAACTTCGCTCAAGTTGCCCTTTCAGACGGCCTTTTTATACTTAATCCATAGACAAAGCCTTTACTATACGAAAATAACGCAATCCGCTACAATAATAGTTCACAAACAATAAATTCAATTGCTTAGCGACCTTGCCGAGCGTATGACAAGGAAACCCGATGAAGTGCCCGTTTTGCCAACACCCCAACACACAAGTAACCGACTCGCGATGGCTAGAAGACACCAACAGCATCCGTCGCCGTCGCAAATGCTTGGAATGCGGACAACGCTTCAGCACTTTTGAAACCGTTGAAATGCGGATGCCGCAAGTCATCAAATCCAACGGCACACGGGTTCCCTTCAATGCGCACAAACTGCAGACCAGCCTTGAGCGCGCGCTGCACAAACGTCCTGTCACACAAGAACAAATCGATGAAACCGTTGCCCTTATCGAGCAGCGCCTCTACCGTTTGGGCAAAAAAGAAGTCGCTTCGCACATCGTCGGCGAAATGGCGATGGAGGAACTGGCAAAAATCGACCAAGTTGCTTATGTCCGCTTCGCGTCTGTCTATAAAAGCTTTAAAGACGTTTCCGAATTCACCCAAGTCATCGCCGAATGCAAAGCCAAATAAGGCCGTCTGAAACCATGTTTTCCGCACTTGATACCCAAATGATGCAAACCGCCCTCGAGCTGGCCAAGCTTGGGCGGTTTTCTACTTCCCCCAATCCCCGCGTCGGTTGCGTGATTGCACACGGCACACAAATCGTCGGACAAGGTTTCCACGTCAAAGCAGGCGAGCCGCACGCTGAAGTTCACGCATTGAGGCAGGCCGGAGCGGCGGCAAAAGGCGCAACAGCCTATGTCACGCTGGAACCTTGCAGCCATTACGGCCGTACACCACCGTGCGCCGAAGCGCTGGTTCATTCCGGCGTAACGCGCGTAGTCGCCGCCATGACCGACCCTAACCCGTTGGTCGCAGGCAAAGGCTTATCCATGCTGGAAGCCGCCGGAATCCGTACAGAAAGCGGTTTGCTGGAAGCTCAGGCGCGCGAACTCAACCGCGGTTTCCTGTCGCGTATCGAACGCGGCAGACCGTTTGTCCGCCTCAAATGCGCTGCCAGTTTGGACGGCAAAACCGCTCTTTCAGACGGCCGCAGCTTTTGGATTACCAGCGAAGCGGCACGCGAAGACGTACAAATTCTCCGTGCCGAAAGTTGCGCCGTTTTGACCGGTATCGGTACCGTACTTGCCGACAACCCGAAACTCAACGTTCGCAGCTTCCCCACCCTACGTCAACCTGCGCGTATCGTCTTGGACAGCCGACTGCAAATCCCTTTGGACTGCCACCTCGTGACCGATACCGAAAGCCCGACCGTTATCGTTACCCTTTCCTCAGACGAACAACGTTTGCAGGCTCTGAGTGCATTTGAACATATCCGCATCATCAGGCCGTCTGAACACATCAACGGTCGCATCAATCTTCTTTCACTCATGCCGCAACTGGCAGAGCTTGGCTTTGGCGAAGTTCTGGTAGAAGCCGGCTCAACACTTGCTTCAGCCTTCCTGAAGGATGACTTGGTGGATGAAATCGTCCTCTACCAAGCGCCGAAACTATTAGGCGCAGGCAAACCTCTTTTCTCCATTCCTGAAAATCCGGCCGTCCTGCTTTCAGACGGCCCTTGGCAAAGTCAATCAGTAGAAATCATCGGGCAGGACATTAAATGGGTTCTCCGGAAAAAATCCACCTAATTGCCTCAGCTTGATAATTAAACCATTTTCAATAGAATCTATCTATCATTTGCATGGCAATAAATGTGTTTTTCGCCGAAATATTATAATGACTATAACGTATTCCAATTTAAAACTTTGACTTGCACTAACTATCCTCGAGCTGATTGTCGACAAATTTTCCTTTTTTTCATCACAAAAGAATGAATTATTAAGATAAGTTAAACCATGAAAATTTGTTAAAAGTTTTTATTCTAGAAGGGTTTTAAACGGCATAAACGGTAGTTTAATTTCATGAACCATGCATTTGACAAAGAGATATTTAAAATTAAAACATTTGGTTGAGTGTAATTTCTAAAAATTCAATATTCAAAAATACCTTTTTCATACCTTACAGGCCGTCTGAACGACCGTTAAACTTTTTTGATTGAGACGAATCAGATAAGTGCTTATGATTCCGTCTAATGTAATTATAAGTATGGTTTTAAGGCTTCACACGATACGGCAGCCGGCTATGGCTATGCGGTTGCAGCAAACAACTCAGGCATCGGGAAAACACTCCCGATTTACTCATTCATTAAACGAAAGACATCATGAAAAACGTTACGATACAAAAATTTGCCGATAAGACCGCAAAAATCGGCATCGTTGGCTTAGGCTACGTCGGTTTACCACTGATGTTGCGCTATGTGGATATCGGTTACCAAGTTTTGGGTTTCGACATTGACACCAACAAAGTCGACAAGCTCAACAAAGGCGAAAGCTACATTGAGCATATCCCTTCCGACAAAATTGCCGCTGCTTCCAACAGCCTGTTTGAAGCAACGACCGACTTCTCCCGCATCGGCGAAGTAGAAGCCGTCATTTTGTGCGTACCGACTCCGCTGAACAAATACCGTGAGCCGGACATGAGCTTTGTGATTGACACTACCGATGCGGTAAAACCTTACCTGCGCGCCGGTCAAGTGCTGTCTTTAGAATCCACCACCTACCCCGGTACTACCGAAGAAGAATTGCTGCCACGTATGGAAGAAGGCGGCTTGAAAGTCGGTCAAGACGTGTTCTTAGTTTACTCTCCTGAGCGTGAAGACCCGGGTAACCCTAACTTTGAAACCCGTACCATTCCAAAAGTCATCGGCGGCCATACCCCTGCCTGTTTGGAAGTCGGCCTTGCGCTGTACCAACCTGCCATCGATAAAGTTGTTCCAGTAAGCTCCACCAAAGCTGCCGAGCTGACCAAACTCCTGGAAAACATCCACCGCGCCGTAAACATTGGCTTGGTGAACGAGATGAAAATCGTTGCCGACAAAATGGGCATCGACATTCACGAAGTCATCAATGCCGCTGCGACCAAACCGTTCGGCTTCGTTGCTTATTACCCAGGTCCAGGCTTGGGTGGTCACTGTATCCCTATCGACCCGTTCTACCTGACTTGGAAAGCACGCGAATACGGCGTAAACACCCGCTTCATCGAGCTTGCCGGCGAAGTAAACTCCCACATGCCTGACTACGTTATCGAAAAAGTCGGCCTGGCTTTGAATGACCACAACCGTTCTATCAAAGACAGCAAAATCTTGGTATTGGGTATCGCCTACAAGAAAAACGTGGACGATATGCGTGAAAGCCCGTCTGTAGAAGTGATGGACCGCCTGCACAAACTGGGCGCAGTGGTTTCCTACTCTGACCCGCACGTTCCAGAGTTTCCGCACATCCCCGGCCACCACTACTTCGACCTGAAGAGCGAAGCGCTGACTCCTGAAACTGTCGCCCAATACGATTGCGTGGTTCTGACCACCGATCACGACAAATTCGACTATGACATGATCACCGAACATGCCAAGCTGATTGTCGATACACGCGGCAAATTCCCAGTAAAAAATCCTAAAGTCATCAAAGCATAATCTTGCTTCAGACACATCCGGCTGCCTCCGGTTTCCCCGACCGGGACGGTAGCCGGTTTCCCAAGGCTATTTGTTTTTCAGACGGCCTTGGCAAACCGGCAACGGTAACAACACATACCCTACGAAAAACGCTCAGCTCGAACTTCTGGCCGTCTGAAAACAAATAATATGAACGCGAAAAAAATCCTCGGCTACGCATTGGGCCCGATAGGAAGCGCCGCTTTCGGCCTGCTTTCCCTGCCGCTCATCTCATGGTACTTCCCTGCGGAAGACATCGGCCGTATCGTACTCTTGCAGACCATTGCCGGACTGAGCATCCTGTTGCTGGGCTTGGGGCTGGACCAATCCTATATTCGCGACTATTACGCCGTTAAAGACAAGGCCGCGCTGTTCAAATCCGTTTTTTTATCGCCATTGATTCTGACTGTGGCGGTTGTGGTTTTAGTGTTACTGATAAACGCATCATGGCCGTCTGAAATCATTTTTGACATCCCCAGTGCAAATTTGGGGATTCTCTTTCTGATTTTCTTGGCCACTACGCTGATTACCCGTTTTTTAGCCTTGATTTTGCGGATGAAAGAGCAGGCATTGGCTTTTTCCGTCAGCCAGCTTGCGCCGAAATTCTTGATTTTGGTGTTGGTTTTTGCCGTGATTGCTTCCGGCTTACCTACCAATACTACTTCGCTGGTTTTTACCTACACCGCAGCCCAAGTGCTGACCGTTGTACTGTTGATATATCAGCTGCGCCAAGACCTGCAAGCCGTTTCCCATGCGAAATGGTCGCCCGAGCTGCATCGGGACGGCCTGCGCTACGGCCTGCCGCTGGCATTCGGCAACTTGGCCTATTGGGGCCTGACTTCGATTGACCGCTTTGTCCTCAAAGACATCTCGGGTTTGGACGAATTGGGCATCTATTCGATGGCAGTCAGCTTTGGTGCCGTCGCCTTGATTTTCCAAAGTGTGTTTTCCACTATTTGGGCGCCTTTGGTGTTCAAATGGGTAGAAGAAAAAACCAATCTGGATAAAATCGGCGACATCACGCTTTCCATGACCGTCCTCATCAGCGCAATGATTTGCCTCATTGGGATTTTCTCGCCGATGGTGACCTGGATACTGCCGGAAAAATACACGCAGGTTCAATTTATCCTGCTCTCGTGTATGCTCTTCCCCCTGTTTTACACGCTGACCGAAGTCAGCGGCATCGGTTTGAACGTTGTCCGCTCAACTTGGCTGATTACCGTCATCAACATCGTTGCCTTTATCGCCAATACCGCCCTGCTCTATCTGCTGGTACCGAAATTCGGTGCAAAAGGTGCGGCTATGGCCAGCGCAACGGCTTTTTGGCTGTTTTTCATCTTTAAAACCGAATTCTCTTCACGCCTGTGGCAGCCTTTGCCGCGCCTGAAGATTTATACAAACTCAACGCTCTGCCTGATGATCTGCCTTGCCTATACTTGGCTGGGTACGCGCGACAACTACATCTGGTTTGCGCTGGCATGGGCAGTCGGGCTAGGTTTCCTGTTCCTAAAATACAAACACGCACTATTTGCCGCGACCGAAAAAATCAAAGCCAAATTAAACCGTTCGGCAAAATAGCCAACCTGAGATTCAGGTCTCTACGATAACAACAGAACGACTATGAAAATAAAACGTCTAAATTTATACACTTACATCCTATACATTATGTTTACAGCTTATATGCTGGGGCCGGCGCTGTCTTTTAAAATCGGCGTACCGCGCATCGATAATCCTTTATCGTTGTTGTTCGTATTGATTGGCCTTGCCGTATTCTTTTTGGAGGGCAAGCATATTCCGCGCAAAATTTTTGTCATGCTCTGCGCCCTGGCCGCCATGTGTATTTGGCCGGCCATCCACATGGGCATTACATCGCTGATACCGACTCAATACATGGACATCTTGTTTTTTATGGCGGTGCCGGTTTTTTTCTACTTGTTTTACCAAGTGCTTATGCGCGCTGAAGATCCATTGGGCGTTATTCAGAAGTTTTTATTGGTCTTTGCCCTTTATGTTGCCATTCCACCATTTGTGGAATTGATTACCGGCATTCAGTTTGTCAGTGCCAGTGATGAACTGGCCATTAAAGAAGGCTCGCTCAAAGGGCTGTTTTTCAACCCCAACAACCTTGCTGCTACTGCCGTTTGCCTCGCACCCGCCATCCTGTTTTTCTTTCAACTGCAAGGACGCAAACACAAAGAGAAACTACTGGGCTGGGGATTATATTTACTACTAGGTATGGCCATTTTTGTTTGCGTATCAAGAACAGCTATTGCCTGCTACCTTTTGATTTCACTCATTTATATAGCTTATCGTAAAAATGGTTTTATTACCGTTATTGCCACAGGACTGCTCGCGTTAACATTATCGATGATTCCATCCCGTGTCATCGCGGAATTTTTGCTGTCACTTAACGGCAACCCTTTTCTTGAACGGTTTTCCAGCCGCGTGTACCTTTTTCTATTCGATTTAGACAGCGACAACTCTGTGTCCTACCGTCAGGAGATTTACAACTATTTTTGGAATAATCCGCCCCTGTTGCTAACCGGCTACGGACCAAAAAATTTTCGCGACTATTTTGGCGGCCACTTGAGTAACAGCCTGGGTTTTGAAAATCCGCACAGTTTCATCATCGAACTGTATTTGGGTTTCGGCATAATTTCCCTGCTCGGTTTTATTGCATTTGTAGCGTTTTATTTCCTCTACACTACCTCAAGCCGTGCACTAACCAACAAATCACGCGTACTGGCTTGGGTAACTTTGGGCATTTTCTTGTTGGCAGGTTTTATTCCGTCCACCATTTTGCGTATGCCCTTCATCTGGCTACCCTGCCTGCTGATTTACATTTACAGCGCATTTGTCGCATCCAAATTACAAAATCAGGCCGCTTACACATATAGCTATACCCCATCTAAAACAAAGGGAATATCATGAAAATCACCCTGACTACCTCCATGTCTGGCCTCGGTGGCACTGAAAACGCCACTTTCCGCCTTGGTCGCCTGCTCAAACAACGCGGACACGATATCGTATTGGCCTCTTCAGACGGCCCTTTGATTCAGGAAGCGCAAGCATTGGGCATCCGTTGGCAGCCGATTGATTTTTACCAAGGTGGTCTTTTGGGTTATGTCAAAGGCATGTTTGCCTATATGAAACTGCTGAAAAAAGAGAAGCCCGATGTGATTCACTGCCAAATGGCACGTATCGTTCCGGCCTGCGCCATTGCGGCCAAGTTTGCCTCGCCGAAAACCAAAGTGTTCTACCACGCGCGCGGCCTTGATCCGGAAACTTATCCGAAAATTGCCAAGCTTTTCGACAAGCTGGGCGTGTACATCATCGGCAACTGCAAACACGAACGCGAAAAACTCATCCGCTACGGTTTCCCTGCCAACCGCATCACCTACACCTACAATGCCCTGCACAAAGCAGATTTCGTTCCTGAAAAAACGGTCAAAGACTATGTCCAACTGGGCACGCTTTCCCGTTTGGACACCGTCCGCGCCGTGCACCTGATGTTGGATATTTTGAAGAAAATGGTTGACCGCGGTATGCCTGTACGCCTCAACGTTGCAGGTATCGGCGAAGAAATGGACAACCTCAAAGCCCAAGCCAAACGTTTGGGCATCGAAGACAAAGTTACCTTCCTCGGCGGCGTCCGCGACTTGACCGGCTACTTCAAAGAAGTCGATATTTTGGTGAACACACCGCATTGCGTGGGCGACCACGGCGCAGGTGTCGGCAACAATATTTTGGAAGCCGGCCTTTACGACACGCCTGTCGTGACCTACAACATGGCGGGTATTTCGGAAATGGTCATTACCGGCCAAACCGGCTACTGCATTCCTTTCGGCGACGATGAAGCATTTATCGAAGCCGTCGATACACTCATCAAGCATCCTGAGTTGCGCAGTCAAATGGGTAAAGCCCTGCGCAAACACGTCGAAACCTTATGCTCCGACGACGAAATCTACCGCACCACCATGGCTGCGTACGAAATGTAAGGCTGTCTGAAACATGAACATTACCATCGTCGCCCCTTATTGCTCACTGCCGTCCGAGCCGCATTTCAACCGCTTCTGGTATCTTGCCGAGCTGTTGTCGCAGTCGCATGACGTGCTGCTGATTACCAGCAATTTCAAACACTACGACAAATCTTTCAGACGGCCCGAAGATGCCGAGGCCGCCTCACAAGGCCGTCTGAAAGTCATGCTGTTGGAAGAAAGCGGATACAGCAAAAACGTGTCTTTAGGACGCTTGGCCAGCCATCACCACTTCGTCAAACATTTTGAAAAATGGTTGGAAAACTGCCGTCCGGGCGAACAAGACGTCGTCTTTTCCGCCTATCCGCTGATTGCCACCAACCTGCTGTTGGGCAAACACAAAGCCCGTTTGGGTTACAAACTGATTGTCGATGTGCAGGACGTATGGCCGGAGTCTTTTTCCTCGGTCGTACCGTTTTTGAAAAAAGTACCGCACAACCTGCTGCCCTTTGCTTCACGCGCCAACCAAGCCTACCGCTACGCCGACGCGCTGGTTGCCGTATCGCAGACTTATCTCTACCGTGCCAAAGAAGCCAATCCGAATGTACCTGGCGAAGTCGTCTATATCGGTGCTGACTTTCCGAAACTCGATGCCGCGCCTGCCAAAGATTTTGGCGATGACAAAACCCGCTTTTTCTACTTGGGCACGCTCAGTTACAGCTATGACGTGGAAACCGTGTGCAAAGGCGTTCTCAAGCTGTTGGACGCCGGCGAAAACGTCGAGTTGCACATCATGGGCGGTGGCCCTGATTTGGACAGGCTCAAACAATACGCCTGCGACGACATCAAGTTTTACGGCTACATTCCCTATGCCGAAATGATGTCGGTTGCTAAGGGCTGCGACATTGCCATCAATGCCATCCAGTCCTATTCAATGGCATCGATTACCAACAAACTCTCCGACTATATGGCTTTGCAAAAACCGATTCTGAACAGCCAAGTCAACAACGAAGTTGCCAAAGTCCTTACCCTGCTGCCGCATGCGAACTACCATTCCGGCGATGTGGACGGTTTCGTTCAAGCCGCCAAAGATATTTTGAAGCGCAAAAGCGATCCTGTTCAGTCCGAAGAAATCGTCGGCCGCTTCAAACGCGACGTTGCCTATCAAAAAATCGTCAACCTGATTGAAAGATTAGCTCATGAATAAATTTTTCAAACGCCTGTTTGACATTGTCGCCTCCGCTTCAGGACTGATTATCCTGTCGCCTGTGTTTTTGATTTTGGTGTACCTCATCCGTAAAAACCTAGGCTCGCCCGTGTTCTTCATCCAAGAGCGGCCGGGCAAAGATGGCAAGCCGTTTAAAATGATTAAATTCCGCTCCATGCGCGATGCAATCGACAAAGACGGCAACCCACTGCCGGACAGCGAACGCCTGACCGATTTCGGCAAAAAATTACGTGCCACCAGTTTGGACGAACTTCCTGAATTATGGAATGTCTTAAAAGGTGAGATGAGTCTAGTTGGCCCTCGTCCGCTGCTGATGCACTACCTGCCGTTGTACAACGACTTTCAAAACCGCCGCCACGAAATGAAACCAGGCGTGACCGGTTGGGCTCAAGTCAATGGCCGCAACGCCATTTCATGGGATGAAAAATTCGCCCACGATGTTTGGTACATCGACAACTTTAGCTTTTGGCTGGATATAAAAATTTTGTTCCTGACAGTTAAAAAAGTCTTCGTCAAAGAAGGCATCTCAGCCGAAGGGGAAGCCACAATGCCTTATTTCACGGGTAACAAAACTGATGAAAAAAAATAATATACTGATTCTGTCGGCAGGTCGCCGTGTCGAATTGGTGCAGGACTTTCAAACCGAAGCCGCACGTTTTTCAGACGGTATCGGCGTTTTTGCCACTGACCTCAACCCCCACATGTCTTCTGCCTGCCATGTTGCCGACCGCACTTTCAGCGTGCCGCGTATCGATGCAGCCGAATACATTGACAGCATTTTCGAGTTGGCCAAACAACACGACATCGGTCTGATTGTGCCAACCATCGATACCGAGCTGCTCAAACTGGCCGAAGCACGTGACCGTTTTGAAGCTGAAGGAATACATATTGTCATTTCCGATGCAAAACTGATTACCCTGTGCCGCGACAAGCGCCTGACCTCATGCCTGTTTGCACAATACAGCATCCGTTCCCCTGAAATTTACGAACGGGACCACCTGGTTTTCCCATGTTTTACCAAGCCTTATGACGGCAGCCGCGCCATCGGTGCGAAAAAAATCAACACACCAGCTGATTTGACTGTCGACATTACCGAAGACCCGAAAATGATGTTCACCCAATACATCGATATCGAGAATACTTTTTCCGAATTTACCGTCGATATGTATTACGACCGTCAAGGCCGTCTGAAATGCGCCATTCCTCGCGAGCGTTTGGAAGTGCGCACCGGCGAAGTCAGCAAAGGCGCAACCCGACGCAATGCCCTGTATAAAGAGCTGGTTGAAAAAATGGCCGTATTGGAAGGCGCACGCGGCTGCATTACCGCGCAATTCTTCGTCAGCAAAACCGACAGCACGACCTACGGTGTGGAAATCAACCCTCGTTTCGGCGGCGGTTTCCCGCTGACTTACGCTGCAGGCGGCAACTATCCGGGCTGGCTGATTCAAGAATACATCGGCGGCCAAGACATCCCTTTCTCCGACGACTGGGAAAACAATTTAATCATGCTTCGTTATGATGCTAAGATTTTGGTAAGAGAACATGATTAAGCCGGAAGAATCCGTCATCGTCTTCGATCTTGACGATACGCTTTACTCTGAGTACGACTACAAATGCTCCGGAATACAGGCAGTTGTAGGGACAATTACGTCGCTTTACCCGCAATACAATGTCGACGTACTAAATGAAATTGCAGACAATAAAAGTAAAGACTGGCTCGAAAATTTGTGTCATCATTGCAAATTAAACGAACTAGAGAAACAATCACTTTTGTGGCAATATCGACTACACCGGCCTGTTATCCGACCCTATGTCGAACCGTCTTTTTTACGGAAGCTGATGCGCCCTTTTGCCGCACGTGCCCTGATTACAGACGGCCGCAGTCTGACACAGCGTTTGAAAATACAGGCCTTGGGTTTGACCGATTTGTTTGACGACATTTTGATTTCGGAAGCCATGCAATCGGAAAAACCCGACGATAAGCGTTTTGTCTTCCTGCAAAACAAATATCTGGCTGCAAAACGTTTCATCTACATCGGCGACAACATCAAAAAAGATTTTGTCGCACCCAACAAACTGGGTTGGCTCTCCATAGGCATCATGCCTAAGCCGCACAATATTCATCAAGCCGATCCCGAGCAATACGGTCGTGAATACCAGCCCACCCTTTGGATAAACACCCTGGAAGAATTGGCTACACTGACAACTTCCGCCACCGAAAAAGCAAATGCATAAGGGACATTTCTCCATGAAAATCTTATTTATGGGTCGTAAACAGGTTTCCGCCAACCTGCTTCGTTTTTTGACCAAACAAGACCATATCGAAATCGTCGGTGTCTTGACCGACAACCATCTACAAGGTTCGCCGACCACGGCCGCCGCGCAGGAATTGGGCTTACCCCTGTACACCTTCGATACGGCTTTGGAAGCAATGCGAGAAGGCCGTCTGAAATACGATTTGGGCTTGTCTGTCCTTTACTGGCGCAAGCTGCGTGATGAATTCCTGAGCATTCCGACTTTAGGCACGATCAACTTCCACCCTGCGCTGTTGCCCGAATACAAAGGCACAGGCGGCTACAACCTAGCCATCATGGACGAGCTGAACGAATGGGGCAATACCGCCCACTACGTCGATGCTTCCATCGATACCGGCGAAATCATCGAAGTGGATCGTTTCCCTATCGAAGCTGAAACAGAAACCGCCCAATCGCTCGAACGCAAAACCATGCAGGCATTGGAAGATTTCGCGCGACGCATCATCACCCGCGCCATCGAGTCAAAAACCAAATTGCCGACTACGCCAAACATCGGTGGCCGCTACGTCAGCCGTGATGAGATGGAAGCCATGAAGCAAATCCGCGACGGCGACGATGTGGAGAAAAAAATCCGTGCGTTTTGGTTCCCGCCTTACGACGGCGCATACGTCGAAATCAAAGGTCAGAAATACACCCTGATCAACCGCCAACTGCTGGAAGAAATCGCCCCCAAAGGCTCAACCAGTCTTTTCGCAGGAAAAACAAATGCTTAATATATCACTCTCCCCATGGCCAAGCTTTACTCAAGAAGAAGCCGATGCCGTTTCCAAAGTCCTGCTGTCCAACAAAGTCAACTACTGGACAGGTATGGAATGTCGCGAATTTGAAAAAGAATTTGCTGCTTTTGTCGGCACACAATACGCCGTCGCCCTTTCCAACGGTACGTTGGCTTTGGACGTAGCCTTCAAAGCAATGGGCATAGGCCAAGGCGATGATGTGATTGTCACTTCGCGCACTTTCTTGGCTTCCGCATCCTGCATCGTGACCGCCGGTGCAAATCCTGTGTTCGCCGATGTCGATTTGAACAGCCAAAACATCAGCGCCGAAACCATCAAAGCCGCTTTGACGCCAAACACCAAAGCCATCATCGTGGTTCACCTTGCCGGTATGCCGGCCGAAATGGACGACATTATGGCGTTGGCAAAAGAACATAACTTGTGGGTTATCGAAGACTGCGCCCAAGCGCACGGTGCGAAATACAAAGGCAAATCCGTCGGCTCTATCGGCCACGTCGGTGCTTGGTCGTTCTGCCAAGACAAAATTATGACCACCGGCGGCGAAGGCGGCATGGTAACCACCAACGACAAAGAGCTGTGGAGCAAAATGTGGTCGTACAAAGACCACGGCAAAAGCTACGATGCCGTGTACAACCGCGAACACGCACCCGGCTTCCGCTGGTTGCACGAAAGCTTCGGCACCAACTGGCGCATGATGGAAATGCAGGCTGTCATCGGCCGCATCCAGCTCAAACGTATGCCCGAATGGACTGCCCGCCGTCAAGCGCACGCCGCCAAACTGGCTGAAAGCTTGGGCAAATTTGCCAGCATCCGTTTGGTCGAAGTGGCCGACTACATCGAACACGCGCAATACAAGTTCTACGTTTTCGTCAAACCTGAACACATGAAAGACGGCTGGACACGCGACCGCATCGTCAACGAACTGACCGCGCGCAAAGTCCCATGCTATCAAGGCAGCTGCTCAGAGGTGTATTTAGAAAAAGCCTTCGATGACACGCCTTGGCGTCCGAAAGAGCGTTTGAAAAACGCTGTCGAGTTGGGCGACACCAGCCTGATGTTCTTGGTGCACCCAACCCTGACCGATGAAGAAATTGCGTTCTGCAAAGAAAACATCGAAGCCGTATTGACTGAAGCCACGGCATAATCATTTTCAGACGGCCTGCAACTTCAGGCCGTCTGAAAAAATAAAACAGCCTGCTTCAAACAATCCGTACCAAGCCACATTACAACACTCAGACACAAGAAATATAAAATGAACTTGGAAACCCTGCTGGCTCTGCCGCGCAACCTTAAAAAAACCTTCTTCGTCATCCACGATATCTTGATGATATTCGTGGCGTTTTGGTTTGCCCAAAGCCTCAAAGTGCAATATTCCGACGAATGGTTGAGTATCGCCAACTGGCTGGCTTTCGGCAGCACCGCGTTGCTGACCATCATCCTTTTCATCCGTATCGGCCTCTACCGCGCCGTCACGCGCTTCGTCAGTATCCGCGTCCTGACCGCCGCCGCATTCGGCAGCATTATTTCGGCGGTCTTGTTCTGCCTGACCACCCTGATTTTTGAACAAAAACTACACCTTGCCCTGCCCATCGTCTATTTCTTGGTCTTGGTGGTCGGTGTCACCAGCTCGCGCATGATCCTGCGTGCGATTCTGACCGATCATCACCGCAAACAGATGACCCCCGTCATCATCTACGGCGCAGGCCAATCAGGCCGCCAGTTGTTGGAAGCCATCAAACAGGTTAACGAATATTCGGCCATTGCCTTTGTCGATGACAACCCAAAAATCCAACGTACCGTCATCTATGACCTTGCCGTCTACAACCCCAACGAAATCCCGATGCTGATCAGCCGTTACGGCGTCCGCAAAATTCTGCTGGCGATTCCAAGTTCTACGCCTGAAGAACGCAAAGACATCATCCGCCGCCTCGAAGCATACAAATGCGAAGTCCTGACCATTCCGGGTATGAAGGATTTGGTGGACGGCAAAATCAACGTCAGCTCATTGAAAAAAATCTCTGTGGTCGATTTGCTCGGCCGCGCTCCTGTGGCACCGCGCCCTGAATTGATGCGCGCCGACATCAGCGACAAAGTCGTGATGGTAACCGGCGCAGGCGGCTCTATCGGCTCCGAACTTTGCCGTCAAATTCTCAATTGCCGGCCGACCAAACTGCTGTTGTTTGAATTGTCCGAATTCGCCCTGTACAGCATAGACAAAGAGTTGCGCGAAACCCAAGCCGCACAAGGCAGCCAAGTTGAAGTCGTACCGCTTTTGGGTTCGGTTCAAAACAAAGAACGCCTTAGCAGCATCATGAAGGCCTATCACGTCGACACCGTTTATCATGCCGCAGCCTACAAACACGTTCCAATGGTAGAGTTCAACACCATCGAAGGCATTCAAAACAACGTGTTCGGCACACTCTGCTGTGCGCAGGCTGCCGTAGATGCAGGCGTTTCCACCTTTGTTTTGATTTCCACCGACAAAGCCGTCCGTCCGACCAACACCATGGGCGCCAGCAAACGCATGGCCGAACTCTGCCTGCAAGCCCTTGCCGCCGAGCCGGAACAAAAAACACGCTTCTGCATGGTGCGTTTCGGCAATGTATTGGGTTCGTCCGGCTCCGTTGTCCCGGTATTTGAAAAACAAATTGCCGAAGGCGGCCCGATTACCCTGACCCACCAAGACATTACCCGCTACTTCATGACCATTCCCGAAGCGGCGCAACTGGTTATCCAAGCCGGCGCAATGGGTAAAGGCGGCGACGTATTCGTCCTCGACATGGGTGAATCTGTCAAAATCATCGACCTTGCCCGTCAAATGATTGTCCTCAGCGGCCTCAAAGTCAAAGACGAGCAACACCCGCACGGCGACATCGAAATCAAGATTACCGGCCTGCGCCCGGGCGAGAAACTTTATGAAGAACTGCTCATCGGTGATGAGGTGCAAAAAACCACTCATCCCCGGATTATGACCGCCAGTGAAGTAATGCTTCCATGGACGCAATTATCTGACATACTGTCGGAACTCGAAACCGCTTGTCTCCAAAGCGACCAAAACAGCCTGCGCCAGCTTCTGTTGCGCGCACCGACAGGCTTCGTACCTAAAGACGGTATCTGCGACCTGGTTTGGCAACAAAACAATAAGGCCGTCTGAATATTTTCAGACAGCCCGGACACCATCCCGCAAGGACTACTACATGAAAAAAACACTCTCCCTGCTTGCTTTATTAGCACTAACTGCCTGTAACAGCACGACAGTTATTCCTGGTTCAACCATCAAAACCAGAACCAAAACAATTGTTTACACCGATACCGACACCGCAGCCGATACCAATCTCGACAGCCGCGTTGCCGTTTACCCCATCACACCCAACCTAATTGAAAAAATGCGCAAGCCGCCTGTACTTTCCCAAAACAACCAAGGTTTGGAGCAAAGCAAAAGTGCTTACCGCTACCGCATCGGCAGCGGCGACGTCCTCAATATCATGGTTTGGGCGCACTCCGACCTCAACTCCCCTATCCAGCAAAGCAACCCGCAAACCAACCAAGTCAGCCGCGGTGCCTGGGTAGATGAGGGCGGTTATATTACTTATCCATTGGCAGGCAAAATTCAAGCTAAAGGCAAAACTTTGGACGAATTGCAAAATACCCTGACCAGCCTTCTGAAACGCTACATCAAAAACCCTCAAGTAGCCATCAACGTTACCGAATTCCGTTCGCAACGCATTTCAGTATCCGGTGCTATCAACCAAGCAGGTCAGCAGCCGATTACCAATATCCCGATGACCATTTTGGATGCCATCAACCAAGCAGGCGGTGTCACCCAAAGTGCCGACACCCAACACATCAAATGGACGCACAACGGCGTCGACCGCACCATTTCCCTGCAAGACATGCTGCAATACGGCGATATGTCACAAAACCATCTTCTCAGCCATGGCGACATCGTTTACGTTCCTAACAGCAGCAACAACAAAATCTACATCATGGGCGAAGTCGGCAAACAAGCCACTCTGCCGATCGGCAATCACGGCCTCAACCTGACCCAAGCGCTCGGCGAAGTCGGCGGCATGAACCAAAACTATGCTGATGCAACCGGCGTATTCGTGATCCGCCGCGCACCAGAAGATGCGGCCAAACCTATCCACATCTATCAGCTCAACCTGAAAGATGCGACTTCTTACGCGCTGGGCAGCGAATTCAAACTGCGTTCGGAAGATACCGTTTACGTTACCGCCGCCCCGGTTACCCGTTGGAACCGCGTAATGTCACAAATTACCAACTCCATCAGCAACGTCAACACCCTCGACAATACATTTAAATAAACAGTGGTTCCTGCTGTCAGACCCTCGTTTGACAGCAGGATACAAAATTACGCACAATCCAAACCAATTACATAAACGGCATACAAAAGCCGTACACACCACACAAACGGAAAAGCAGTATCTTATAGTCTGACTCACGCTTTTTTCAGACCATAAACCGAAAACAATATCATGTACCACAACATACTCATCGTCTGCCTAGGCAACATCTGCCGCTCCCCTACAGCAGAGCGGATCATGCAGAAAAAACTACCCGGCCATCAAATCAGCAGCGCCGGCATAAAAGCACTGGCAGGGAAGGATGCCGATTTCCAAGCTATTAAAACCGCACTCAAACACGGCGTTATCGTTGCAGGCCATACGGCACGCCAGCTGACCGCCCAAATGTGCGAGCAGGCCGATTTGATTCTTGTGATGGAGCCCAGTCAAATCGATATGGTTGCCGACATCCATTCGCCGGCACGCAGCAAAACCATGCTGTTTGCCCAATGGTTACCTAAAAAAACCGTACCTGACCCATACAAACAAAGCAGCGAAATGTTTGAAGCCGTTTTTGAACAGCTCAATGCTGCCGCAGACACTTGGAAAACCAAACTAAACGGAAAAACTCAACCGGTATAAAACCGGCATAAACAAGAAAGCAAGCAATGAAAAAAACGACCTACATACCTTACAGCGCAGACAATGACGAAATCGACTTCGGTCAACAGCTGCGCGTAATTTGGACAAATAAATACAAAATCCTCGCTGCCCTGCTTGCAGGCGGCATTCTTGGCGCAGCCTTCAGCCTGGCATCCACTCCGCAATACCGTGCCGACGCCATGCTGGAAATTGAAACGCGACAAAACCAAATCCTGACCGAAATCAACAGCATCTTCAACAATCAAACCACGCCGTCTGAAGCAGAAGTCGAGCTGGTTCAATCACGCTTGGTGCTGGGTAAAACCGTCGATGACCTTCAGCTTGACCAAGAAGTCAAAGCCAAATACACACCCGTTATCGGCAGCCTGATGCACAACATCAGCGGCGACCCCGATCCTAAATTGACCGTCGGCAGCTTTACCGTACAAGACGAATGGTTCAACAAAACCTTCACGCTGACCGCCAAAAGCAACAAGGCCTATACCCTTACCCTTCCTGACAAACGCGTCGTCGAAGGCAAGGTCGGCGTGCCTCTGAAAATCAACAATCACACCACCCTCAAAATCGATCAAATACTGGCCAATCCGGGTCAAGAATTTACGTTGACCAAGTTCTCCCGCATCAGCGCCATCGAAAACATCCAAAACAAACTGGCTGTTATCAGCAAAGGTAAAACTAGCCCCATCATCAACCTTGCCTTTACCGGCACCGACCCTAAACGTACCAGCGTCATCCTCAACAGCATTGCCGACAACTACGTTGCGCAAAACCGTGAACGCGATGTCCAAGTTGCATCCAGCGGTTTGGCCTTCATCAGCGAAGAATTGCCACGCTTGAAAGAAACCTTGCAAGACGCTGAAAACAAACTCAATGCCTACCGCCAACAATCAGGCTCTCTCGACATTCCACTCGAGTCCAAAGGCGCATTGGAAAGCCTGACCAGCATCGAAACCCAAATTACCCTGCTCAAAACCGAAGAAGCAGGCTTAGCCGAGCTGTACACGCCGGAACACCCTTCCTATAAAGCCGTATTGGACAAACTTGCCGTTCTCGAGCGCGCTAAAAACAAAATCAATCAACAAATCGCCGAGTTGCCGAATACCCAACAAGAAGTTATCCGCCTGACCCGCGACGTAGAAACCAACCAGGCTACCTACGTCCAACTGTTGAGCAAACAACAAGAACTCAACATCATGAAAGCCAGCGCGCAAGGTAATGTCCGCATCGTCGATTATGCCTATGTCCCTGAAAACCCCGTTGCACCGCGTAAAGCCGTAATCACGTTCCTGAGCGCACTTGCCGCAGGCTCATTGACCGCTTTGTGGCTGATGATTCGCAACCGCATGAAAAACGGCATTACTTCATCTGCAGAAATCGAAAACCTCAATTTGGAAGTCGTCGCTCTTGTTCCGCACTCCAAAACCCAGCAAAAACGCGACTTCTTCAAAAGCAAATTCAAGAAAACCGGCGGCCGTTCCAACTATCTGCTGGCCAGTGAAGACCGCGCCGATACTGCCGTCGAAGCCATCCGCGCCCTGCGCACCAATATCTACTTCTCCATGCTGGACGCGCCTAACAACATCCTCATGATTACCGGTGCCGCGCCTGAAGCAGGTAAATCCTTTATCTCCGCCAACCTCGCCACCGTAATGGCGCAGTCAGGCAAACGCGTTCTGCTTATCGATACCGATATGCGCAAAGGCTACCTCGACCGACTCTTCGGCCTTACCCCCGAGTTCGGCTTGTCTGACATCCTCAACGGCAAAGCGGCTCCGGCCAAAGCCGTACAAGAGACCGGCATTGAAAACCTCCACCTCATCAGCAGCGGCAGCTATCCTAGCAATCCATCCGAGCTTTTGATGGACAAACGTTTCAACGAGTTGCTCGCCCACGCGCGCCAACGCTACGATTACGTCATCTTGGACACGCCGCCTGTATTGGCCGTGACCGACGCCGTCATCATCGGCCAACATGCAGGCACCGTCCTGATGATAAGCCGTTATGCACACACGCGTGCACGAGAGCTTGAGGCCAGCGTTGAACGCCTCAAACAAAACCGTATCAACATCAAAGGTGTCGTCCTCAACGGCATGAAGCGCGAAGCCAACAACAGCTACGACTACTACGCCTACGATGCCTACCATTCCGGTAACAATAAATCATAAACCGAAGCAGGCCGTCTGAACTTTCAGACGGCCTAAGGCTTTTTAAACGGCACAAAAAATTTTTCACAAACGCCGCCCTTGCACCCCAAAGCCGTTTGTTTTAAAGTAAGCCCCGTTCCCATATGGAAGAGAAACATGAAAATTACCGTCATCGGCGCAGGTTCGTGGGGTACAGCTCTCGCGTTGCACTTTGCGCACCACAACAATGAAGTTGCCCTTTGGACACGCAATCCCGACCAAATCCGCACCCTGCAAGCAGATCGCGAAAACAAACGCGGCCTGCCCGGCTTCCCTTTCCCTGAGTCCCTAACCGTTCACGCCGATTTGGGAGAAGCGCTGAAAGACAGCCAACTTGCCCTGATCGTCACCTCCGTAGCCGGACTCAGAAGCAGCGCCGAGCTGCTCAAACAGCATAACGCCGCCGATATTCCCGTTCTCGCCGCCTGCAAAGGTTTTGAACAAGATACCGGCCTTTTGACTTTCCAAGTACTGAAAGAAGTCCTGCCTAACAATAAAAAAATCGGCGTTCTCTCAGGACCGAGCTTTGCCCAAGAACTTGCAGCACAACTACCTTGCGCCGTCGTGCTTGCTTCCGAAAACAAAGACTGGGTGGAAGAAACCACTGCCCAACTGAACACCAACGTAATGCGCCTGTACGGCAGCACCGACGTCATCGGCGTCGCTGTGGGCGGTGCCGTTAAAAACGTCATGGCAATTGCCACCGGCCTTTCAGACGGCCTCGAATACGGCCTCAATGCACGCGCAGCCTTAGTAACACGCGGCCTTGCCGAAATCACCCGCCTTGCCATCGCCATGGGCGCACAACCTAAAACCATGATGGGCTTGGCAGGCATCGGCGACCTTATCCTAACCTGTACCGGCGCACTCTCGCGCAACCGCCGCGTCGGCCTCGGCCTCGCAGAAGGCAAAGAGTTGCATCAAGTGCTTGTTGAAATCGGCCACGTTTCCGAAGGCGTCAGCACCATTGAAGAAGTCTTCAACACCGCTGCCAAATACCAAATCGATATGCCCATCACTCAAACCCTGCTGCAACTCATCCGCAAAGAAATGACCCCGCAGCAAGTCGTTGAACGACTGATGGAACGAAGCGCGCGCTTCGAATAAACGGTCGCGCCGTCTGCCATTCAGACGGCCTGACGCACAATATGGCGGCCATCAGGCCGTCTGAAGGGAAACACATGAACCAATCACTGAACAATCTGGAAATCAACGTTTACCAACTTGTCCAAAAATTTGAAACGCTGGTTTCAGAAAACCGCCGTCTCAACGAAGAAATCGACAGACTCAAACTCGAGCAAGAGCAACAAAAACACCAACACGACGCTGCCATTGACGAACTTAGTGAAGCCTTGCTGGTTCAAGTCGGCAAACTCAAAGAAGACCTGCAAAGCAAAATTGACAACCTGACTGCCGAAAAAGAAAACTACCGCAACGCGCTGGCCCAAAGTGCAGACCAAATCCGCAGCCTCATTGCCCGATTGCCCCAAGAAACACAACAATAAAAGGATGCCTCGTGAGTATCGAACAAGTCAATCTCGACATCATGAATGTCAACTTCACCATCAACACGCCGAGTGAAGAAAAAGCCACCCTCCTGCAAGCCGTTGAAATGCTAAACAAAAAAAGCGATGCGATTAAAGAAAGCGGCCGCATCGTCGGCACGGACAAAATCGTCGTCATGGCAGCCCTCAACGTTGTACACGACCTCTTGAAAGCCACCCTCAACGACGATTTGGCAATCGGTGAATTTGAGCGTAGAATAACCGACATGAACAACGCGTGCCAAAAAGCACTGGCGCGCTTGGAGTAAAACTGATTTTCCCCTTTTCCCTGCGGTGTTCGCGAAGGCATACATTCCTTTGAACCAATACGTTCGCTTTAGGTTGCCGGGAGCTGTAGTGGGCGCGAGCGTCCGTTTATCGGACGCACCCGAAACTACCCGAGGTGACCGCCTTGTCAGCAAGGTTCAAGCGGATTCAGCCTAAACGGCACTCGTGGGGATTCCCTAAAAAAGCCATACCGACAGGTGTGGCTTTTCCCTTTCCAAGTAAAGACTTTCGTAAAGATTTCCGGCCGTCTGAAAAAACCGCATATTCATGCATCAAACACGTTCGATTAAGATTGACAAAAACCAATCTCCTCTTTAAAATCCATAACTTTCTATATATATCTGGATTCCAACCATGAAAACCTTCTCTGCAAAACCCCACGAGGTGAAGCGCGAATGGTTCGTCATTGACGCAGAAGACAAAGTTCTGGGTCGTGTCGCAGCCGAAGTCGCACACCGTCTGCGCGGCAAACACAAACCCGAATACACCCCTCACGTTGATACCGGCGACTACATCATCGTCATCAACGCAGACAAACTGCGCGTGACCGGTGCTAAATTCGAAGACAAAAAATACTTCCGTCACTCTGGTTTCCCAGGCGGCATCTACGAGCGTACTTTCCGTGAAATGCAAGAGCAATTCCCTGGCCGCGCTTTGGAACAAGCCGTAAAAGGCATGTTGCCTAAAGGTCCTCTGGGCTACGCCATGATCAAAAAACTGAAAGTGTACGCCGGCGCCGAACACGGCCACGCTGCACAACAACCTAAAGTTTTGGAACTGAAATAATAAGGACACGACATGAACGGTAAATACTACTACGGCACAGGCCGCCGCAAAAGTTCAGTGGCTCGTGTATTCTTGACTAAAGGTACCGGCCAAATCATCGTAAACGGCCGCCCCGTTGACGAATTTTTCGCACGTGAAACCAGCCGCATGGTTGTACGTCAACCTCTGGTTTTGACTGAAAATGCCGAATCTTTCGACATCAAAGTTAACGTAACCGGTGGTGGCGAAACTGGTCAATCCGGCGCCATCCGTCACGGCATCACCCGTGCACTGATCGACTTCGATGCAGCTCTGAAACCAGCCCTGTCTCAAGCAGGCTTCGTTACTCGCGATGCTCGTGAAGTTGAACGTAAAAAACCTGGTTTGCGCAAAGCACGTCGCGCAAAACAATTCTCCAAACGTTAATACGTTTTCAGAATCGAATCAAAAAGCCTTGCTTTGCAAGGCTTTTTTCATTTATCAAACAATAATCCAATATCCCCGCAATATATGATGAAAACCCTGCTCCACTACGCCAAATCATTGCTTCAGGCTGTGATTCTCTTCATCTTCTTATCCCTGATTGTCGACTGGGTGCGCAAGCCTGACCAACCTTTGCAGTCGGCAGCACAAACACTGACTTTAACCAATGGTCAAACCACTTCCCTCCAATCCTTCAGCCAAAATCGGGTTGCCGTCGTTTATTTTTGGGGCAGCTGGTGTCGTATTTGTTCATACACATCATCAACCATAGAAAAACTGCACCAAGACAATATCCCAACATTGGGCGTAGCCTTGCGCTCCGGAAGTGACGCGGACATTGCCCACCATATGCAACAAAACAATCTATCCTTTCCAAACTTCAACGATTCAGACGGCCTGATGGCTCAAAAATGGAACATAGCCGTCACACCAACCATTATCATATTAAAAGATGGCAAAATGATTCATCACACATCCGGACTTTCCAGTTATATCGGATTAAAAATCAGAATTTACTTGGCAAATATCTTCAGCTAAATTCATTGAAAATCCACTAAAAATAGAAAATCTAAAGAATAATTTCACCTGAATATATTCAAACAATTCAATTTCATAAATAAATAAACTATCTCTTTCCCAATAACATATCATTTTGTTGAGATTATAAAGAAAATAGACTAAGATATAACCATAAGAACAATTGGAAACATTATTATCAAAACAAACTGTTAGAGATTCTCATCTAATATCGTGGCAGTGATGCTTTTGTTCCCATAGACCCGGCTGCCGATGGCAGCCTTAAAACAGCAATATTCACCTTTATCAATCTACCTCACGCTTCAACGGTTTGATTTTTGATAACACCGGAGACTTAGTAATGCCCAACCAATCTAAACATGCATCTATCAATATCGGTCTGATTCAGGCACGGGAAGCATTGATGACCCAATTCCGCCCTATTCTGAACCAAGCCAATATTACTGACCAGCAATGGCGTATCATCCGGCTCTTAGCGGAAAACGGCACACTCGACTTTCAAGATTTGGCCAATCAGGCCTGCATCCTTCGCCCCAGCCTGACCGGCATTCTGACTCGCCTGGAAAAAGCAGGTTTGGCCGTTCGCCTGAAGCCTTCCAACGACCAACGCCGTGTTTATCTGAAACTAACGCCCGAAGGTGAGAAACTCTATGAATCCATCGGTGCATTGGTTGACGAACGCTACGATGCGATTGAAAAAGTTCTGTCCAAAGAAAAAATGGCACAACTCAAAGAACTCTTGGCAGAGCTGGCAAAAATCGAGCAGGCATTAAAATAAAGAAAGCCGGATGACAGACTCAACACACACACTCAAGAGACCATTTCGAGATGCCATGGCCTCCTGTGCCGCCGGCGTACACATTATCACGACAGACGGCGAAACGGGACGCTATGGCATTACTATGACTGCCGTAACTGCCGTTACCGACGAGCCGCCGACGGTCATGCTGTGCATCAACCGCCAATCCGCCATCATTCCCATCCTGCAAGGCAACCGTGACTTGTGCATCAACACGCTCAACGACAGCCAACAGGATGTTGCTGAACACTTTGCCGGACTGACCGACCTCTCGCCCGAAGAACGCTTCGAATACCATATTTGGCACAGGGGACAAACCGGACAGCTTGAAGTCGAAGGTGCGCTGGCGCACCTGCACGGCAGCATTGTCGATCAACGCGAAATCGGCACGCATTACGTCTTTTTCGTTCAGCTCAACGAAATCCGCAATACCGACACGCAGGCACCGGCATTGCTGTATTTTCGTAGGCAATTCAAATCTTTGGCATAAATAAAGGTCTCAGGCCGTCTGAAAAATGAAACCGATGTTTCAGACGGCCTGAGACTTTTTCTGTTTCACACATTATAGGCACACCCATGAAAGCAATGATATTGGCCGCCGGTCGCGGCGAACGCATGCGCCCGCTGACCGACCACACGCCCAAACCCTTACTCGAAGTAGCAGGCACGCCGCTTATCGGCTGGCACTTGCGCCGCCTGCAACAAGCCGGTTTCACTGAAATCGTCATCAACCATGCCTGGCTTGGCCAACAAATCGAAGATACCTTGAAAGACGGTTCGGACTACGGCGTACGCATTGCCTATTCTCCAGAACTCGCCGGAGGCCTGGAAACCGCCGGTGGCATTGCCACCGCCCTGCCTCTTTTGGGCGACGAGCCGTTTTTGGTCGTCAATGGCGATGTGTTGACTGACATTGATTTCCAAGCTGCACGACTGGCTGCCCAGCGTATGCAGGAACACAACCTTCTCTCCCATTTATGGCTGGTGGACAATCCACCCCACCATCCCGAAGGCGACTTCGGCCTGCTTTCAGACGGCCTGGTATCCGCCTCATCTGCAGACGGCCAAGCCCTGACTTTCAGCGGCGTGGGCGTTTATCATCCCGCACTTTTCAAAGATACCCCGGCGCATCAGGCTGCCAAACTTGCCCCTCTGTTGCGTCAAGCCATGAGCCAAAGCCAAATCAGCGGCGAACACCACAACGGCCTTTGGTTGGACGTCGGCACAGTCGAACGCCTGCAAGAAGCCGACCGTGTCGCCCAAAGCTGGTAAAACAAAAGGGGCGTATCCGATACGTCCCTTTCAATATCAAAGGCCGTCTGAAAATATTGACCAACTCAGTTTTCAGACGGCCTTAATCTATCATCAAGCTTTAGCCAATTTCTTTTCTTTCTTCATTCCCAACAAGCCATTGACAATCATCACGCACAATCCCGACCAAATCAGGCCATAGCCGATCAATGCGCCTTTTTGCACCGGCTCACCCAGCCATACAATCGACACAATAAAAAGCAATACAGGCTCCAAATAGCTCAACATGCCGAACACCGCAACCTGCAACAACTGACTCGCCTTCAAATTCAAATGCATAGATATTGCGCTATTGAAGCCTAGCAACACAATAAAGAAAATTAAAACCGGTTTGGCCGCAATCATCGCCGGCGTATCCGTTGCAAATATAATATACGCCAACGCAAATGGCGTAATCATCATCAAATCAAAAGTCAGACCGATTAAAGAAGGCACACCCAGTTTTCGGCGTGGCAGATAATAAAACGGATAGGTGCCGAACACCCATACAGTCGTCCACGAAAACGCACCCGACCGTACCAATTCACATGCCACGCCTGCACACGCCAACGCAACGGCAACCGTCTGCAATCGGTTTAAACGCTCTTTAAACCAAATCCGTCCACCCAGCATCATCGCCAAAGGAAACAGGAAATAACCCATGGCGATGTTTACCCCTTCCCCGTTGACCGGCCCCCAGACAAACAGCCACAACTGGCTGGCAAATATCGGCGTCGGCAATACAATCAATAGCCACCGCTTCCAATCGCGGCCGATATTGCTCGCAAACCGCGCCGCCGCCCGCCAACCGTTGACCATCGTCATCAGCACGCATAAAGCCGACAACATCGCCACCATACGCCACGCGAAAATTTCTGTGCCACTCATCGGCTGCATCCATACGCCGTACAGAAACAGCATGGCAAACAACAAATTGGACGCTATCGCAGCCAGCAAACCTTTGGATAAATTCGTCATTTCAGACGGCCTTTTGCAATCAATCAAAGTTAATATTGTAGAAAAAACGGATGAAAAAATTACTCATCTTTTTGAATGAAGTTTTACCGCAAACATCCGTTTCATTAAAGGCCGTCTGAAAACCATATCTTCAGGTTTTCAGACGGCCTTTCATTGCATCGAAGCAGTCTAATACATCAGCCCTGCTTCACAATATCCGACAGCGGCCAGCGCGGCTTAACATTGAATGCACTGACAGCCTGACGCTCGGCAAGACGCATCGCGCCGGCAAAGGCAATCATTGCGCCGTTGTCGGTACAGTATGCCATCGGCGGAAAATAAACATTGATTTTTTCTTCCTGCGGTTTGGGTTTGCCTTTTTCAGACGGCACTTTGACGGTTAAGCGCGAAAATTCATCACGCAGTTTCCAGTTTGCACCCACGCCGCCGGCAACCACCAAAGTTCTGAAGCCGGTATCCAACAACGCTTTTTTGGCTTTGGCCGCCAATACGTCAACCACTGCATCTTGGAAGGCGCGGCAAATATCGTTGCGTGTTTGTTCCGGAATTTCATCGCTGCCGGTTTCGGCGCGGACTTTTTCGACAGCGGTCAAAACGGCTGTTTTCAAACCGGAAAAGCTCATCTGCAAATCGTGCGAATGGAGCATGGGGCGTGGGAATGTGAAAGCATCAGGCGTGCCGAGTTTGGCCAGCTCGGATAATTTGGCACCGCCGGGATAAGGCAGGCCCAAGAGCTTGGCCGTTTTATCAAATGCCTCGCCTGTCGCATCATCCACACTCTCGCCCAGCAAGGTGTAATCACCGATACCGCGTACAGCCATAAATTGCGTATGTCCGCCCGACACCAGCAAAGCGACAAATGGAAATTCAGGCTTATCGTCTGCCAACAAGGGCGAGAGCAAATGGCCTTCAAGATGGTGGACAGGGATAATGGGCTTGCCGATGGCAAATGCCAAAGCGTTGGCGAAGCCTGAACCGGCCAGTAATGCGCCACCCAAGCCCGGACCTTGCGTAAAGGCAACCGCGTCAATATCGGCATAGCCTACGCCTGCTTCCTTCAAGCAACCTTGCGTCAACGGCACGACACGGCGGATATGGTCGCGGCTGGCCAATTCGGGGACAACTCCGCCGTATTCGGCGTGCATCGCCATTTGTGTGTGCAAATGATGCGCCAACAGGCCGCGCTCGGTATCGTAGAGCGCAACGCCGGTTTCGTCGCAAGATGATTCAATTCCTAATACCAACATGGTTTGAGGCCGTCTGAAAAAATGATTAAAAACGATTCAGACGGCGTTTTCTCCGAAAACGGAAAAAGGCCGTCTGAAATAAAGTGCGGAATAAGCGGTTTACAAAGTGCCGTAAGAGTGCAGGCCGCTCAAGAACATATTCACGCCGATAAAGGCAAAGGCGGTAATGACCAGGCCGATGACCGCCCACCAAGCCAACACTTTGCCGCGCCAGCCTGCCACCAGCCGCAAATGCAACCAGACCGCGTAATTCAGCCAAACGATGAATGCCCAAGTTTCTTTCGGGTCCCAGCTCCAATAGCGGCCCCACGCGTCAGCCGCCCACAATGCGCCGAGAATGGTGGCAATCGTGAAGAACAGGAAACCGACGGCAATCGCTTTGTACATCACTTCTTCAATGACTTGCGAGTGCGGCAGCCATGATTTTTTGCCTGCATCTTCTTTTCTGAGTGCCAGCAGTTCGGCAATACCCAACATGGCGGCGATACAGAATGCGCCGTAGCCGATAAAGTTGGCCGGAACGTGGATTTTCATCCACCAAGACTGCAAAGCAGGGATCAGCGGCTGGATGGTATGCGCCTCGCGTGAAACGCTGTACCACAAGACAAATCCGACCACAATCGCCATAAAGCTGAACACGAAGCCGCCCAGTTTTTGTACGGCAAAACGACCTTCGTAATAGAGGTACATCAGCGCCGTAATAACCAAGAACAAGATGAATACTTCGTAAAGGTTGGAGACCGGAATATGGCCGGCATCGGGACGCAGCAGATAGCTTTCATGCCAGCGCACCAGCAAACCGACAAAGCCCGCCATCGCGGAAACCCATGCAAACACGGTACCCATGCCCAAAAGCGTATTGGACGGCACATTTTTGCGCACCGCCGCTATCGCACCGACGATATAGGCAAACAAGGCGAAGAACACAAACGCGCATTGCCACATAATCGCCGACTGGCTGCTTAACAGGTATTTGAGCAGGAAGCCGTCTGCGTGTTTGATGTTGCCGCCATACAAATCAACGGCCAAATACGCCAAGCACACGCCCAAAGGGATAAACCAGCGCATCGGTTTGAAAAACCAACCCAGAAAAACGGCAATACCGGCACTCGCCCACAAAATCACCATTTCGTAGATGTCCATATGCAGACCGGACTGGGTTTGGGCAATAAACGCACCGACTGCAATCAGCAGCGCGAATGCCCAGTCGAAAAGGTTGAGGTTTCGGATAAATGATTTGTGTGTCAGAAGCTCATGCTCGGGCAAAGCCTGATGTTTGTTATTCATGGTTCAAATCCTTGGCAAGCTGCTGCAATTGCCGTGTGTGTTGCGGAAATTCTTTCTGCAAGTCGCGTTCGTTGCGGCTGGAAGACATGGCAAAACGGATACGGCCGTCTGAAAACAGCAGCCAAGCACGTTTTTCACGAATATAGAACATAAACACCGTACCCAACACCAGCAATACCGAACCCAAATACACCAAGAATGCGCCCGGCGAGCGAGTCATCTGCAAACCGGAAGAGCGTACTTCGGCAAAACTTTCCAGTTGCAGCATCATTGGCGCGGGATATTCGGTCAAACCGGTGTAAGCATCCATTGCGTGCAGCAGGAAGCGGTTGCGTTTTTCATCTTGTGTCCAAGCCGGCAGATTGTATGTGCTGATCGTATCTTCCAAAGCGGCATTCATCACGCCATAGAGCATCTCATAGAAATAGCCCTGCATTTTTTCCTGCTGCTCTTTCGGAATATTGGTGGTAACAAATTCGTCCAAAGCCAAATAGCCGCCTTTGGCAAAAATCGACAAAGTGTTTTCCGCCGCTGCCATGAATTGCTCACGGATTTCGGCAGGCGCGCCTTTAACGGCATTAGCAACGGTTTTACGGCGTGCCGCATCATCTTTCAGATATTGGCGCAAAGCCATAAAGGTGTCGATTTGGCCGTTTTTATCCATCGGAATGCGCAACCAACGATATTGCTGCGCCAAGCCGCTGCGAGTGCCGGTAATGAAGAAATAGTCTTCATCTTGTTTTACCGGCAACATATAGTTTTTATATTCGACCGCCTGCCCTGCTTTGTCGCGGATGCGGTAAACGATAGACGGGCCTATATTGGTGTATTTTTTGCCTTCCTGACGAACGGAGCGAACATCGTTGAGGGCGGATTTCAGGTTTTGCTCTTTTTCAGACGGCTCGCTCATGTCTTCGACGTTCATCGAAGTAAACTGGTCGAATTCCAATTTATAAGAAGCCTTGCCCAAATCCAGCGGAAACTCGCGCATGGAAGTTGCTTTGAGTTTGACCGGAGTGCGGTCGGCATCAGCCAGATTCCACGCTTTAAACGTCAAGTCCGAGCCGCCGTCGGCAAAACTTGCCTGATAAACTGTAATACCGTGCAGCGTCAAAGGATGGTTGACGCGGATGGTGTGTTCGCTGACTTTGCCGGTCGCCTTGTCCGTTACTTCCAAGTCACTAGCAAAATCACGCGGCATACCGGTATCGTAAAAATCAATATGGAATTTCTTCAATTTGACGGAAAACGGTAAGTCTTGCACGAGCATGCCGTTATCCGCATTCAGAAACACCACGTCCGCGCTCTGCCCTTCCGCGATATTGACGTTGCCCCTAAACGACAGGTTGGATTCTCCCAACACGCTTTCGGGCTTAAAGTCTTTGGCATAAACCGCCGTATTGTCCGGCACGACTTGGCCGGTAAGCATACCGATTTTCAGCAGGATATTGCTGTCTATCAAACCGCCCAAACAAATCACAATAAGCGCGGCATGGGCAAAGATATAGCCCCATTTGTTCATCGCGCCTTTTTTCGCCGCCACCAAAACCGAGCTGTCTTCACGCGTAACAGTTTTGCAGCCGTAGCCCTGCACTTCCAAATATCGTTGCGCGACTTCAGGCGTCACCTGTCCGTCTAAAACGATGGAATGGCGCATTGCCGCCAGCGATTTTTCCTTCGCGTTTTCACGGAACGAACGAATCTCGCGCAAAAACGGCGGAACATTGCGAATCAGGCACAATCCGGTGGAAATCACCAAAAACATCATGATGACAACGAACCACGCCGAGGCGTATACGTCGTACAGGCCCAAAAAGCCGAAAATCTGCGACCAAAACGGGCCGAATTTCACCAAATAATCGACTTGTGGCTGGTTTTGCTGCAAGACCGTACCGATAATCGAAGCCACGCCCAACAGGCTGAGCAGGGCGACGGCAAAACGCATGGAGCTGAAAAAGGCAAACCACGGTCTGCGGATGAGTGGGACGGATGATGAAGATTTACTCATGTCTCAAATGTCGGCTTGGGGCAACCCGATCCGATGGAACGGACTGCAATGACGTGTGATGCGAAAGGAAGAATACTGCATATTGTAGTAAAAATCTTGCTGTCGCTATTTGAAAAAAACAATCAGGCTTATCGGCCTATATTGGCTAAGGCCGTCTGAAGGGTTTTCAGACGGCCTGTATCAATAAGCTCGTTTCAAAACGAAATTAGTGCAAACCTTGGATAAAGTTGGCTACTGCGTTCAACTCTTCTTCGCTCAGGCGGTTGGCAATATCGGCCATGATGGCGTTTTTGCGTTGGCCGGATTGGTAAGCTTTCATTTGCTCGACAACGTAAGCTTTGTGCTGGCCGCCCAGACGAGGATAGGCTTGGATTTCAGTACCGCCGCCAGGGATACCTGCGCCGCTAGGACCGTGGCAAGACATACATGCCGGCAGTTTTTTAGCGCTCAGGCCGCCGCGATAGATTTTCGCGCCCAGCTCTGGGTTTTCTTTAGGATTGGCTTCGCCCGGTTTGCCTTGTTGTTTAGCATAGTAGGCGGCAGCGTCGCGGATGTCTTGTTCGGACAAGTTCATCACCATCGGTTTCATTACGCCGGCAGCACCGTGCGTACGGGTACCGTCTTTGATGGCCATGGTTTGACCGTAGGTGTAGGCCGCAGCCTGACCTGCCAGTTTAGGATAAGTTGCGATACCGCTGTTACCATCGGCTGCGTGACACGCCGCACAGATAGTAGTCGCTACCTGTTTGCCTTTTTCAGCATCTGCTTTAGGGGCAGCGGAAACCGCACCGGCAGCCAATACCAAGGCCAATAAAGTCAATCGTTTCATGGAGTGCTCCTGATTACAGCATTGCGTACCGCGTCAATGCCTTTTTTATACTCAAATACCGGGGAATTTTCCCGATTAAAACCGATAATTCTATAAACGTGCTATTCTATACCAAGTTTACATTAAATTACTACTCAAATTACCAAACTGCTGCAACATAAATGCCCGATACAAATTATGATGTTGCAGTTTTGTTTCCATGTAAGGAAATCCTGATGAACCTTTTTCAAAACGCCAAATTCTTTACAACGGTCAACCATCTGAAAGACCTGCCCGACACGCCAGCCGAGATTGCCTTTGTCGGCCGAAGCAATGCCGGCAAATCCAGCGCCATCAATACTTTAACCAATCATGTGCGCCTTGCCTACGTTTCCAAAACACCGGGCCGCACCCAACACATCAATTTCTTTGAACTGGAAAACGGCAATTTCATGGTCGACTTGCCCGGCTACGGCTACGCGCAAGTACCGGAGGCCATCCGTGCGCACTGGGTCAAACTCTTGGGCGACTACCTGCAACAACGCCGCCAACTGATCGGCCTGATTTTGATTATGGACTCGCGCCATCCGCTCAAAGCTTTAGACATCCAAATGCTGGACTTTTTCCACATCACCGGCCGTCCTGTGCATATCCTGCTGTCAAAAGCAGACAAGCTGTCTAAAAACGACCAGATTAAAACTTTGGCGGCGGTAAAAAAATCACTCAAACCCTACACCGAACGTCAAAAAATTAGCGTTCAACTGTTCTCCAGCCTGAAAAAACAAGGCATGGACGAAGTCAATCAAGTGGTCGGCTCATGGTTTGACGCGCATCGCGAAGAAATAGAAAATCTTGCAGGCGAAACATCGCCTGAGTGATTGTAAAACAAGGCGGAATGAGATAAGTTGACCAACCGCAAATCTTATTCTGTCATTTGGTTTCTCACCATCGCATTTACCATTTAATCCGGGGGCATGTCTCACACATGCCCTTTTTTTCATCACGCTTTTTTTGTTTTCACACGCAAACCACAATCTGCGCCAAATATGCCATCACAACATATCAGCAAGGCCGTCTGAAAACGCGGCTTCGATCTCCATTATTAAAGTGTTAATTTTAGTATTGCAACCCATTACACATCTTAGCGTTTTGCTCATGTTCAGCTAATTGTTGAGGCATAGAATGCATTCATCGTTCAACAACACAGTAGGAAAGAAAATCATGAAACGCATTAACGCTTTTATTTCAAAAAAACTCATCATTGCCGGTATTATTGCTTCAAGTTTGGGCGTTGCCGGTGCGGCAGGTACCATGGCTTTCAAAGAAGGTATGTTTGCAAAGGTTTCCGGCCAGCAAGCAGCCGCAGCAGCGGTAGCAGAAGTGGGCGGCGTCGTTAAAGATGTCGATTACAAATACAAACAACATTTGGGCGGCCGTTACAAAGTAGAAATCTTGAAAGACGGCGTTGAATACGAAGCTTTGGTTGATGCTCAAAACGGCAAAGTATTGGCAGTAGCACAAGATGACGATCAAGACAAACGACACTTTGGTAAACATGATAAGCATCATAAACATGACAATGCTGAGCCCTCTTCATCGCAAAATACAGATTATCAGGCTCCTGCCGATGCTGCACCTGGCACACCTGAAAATGCAACCACTTCCGAGGTAACAAAATCTTAATTTAAACTTTAAAAAAGCCAATGCTGTCTGAAACTTTCAGACGGCATTGGCTTTAATGCAGCATTATTTAAAACACGATTTACATCAAGCCAATCGTTTTCAGACGGCCTTTGTCTCATCTTCGCCGTCTACCCACCCTGCTTCTTTCAATTTCCGCCGTTGCGCGTCATAACGTGCTTTTTCCGCCCAATACATTGTCTGAATACAGGCATCGCCGCACTCGCTGCCGCAACATTCCCATGACTCGGGGAGGACGGGTTCGTCTAACAACGGCTCGCCCAAGATGGCTTCGGCTTTATTCTTCAGGGTCGTATCCATCAGCGATTTCCAAGCGCGCACCGTCAAACTCAATCACTTCGCCGCCGCGTATTTTGGCAGTTTTACGTATTTCGGTTTCGCCGTTGCGCAACACCAGCCCTTCGGCGATAAACGCTTTTGCCTGTCCGCCGCTTTCGGCAAGACCGGCCAATTTCAACAGGTCGCATAAAGCGATGTATTCGTTGTCTTCAAGATAGACGGTTGCTTCCATCATTCAATCCTTTTCAATAATGGCGATATTTTAACATGGCCGTCTGAAAGAAAGCCCCCTTCTGTTTTATTTGCTTTATCCAACCTCATTACATTTGGTTTTCAGACGGCCTTTCGCTGCCAACCCTGCTACAATACGCCTTTTATTGTTCACGCCGATTTTGCCATGACCGAGCCGACCTACATCCCCCTGCGCCTGCATACCGAATTCTCGATTACCGACGGTATGGTGCGGATTAAAAAACTGATTGCCAAAGCGCAGGAATACGGTTTACCTGCTTTGGGCATCAGCGATTTGATGAACGAATTCGGCTTGGTGAAATTCTATAAAGCCTGCCGCGGTGCAGGGATTAAGCCCATCGGCGCGGCAGATGTGTGGATAGGCAATCCGAATGCGTCCGACAAGCCGTTTCGTGCCATGCTGATTATCCGCAACGATGCGGGCTATCTGCGCTTGAGCGAACTTTTGACGGAGGCCTATGTCGGCAAAGACCGCAATATCCATCATGCGGAACTTAATCCCGAATGGCTGGAAAACGGCGACAACAGCGGCTTGATTTGCTTGAGTGGCGCACATTACGGCGAAGTGGGCGTGAATCTTTTGAACAGCAACGAAGACGCAGCGCGTGCGGCGGCGTTGAAATATGCGGCATGGTTTCCCGATGCGTTTTATTTAGAGCTGCAACGCCTACCCGAACGACCCGAATGGGAGGCTTGCGTTTCCGGCAGCGTGAAACTGGCAGAGGAATTGGATTTGCCGGTGGTAGCGACGCATCCGACTCAGTTTATGAGCCGCGACGATTTCAACGCGCACGAGGCGCGGGTGTGCATCGCAGGCGGCTGGGTGCTGACGGACAAGAAACGTCCGCGCGATTTTACGCCGAGCCAGTTTTTCATTCCGCCGGAAACGATGCTGGAACGTTTCGCCGACTTGCCCGAAGCCTTGGAAAACACGGTGGAAATTGCCAAATGCTGCAATCTGCACATCACATTGGGCAAAAACTTCCTACCGCTCTTCCCTACTCCGGACGGTCTGTCGCTGGACGATTATTTGGTGAAGCTGTCCAACGAGGGTTTGCAGGAACGCATGGTTCAGCTTTATCCCGACGAGGCGGAGCGTGCGGCAAAAATGCCGGAATATCAAGAACGTTTGGATTTTGAGCTGAACATCATCATCCAGATGGAATTCCCCGGCTATTTCCTTATTGTACAAGACTTTATCAACTGGGCGAAAACGCACGGCTGTCCGGTCGGGCCGGGCCGTGGTTCGGGTGCAGGCTCGCTGGTGGCGTATTCATTGAAGATTACCGACCTTGATCCGCTCAAATACGCGCTACTGTTTGAACGTTTCTTAAACCCTGAACGCGTCTCCATGCCTGACTTTGACGTTGACTTCTGTCAGGCAAACCGTGGCCGCGTGATTGAATATGTGCGCGAAAAATACGGCGCGGAAGCGGTCAGCCAGATTGTTACCTTCGGCACGATGTCGTCCAAAGCGGTCATCCGCGACGTGGGACGCGTGCTGGAACTGCCGTTTATGCTGTGCGACAAACTGTCCAAGCTGATTCCGTTGGAAGCCAACAAACCCCTGAGTTTGGAAAAAGCCATGGAGGCCGAGCCGCAAATTCAGGAATTAATTGAAGCAGAAGAAGCGGACGAACTGATTACGCTGGCGAAAAAGCTGGAAGACCTGACGCGCGGTCTGGGTATGCACGCGGGTGGCGTGTTAATTGCGCCGGGCAAGATTTCCGATTACAGCCCCGTGTATCAGGCGGACGAATCCGCCTCGCCCGTATCCATGTACGACAAGGGCGACGTGGAAGACGTGGGTTTGGTGAAATTCGACTTTTTGGGTCTGCGCAACCTGACCATTATCGAAATGGCGCAGAACAACATCAAAAGCACCACCGGCGATATCGTCGATGTCGGCAAGATTCCGCTTGACGACCAGGCCGCCTACCAAATCTTCCGCGATGCGAACACCACCGCCGTCTTCCAGTTTGAGTCGACCGGCATGAAAAAAATGCTGAAAACGGCGCATACGACCAAGTTTGAAGAACTCATCGCCTTCGTATCGCTCTACCGTCCCGGCCCGATGGACAACATTCCCGACTTCGTCGCGCGTATGAAAGGCCAAGAATTCCAATACATCCATCCGCTGCTCGAAGGCATCCTCGCGCCGACCTACGGCATTATGGTGTATCAGGAACAAGTGATGCAGGCGGCGCAGATTATCGGCGGTTACTCGCTCGGCGGCGCGGACTTGCTGCGCCGCGCCATGGGTAAGAAAAAGCCTGAAGAAATGGTGAAACACCGCGAAATCTTCGCCGAAGGCGCGGCAAAACAAGGTATTTCGCGCGAAAAATCCGACGAAATCTTCAACTACATGGAAAAATTCGCCGGCTACGGTTTCAACAAATCCCACGCCGCCGCCTACGCCCTGATTTCCTATCAGACCGCATGGCTCAAAGCCCACTATCCCGCCGAATTTATGGCGGCAACCATGTCGTCTGAATTGGACAATACCGACCAGCTCAAACATTTCTACGACGACTGCCGCGCCAACGGCATCGAGTTCCTGCCGCCCGACATCAACGAATCCGACTACCGCTTCACGCCGTATCCGAACATGAAAATCCGCTACGCACTCGGCGCGATTAAAGGCACGGGCGAAGCCGCCGTCGAATCCATCATCGCCGCGCGGCAAAGCGGCGGCAAGTTTACCGGCCTCTTGAACTTCTGCGAGCGCGTCGGCAAAGAACACATGAACCGCCGCACCCTCGAAGCCCTGATACGCGGCGGCGCGTTCGACAGCATCGAACCCAACCGCGCCATGCTCTTGGCGAACATCGACCTTGCCATGAACAACGCCGACCAAAAAGCCGCCAACGCCAATCAGGGCGGGCTTTTCGACATGATGGAAGACGCCATCGAACCGGTGCAGCTCGTCGATGCCCCCATGTGGAGCGAATCGGAAAAACTCGCCGAAGAAAAAACCGTCATCGGCTTCTACCTCTCCGGCCACCCGTTCGGCCCTTATGCCCAAGAAGTCCGCCAAATCGCCCCGACCAAATTAGGCCGTCTGAAACCGCAAGACAGCGTGCGCCTCGCCGGGTTCGTTACCGCCGTGCGCACCATGATGGGCAAACGCGGCAAAATCGCCTTCGTCAGCCTCGAAGATTTGAGCGGACAGATTGAAATCATGGTCAGCGGCCACACGCTGGAAAACTGCGCAGACTACCTCAAATCCGACCAAGTGCTGATTATCGAATCCAAAGTCAGCCGCGACGACTACGGCGGCGGCGACGGACTGCGCATCATGGCAAACCAAGTCATGACCCTGCAAATGGCGCGCGAACGCTACGCCCGCAGCCTCAGCCTCGCCCTCGCCCCCGGCCACGACATCACGCGCCTCGCCGCCATCCTCACTACACACCGCCTGCCCGACACGTCGCACATCCCGCTGCAACTATCGTACAGCAACGGCAAAGCATCGGGTAAATTGAAAATTGCGCCCAAATGGATTGTAACGCCAAGCACCGCCTTGTTTGACGAACTGGAAACATTGCTCGGCAGCAGGGCAGTTCGTGTGAATTGGTAAGACTAAAGGCCGTCTGAAACTACACGTTCAGACGGCCTTTAATTTAAAAAGCGCTTTAAAAACATAAATCAAATACGGATTGAGGCTTTCAGACGACCTTATTGTATAGAGAGATTATCTGAAAAGTTTATTGCAAGAGACTTTGGCTAATAGGAAAAGATAGCCCACAAAAAAAGGGGGGGGGGGAAAATACACCCCCTTTTTCTATAGAAGCCCCATATCAAAGGCCGTCTGAAAAACAGTTTTATTTAACGATTTCAACCGGGCCGTGGTCGTCGCAGTGATCGCCGTGTTGGTGATGCAGACGGCCGTTGACGATGTAGTCGACGTGATCGCCGTGCGGTACAGCTTCGTGGCCGCAACCTTCGCCGTGAATGTGGCCGTGGCAGGTGTCAACCGGATGGCAGCCGTCAGGGTTGGTTTTATTGACACTCAGAGCATGCTCGTCGTAGTGGCCGTTGTGCTCATGGTGCAGGTGGCCGTCGTGCAGATAATCGACGTGGCCTTCGTGTTGGATGGCAGTGTGGCCGCAGTTTGCGCCGTGAACGTGGTCATGATGTTCGTGGGTTTTGCAGGTCATTTTTTCTCTCCTAATGTTCAGTGAATAGCAATCTTTCGCGATTGATTCTTTCATTTTATCTTTTTTTGATACAAACGTAAAAAATTTTACAGTTATTAATATATTGTTACGATATATCATCTGTTGATATATAAGCCTATTTTATTTTTCAGACGGCCTTTCATCTATAATTCATTTATTTTCAGCGAGAACTTCAAACCCTTCCGGCAATGTAAAATATCGAATTTTTCAGCCGTAACAGGTAACATGGAAACAAAGGGATGGGTTCTTCAAACAAACAGGTACTGCAATGGGAAAACAAGCCAGACTTTATATGGTTCGCAGCACGCAAGGTGCGCTTTATGATGTATTTTTTGAACGCGGTGTGGCGGCGTTGGCCTGGCCCATGCTGGCCGAAGCGGCGGCCAAGGGTTTTGGCCGTGAGAAACTGACGGATATTTACCGTTCGGCCGTGCCGGATGTGAAATTGAGAACAGCGCAATCGGGTGCGGCTCAGATGTGGCGGTTTTCCAACGAGTTGGCCGATGGAGATGCCGTACTGACCTACTCGCCTGCCCTGCGCCGTTATCGGATCGGCAGGATTACAGGCGGCGCAGTACATTGTCCGCAATGGGACGATGAGAAAATGTCGCTGGTGCGGCCTGTTGAGTGGCTGGGCGAAGTATGCCGTGATGATTTGAGCGTGGCAGCACAACGGGCTTTGGGTAGCGTGGCAACTTTGTTTGCAGTATCGGAAGTGTGTGCGGCAGAAATTTTTGAACGCGTGGGTTTTCAGACGGCCTAAAAAGGGAAAGGAAACAGCATTATGTGGAACACCATACAGGAATGGCTGAACGCTTTGCCTGTCAGTGAAGAAATCATCAAATCGGCTTTGATGTCGATGGTGATGATTGTGGCCGTCATTGCCGGGCGCAGCATTTTGCTCTCGGCTCATTTTCGCAGCCATCCGGATTTGAGCATCGAAAACAAACGCCGTTCGCTGGTGGTCAGTCGCAACATCACCATGCTGCTGCTCTTGTTCGGGCTGGCGATGATTTGGGCGGCGCAGATTCAAACTTTGGCGTTGTCGATGTTTGCGGTAGCTGCGGCAATTGTGGTGGCGACCAAAGAATTGATTATGTGTTTGTCCGGCAGCATCCTGCGCTCGGTAACCAAACAATATTCCATCGGCGACTACATCGAAATCAACGGCCTGCGCGGACGGGTGGTCGATATCAAGCTGAACACGCTGATGATGCAAATCGGCCCCAATCCGTTGATTGGCCAGCTTTCCGGCAAAACACTCTCGTTTCCCAACAGCCTGCTTCTGAGCCACACCGTGCGCCGCGACAATATTTTGGGCGATTATGTAATTCATACGGTGGAAATTCCCGTACCGATTCATTTGGATTCGGACGAAATCATCGGCCGTCTGAAAGATGTTCTTGAGCCATTGTGCGAGCCTTATGTCCCTGCCATCAAGCAGCATTTGGAAAACGTGCAAACCCAAAAATTGTTTATCACGCCCGCCGCCCAGCCGCGTGTATCCCGTGTGCCACATGATGACAAGGTGTATAACATCATCGTGCGCTTTGCCTCGCCCGTAGCCAAACGCTTGGAAATCCAACAGGCGGTTTTGGACGAATTCTTACGCACGCAATGCCAATTAATCAATAAATTAAAATAGTCCAGTTTATATATACTATCAAATCACTTACAATACCCAAATTTATAATCAACAATAAGGAAAACTCATGTTGCCCGAATCAGCCCTTGCCGAAATGTACCCTGTAATCATGACCCCCAGCCATGACGGCAAATATTTCCACAACTACACCCTCTCACTTCTGAACATCGTCCACACCAATGCCGCACACGGCCTACCGCTTCAAGTGATGATGCAGCGCGGCGAAAGCCTGATTACGCGCGCGCGCAACAACTGCGTGGCCACATTCTTAGAAAACAAAGAATGGACGCATTTATTTTGGATTGACTCCGACATCGGCTTCTCTCCCGATTCATTCTACCGTCTGCTTTTGGCCGACAAAGACGTTGTGGCAGGCATTTACCCGCTCAAACGCGACAACTGGCCTGAAGAAGGTGTTCCGGCCGGCACGACTCAAGCCGACTTCGAGCGCATGTACACTTCTTATACCGTCAACACCAGCGAAAAAAATGAAAACGGTGAAATCGTACTGAAAGTCGATGAAGACGGTTTTATGAAAGTCCATGACGCGCCAACCGGCTTTATGGTTATCAAGCGCAGCGTATTTGAAAAAATGATGGCAGCCTACCCCGAGTTGAACTACATCTCCGACAGTGACTACAACAGAGAAGACAAAGGCCTACACTACCGCTTCTTCGACTGCATGGTTGATCCGAAAAGCAAACGCTACCTGTCCGAAGATTACACCTTCTGCCACCTCTGGCGTCAAATCGGCGGCGAAGTGTACGTCGATGTACAATCCAACCTGACCCACCAAGGTGCAAAAGTGTATCGCGGCTCGTTTGCCGAATCCCTGCAAACCAATGTTGCCAATGCCGTATTTGCCCCGAAAGGCACACCAATGCGCCTCGAACTGGCTGCGCCATTGCACGCCAATCCGCGCGGCGCAGAATAAAATTGGCCGACAGGCAGACAAGACACTTTAATTCTATCTGTCTGCCACCATATAACGCCTATCGTTTTCTTTTCAGACGGCCACAAGGCCGTCTGAATCCATCTTATTCAGGAGAAACCATATGAGCGACAACGTCCTGCTCCACTTGGGCGAAGAACCCCGTTTCGACCAAATCAAAACCGAAGACATCAAACCCGCCCTGCAAACCGCCATTGCCGAAGCACGCGAACAAATCGCCGCCATCAAAGCGCAAACGCACACCGACTGGGCCAACACCGTCGAAAAACTGACTGACATTACCGAACGCGTCGGCCGCATTTGGAGCGTGGTTTCCCATCTCAATTCCGTGGTCGATACGCCCGAGCTGCGTGCCGTATACAACGAATTGATGCCTGAAATCACCATTTTCTTTACCGAAATCGGTCAAGACATCGAGTTGTACAACCGCTTCAAAATCATCAAAAATTCTGCCGAATTCGACACCCTCTCCCCTGCGCAGCAAACCAAGCTCAACCACGACTTGCGCGATTTCGTCCTCAGCGGTGCCGAATTACCGCCCGAACAGCAGGCAGAACTGGCGCAACTGCAAACCGAAGGCGCGCAACTGGGTGCCAAATTCGCACAAAACGTCCAAGACGCGACCGACGCTTTCGGCATTTACTTTGACGATGCCGCGCCGCTTGCCGGCATTCCTGAAGACTCCATCGCCATGTTTGCCGCCGCCGCGCAAAGCGAAGGCAAAACAGGCTACAAAATCGGCCTGCAGATTCCGCACTACCTCGCCGTTATCCAATACGCCGACAACCGCGAATTGCGCGAACAAATCTACCGCGCCTACGTTACCCGTGCCAGCGAATTGTCTGACGAAGGCAAATTCGACAACACGGCCAACGTCGAACAAACGCTTGCAAACGCGCTGAAAACCGCCAAACTGCTCGGCTTCAAAACCTACGCCGAGCTGTCACTGGCAACCAAAATGGCGGATACGCCCGAACAGGTTCTAAACTTCCTGCACGACCTTGCCCGCCGCGCAAAACCATTTGCCGAAAAAGACTTTGCCGAAATCAAAGCCTTTGCACGCGAGAGCCTGAATATCGAAGATCCGCAATCTTGGGATTTGAGCTACGCCGCCGAAAAACTGCGCCAAGCCAAATACGCCTTCAGCGAAACCGAAGTGAAAAAATACTTCCCTATCAGCAAAGTATTGGCAGGCCTGTTTGCCCAAATCAAAAAACTCTACGGCATCGAGCTGGCTGAAAAAACCGTCCCCGTTTGGCACAAAGACGTGCGCTATTTCGAGCTGAAACAAGACGGCCAAACCATCGGCGGCATTTACATGGACTTGTACGCACGCGAAGGCAAACGCGGCGGCGCATGGATGGACGGCTACAAAAGCCGCCGCCGTTTCGCCGACGGTACGCTGCAACTGCCGACTGCCTACCTCGTCTGCAACTTTACCCCGCCGGTCGGCGACAAAGAGGCGCGTTTGAGCCACGACGAAATCATCACCCTCTTCCACGAAACCGGCCACGGCCTGCACCACTTGTTGACCCAAGTTGACGAAGTGGGCGTATCCGGCATCAACGGCGTCGAATGGGACGCGGTCGAGCTGCCTAGCCAATTCATGGAAAACTTCGTTTGGGAATACGACGTATTGGCGCAAATGTCCTCGCACGAAGAAACCGGCGCGGTATTGCCGAAAGAGCTGTTCAACAAAATGCACGCGGCCAAAAACTTCCAACGCGGTATGTTCCTCGTCCGTCAAATGGAATTTGCCCTCTTCGACATGGAAATCTATCATCAGGAAGATGAAGGCCGTCTGAAAGAATGGCCGCAAATCTTGGACAAAGTGCGTCAAGAAGTCGCCGTGACCCAACCGCCGGCATACAACCGCTTTGCCTTGAGCTTCAGCCACATCTTCGCCGGCGGCTACTCCGCAGGCTATTACAGCTACGCATGGGCGGAAGTTTTGAGTGCAGACGCTTACGCAGCGTTTGAAGAAAGCGACGATGTGGCCGAAACCGGCCGCCGCTTCTGGAAAGAAATACTGGCCGTCGGCGGTTCGCGCAGTGCAGCCGAATCCTTCAAAGCCTTCCGCGGCCGCGAACCAAGCCTGGATGCCCTGCTCCGCCACAGCGGTTTCGACAACGCAGCTTGATTTGAAAATCCGCCGTTTTAATTGCTGATTCAACACCAAAGGCCGTCTGAAATGTTTCAGACGGCCTTTTTATAATCCATTCAATATGTTCAGCAAAACAAATAATAAAAATATTCAGCCGATAAAACCACTCAGCGCAGAACGCCGCAACGATTGCCAAGCTCAATATTTTCCCAATGCGGACAAGCCGCCCATAAAAACAGGGCATGTTCCCATGCCCTATCATTTGAATTTCAGACGGCCTTTCGGTTGTCAAAACTTATTAGGAACAATAAGTACACCCTGTCCCTAACAAGATTTTCGAGAAAACAGAAGTCCAGATTTCAAACTTCTATCTCCCCCTCCCATCGCTAAAATTAGTTTTTACCCTTTTTATCGCCGGCGTCCAAGCGCATATTGATAAATTCCATCATCAAATCTTTTTTCGTCCAGAAAAAGGTTTTCATTTTTTCCAAAGAATAGATTTTCCGAATCATCGCCGGCAATCCTGCGTGAACGATGGCCGCGACTTCGCCATTGGTTGTTTCGTTGTCCATGGCGGCTTTGAGGTTTAGATTGTGCGTATTTAGGTAGTTGCTAAGCGCTTTCCTGACGCTGTTGCTGATTTCGAATTGTTTCATGTTTTCCGTCCATAATGTTTTTATAATTAAATAGCATAGGATTTTAACAAGTTTTTTGCATCGTGCATATCCCAACTTGCATATTATTGCGAAATTTACAATTTGGTTTTTGGGTAAAATCATGCCTACAACACATTGTTGCGACGCACCCTGTCGGATTGTTTTGACTATTTTGTTTTGGCTCAGGCCACATTGCGGATAAAATAACGGTTTTAGGTGTTGAGGCCGTCTGAAATGTATTTGTGGTTTAAGCTGCTGCATGCGTTTTTTGTGATTTCTTGGTTTGCGGGACTGTTTTATCTGCCGCGGATTTATGTGAATCTGGCACAATTGGAACCCGGCAGCGTGGAATATGTACGGCTGACGGATATGTCGCGGCGGCTGTACCGCTTTATGTCGCCTTTGGGCTGGGGAACACTGATATTTGGCGCGGCCATCGGGTTTGTAAACAATTGGTGGGGCAACGGCTGGCTGGCGGTTAAATTATTGTGCGGCCTGCTGCTCTTGGCCTACCAGCTTTATTGCGGCCTGCTGCTGCGCCGTTTCCAGAACGGCAGCAATGTGTATTCGCACCGCTGGTATCGGGTATTCAACGAACTCCCCGTATTGATGATGGTGGCCGCGCTTTATATGGTGGTTTTCAAGCCGTTTTAATCTTCAGACGGCCTGTTTGGTAAATAAGGAAAGAATTCATGACGGTCGAAATCGAACGCCGCTTTTTGCTGGCGGATGACAGTTGGCGCGAAGCGGCAAGCGAGCCGCTGGTGTTGCAACAGGGCTATCTGAGCGTGGAAAAAGAGTGCACCATCCGCGTGCGGATTATCGGTTCGCAAGCCTGGCTGACCCTGAAAGGCTATATTTCCGACATGACGCGCAGCGAGTTTGAATACGAAATTCCGCTGGCTCACGCGCAGGCGATGATGGCGGACATGTGCCCGTTTAAAATGGAAAAATACCGCTATCGGGTCGAATTTAAAGGCTTTGTGTATGAAATCGACGAATATTTCGGCGACAATGCACCATTGATTGTGGCGGAAATCGAATTGCCGTCTGAAGATACCGAGTTTCCCAAACCGTCTTGGCTGGGCAAGGAAATCACGGCAGACGGTAAATTCACCAATGCGTATTTGAGCAAACATCCGTATTCGTCTTGGACGGAATAAGAGTGACAACCTCTCTGCACATACAAAAAAGGCATGTATCGCACATGCCTTTTTTCTTTTCAGACGGCCTGATTTGCCTTACCGATATTTGAATCAAGCTGCTTTCGACATAGTGTTCCAAATATCGGGCAAGCCCGTGTGCTTTATCCGTGTAACCTTACGCCGGACGACAGGTCACCATATAGTTAACCTCGGTCGAGTCGCACAAGGAATAACGGCCGCTCAACAAATTATAGGTCATGCCCTTGCTGCCGACGGTATCCAATCCGGCTTGGCGGCACATGCGCGCGAGTTCTGCCGGCGTGATGAATTTTTTCCAGTCGTGCGTGCCTTTGGGGACGAATTTCAACAGATATTCCGCGCCGACAATCAGATGCAGATAAGATTTGGGATTGCGGTTGATGGTAGAGAAAAACACCATGCCGTCGGGTTTGACCAGTTTCGCGCAGGCTTGAACGATGGCGGACGGATCGGGAACGTGTTCCATCATTTCCATACACGTTACCACGTCGAAGCTGTGCGGCTGCTCGGCGGCGAGGTCTTCGACGCGGATGCAGCGGTAATCAATATTGGCAACGTGTTGGCTGGCCGCATGGGCAGCGGCGGTTTGCAGGGATTTTTCCGCCATATCGATGCCGGTAACGTGTTCTGCGCCGCGTTTGGCCATGCTTTCCGACAAAATACCGCCGCCGCAACCTACATCCAGCACGCGTTTGCCTGCCAATCCGGCATAGCCGTCGATATAGTCGAGGCGCAAGGGATTGATGTCATGCAGGGGCTTGAATTCGCCGTTTTTATCCCACCATTTGTCGGCGATTTGGCTGAACTTGGCGATTTCGCCGGCATCTACGTTGTCGTGTTGATTGCTCATGGTTTGCTCCTGCATAAAATCATTCTCCTGATTTTAGCCGATTGTGCTTCAAAATAAAATGTTTCAGACGGCCTTTGCCTGTTTATCGGCCCTATTTCAACTTTCATCCGTCTGCCCATAAAAAACGCACCTTGTAGCAAGGTGCGTTTCAATCTGCATGATTTAGAATTTAGCGCCGGATTCGTTGGCCATGTAATCAACTGCGGCTTTCACTTCGTCGTCGCTTAAGCTGCCGTTGCCGCCTTTGGCAGGCATGGCTTGGAAGCCTTCGAGGGCGTGTTTGTGCAAGGTGTCTTTGCCTTGTTTAATGCGAGGCGCCCAGTCTTCTTTTTTGCCTACGGCCGGAGCGCCGGGAATCAAGCCGCTGTGGCATGCTTTACAGTTCGCTTCAAAAACAGCTTTGCCGTCCACTTTGGCGGATTCGGCAGGCTTGGCGTCAGCGGCAGGCGCTTCGGTTTTCTCTTCAGGCTTGGCAGCTTCTTCAGGTTTAGCGGCTTCCTCTGCTTTGCTGGCAGCGGCTTCGACTTTATCGGCAGCTTCTTGAGCGGCAGACGCAACAGCATCGGCAGCAGAAGCAACTTCGTTTTTAACATCAGATGCAACGGCTTGAGCAGCCTCTTGAGTCTCCTGTTTAGCCTCTTGGGAACAAGCTGTCAAACCAGCCATCATCATTACGGCAATCAGTAATTTGTTCATGTTCTGTCTTTCCTTAGTTTTAGTTTAAATCACTGTTTTATATAAACAGCTTAAAAATTCTAGCATATAAACTAATCCGTTCGACCTACACTATAATAAATATTGGCATAAATCAGATTTTGTCACAAAAACAGGAAAAACATATTGACACCACACCTCTACTCAGATAGAAATTTACGCCCATTTGTCATTTAGCGTAATAATTTTCATTTTATTGTTCAAACAGTTATCCTCTTAATTTTGTAAAGTTTCTTTTTAAATTCAACTTTTTACAAGATTTCCATATAATACCATGAGCATTAAACCGACTCTTGTCCTAAAAAAGGCCGTCTGAACCCCAATCAGATTTCAGACGGCCTTTTTGAATCATGTTAATAAACATTTGCTGCTTGGCCATGCCAAAAGACACCAGCAGGCTTACCTATTTATGTGGTTATTCATATCCCGACTACAATTTAATCCATTGCCGCCATTAGTCTTTTATCATTGTTTCAGCTTCAGCCCACAATCCCCGCTTCTGCTCTACCGTCAATTTCTTAATCCCGATTTCCCGTTTTAGCGCTTCACTCTTGTTCAGGCCGTCTGAAACGATGCGCATCTCGACAGGCTTGTTCAAACGCGTGTATTTCGCACCTTTTCCTGACAAGTGCGCCGTAAACCGCTCTTGCGGATGGTTGCTGATGCCGCAATAAAACGCGCCGTTTTCGCACAAAATCAGGTAAACGCTCCAATTTTCCGCGTTCATAAATCCCCTTCCTTGGCAAAACTCTCGGTAAAAATGCGCACGGCAACCTCGGTTTTGGCAGACTGCACACGATAAGGCGTTACCAAATAAAGGCTGACCGGCGGCAATGTCCATTCAGGCAAAACCGCTTTCAGACGGCCTTGTGCAATTTTCTCCCTCACTTCGCCGCCCACCTGCAAAGACAAACCAAATCCGCTTTCGGTCAGGTTACACACGGCGGCAAGATGCGTACAGGCAATGCTGTCGGCGATGTCGAGGAAATAGCTTTCTTCACCATTTTGCAAGGTCGTGCGGACAGGTAAAAGATGCAGCCAGCGGTGTGCATGAAGCTGAGAGGGATGGGTAATGGGCGGATGCCGGTCAAGATAATCCGGCGCGGCGCAAATGATGTACGGCCAAGTCACGAGATGGTGCGCGACCAGATTGGGATCGTCCAAAGCACGGTCGCCGCCGCGTATGGCGATGTCGGTCTGATTGTGTTGCAGGTCGTCCAAGGTATCGCTGAAATTAAGGATAGGACGGATTTTAGGGAACTCGGTTTGCAAGCGCGAAAAGGCCGTCTGAAAAGCGCGGGATTCGATGACCGTAGACGTCAGGGAAATCCGCAATTCGCCGACGGGCTCGGTTTTCAGATTGTCGATAACGGTACGCGTATCGGCAAGCGTGGCGGCGAGGCGGCGGCAGTATTCGCCCAAGGCGCGGCCGGCATCGGTCGGCGCAAGACTGCGCGTACTGCGGTTTAACAGCTTGATGCCGTGCAGGGTTTCGAGGCGGTTGATGTGCTGACTGACCGCCGACGGCGTCATGCCCAGCGCGGCAGCGGCGGCGTTCATGCTGCCGTGTTCGAGGACAGCGGCGAAAACGAGCAGGGGTTTGATGTCTTGCATTTCGACTGATTATGTAGTTCAACTTCACAATCATAACAGCAAAACAGGGATTATCAAGCGTTTCAGACGGCCTTACAATGCACTCATCTAATCAATCACATCCCCACAAGGAGTCAAACATGAAAATCGCAGTTATCGGTGCAACAGGTTATGTCGGCAACGCAGTCGTTCAAGAATTGGCAGGCCGCGGTCATGAAGTGACCGCTTTCGCCCGCAATACGGACAAAGTATTCCAAGCGCAAAATGTTGCCGCAGTCTCCGCAGATGTCAACGCAGCAGATTTTGCCGACAAACTGGCCGGTTTTGATGCCGTGGTCAGCGCGTTCAACCCGGGCTGGACCAATCCGAACATCGGCGCGGATTTCACACGCGGCGCAAACAGCATCGTCGAAGCGGCAAAAGCAGCGCAAGTGCCTTATTTGTTGGTCGTCGGCGGCGCGGGCAGCCTGTATGTGGCACCCGGTTTGCAAGTTATCGATACGCCTGACTTCCCAAAAGAAATTTTCGACGGTGCCAATGCCGCACGCCATCTCTTGGCAGAACTCCTGCCGCGCCGCGACGTGAACTGGTCTTTCGTTTCCCCTCCTGCACGACTGGGTGCGACCGGCGGTTTCAGCGAAGACAAAACCGGCAAATACCGTTTGGGCAAAGACGATTTGCTGATGGAGGGTGAAATTCCGGCAGGCATCAGCGTGGCCGATTTGGCAGTCGCCATCGCCGACGATGTGGAAAACAAAGCGCATTTGTTTGAGCGCTTTACCGTCGCCGTTTAATCGTCTTAATTTAAAGGCCGTCTGAAACCCAAAGTTTCAGACGGCCTTTTGCTATAATAGGCACATTAAATTTATATATACGCGAGTTCTCATGTCCGCAACCCAACCCACCATCGCCGCCATCGCCACCGCACCCGGACGCGGCGGCGTCGGCGTGATCCGTCTTTCCGGCAAAAACCTGCTGCCTTTGGCGCAAACCCTCAGCGGCGGCAAAACACCCAAACCGCGCACCGCGCTTTACACCGACTTTCTCGGCGACGACGGGCAGCCGATAGACAACGGCATCCTGCTCTATTTCGCCGCCCCCGCCAGCTTCACCGGCGAAGACGTGATTGAATTGCAGGGACACGGCGGCCCCGTCGTGATGGACATGCTGCTTTCACGCTGCCTCGAACTGGGCGCACGCATGGCGGAGCCGGGCGAATTTACCAAACGCGCCTTCCTCAACAACAAACTCGACCTTGCCCAAGCCGAAAGCGTCGCCGACCTCATCGACGCCTCCAGCAAGTCCGCCGCACGCATGGCGTTGCGTTCACTCAAAGGCGCGTTCTCCCAACACATACACGAGCTGGTGGACGACCTTATTACTTTGCGGATGCTGGTTGAAGCCACGCTGGACTTTCCCGAAGAAGACATCGACTTTCTCGAAGCCGCCGACGCGCGCGGCAAGCTCCAAGCCCTGCAAGGCCGTCTGAAAACCGTCCTCGCCAGCGCGGAACAAGGCGCAATTTTGCGCGAAGGCATGAACGTTGTCCTCGTCGGCGCGCCCAACGTCGGCAAATCCAGTCTGCTCAACGCCTTGGCTGGCGACGACATCGCCATCGTAACCGACATCGCAGGCACCACTCGCGACACCGTGCGCGAACAAATCACCCTCGACGGCGTGCCTGTCCACATTATCGACACCGCAGGCCTGCGCGAAACCGACGACGTGGTCGAACAAATCGGTATCGAGCGCAGCCGCAAAGCCGTCTCCGAAGCCGATGTCGCCCTGATCCTGATTGACCCGCGCGAAGGCGTGAACGCCAAAACCCAAGCCATTTTGAACAGCCTGCCCGAAGGTTTGAAAAAAATCGAAATCCACAACAAAGCCGACCTGACCGGCGAGCCCGTCGCCGTCCGTTCAGACGGCCTTGCGCAAACCGGCGCAGAAAGCGTTATCAGCCTATCCGCCAAAACCGGCGTCGGCCTCGATTTGCTCCAACACGCGCTGTTGCAGGAAGTCGGCTGGCAGGGCGAAAGTGAAAGTCTGTTCCTCGCCCGCAGCCGCCACCTCAATGCCCTGCACGAAGCCGAAACCGAGCTGGAAAATGCCGCCCTCTGCAACAACAATCAAATCGAGCTTTTCGCCGAACACCTGCGCCTCGCCCAAAACGCGTGCAGCGAAATCACTGGTGAATTTACCGCAGACGATTTGCTGGGCGTGATTTTCTCGCGCTTCTGTATCGGCAAATAAAACGGTTTGCCGTCAAAGACAAAGGCCGTCTGAATGTTCAGACGGCCTTTTTTATCACCAAAACAAGCTTAATTTCACTTGCATTTATTTATTGGCAGCTTCTGCCATATTTTTTGCAATATTGGTTGCGCCAACTGTCAAACCGGACATGCCGATCAAAGAAGCCGCAGCCAATTTGATTAATGTTTTCATTTTAACTCTTTTCTGTGTATTTAAGGGTGTGTTGTGTATTTTTTTATTTGTCGGCATCAGCCATGTTGTGGGCGATATTGGTTGCGCCGACGGTCAGGCCGGACATACCGATTAAAGAGGCGGCTGCCAGTTTGATTAAAGTTTTCATTGTTTGTCTCACTTTCTTGTCTGTCGGCCGAAAAACGGCCTAAGTTGCGTTTTCTGAAGTATTGTAATTAATTCGTTTATGATTGAATTATTTGTGTACTACCGTTTCGATATTGTAGGCGATGCCGAGGACGGAAGCCGGTATGCCGACATGCCAATTAAAGAAGCGGTGGCAAACGTTATTAAATATCCCATTTTAAGTAGTCCTTTTTCATAGATACAAAATGTTATTTAACAACATACACATTTTTTCGCCGACATCTTCGCTGCCGACAGGACGAATCATACCGTGTTAATCGTTAATTAATACAACTTTTCCGTAAATATAAAATACTAAAAACATACATAATAAAGCTTTTAGTTAATTTATATTTTGTTTTGAAAATGACACCGATGTCTTTCTCAATGACACCGATGTCTTAATTACATACACACTACAAACGTATCTTGTTGCGCCCATAAAATCCCTCCTTTTTTGTTGTAAAATCGCACTCTAAATTAAATATATTTTTAAATTCAAAATGTTACAAAATTATATTTTTTGCAAACCAAATATTCATTTAGTCAAAACCAATACCTTTGATAGCTTCTTTTAAAGAAAACATACGTTTCTAGCGCATATCCGACCATAAAATGCGCTGCAAATATATGATATAGTGAAACATTCTGCATATTGACTATTTCTAGCATGAACAACACCCTAATCCTGACCGGCGCGGCCGCATTTTTTATCGGCGCGCTGTTTGCTTGGCTGATAACACGCTACCAAGCCCAAAGCCGACACTTTATTGTTTTGCAAGAATTGGCCGAAAGTCGCCGCCTACATGAGTTTGCCGAACAGGTGCAGGCTCAAACTGCGGCGGACTTGGCGCAAAGCCGCCATACCGTGCAGGAATTGCAAGACGAATTGCAGGAGACAGGCAACCGCTTTGCCGCAGCCGAAAAACAGATTGCCTATCTGCAAGATTGCGAGGCCGAAGCCGAAGCTTTAAAACACGAATGTGCAAAATGGCAGCAAAGCGCGCAAAACCTGCAAATCAACAACGAACGCCTAAACACGCAGCTAGCTCAAGAACAGGCATTGAGTGCGGATAAAAATACGCTTTTACAGCAGCAGGAAACGGAAAAAGGCCGTCTGAAACAAGACTACGACACACTTTTGGAGCAAAACCATGCGCTGCAAGTCCAAAACGAACGCCTCTCCACACAACTGACGCAAGAAAAAGCCAATATTGACGACAAAAACAGCCTTTTACAGCAACAGGAAGCCGAAAAAGGCCGTCTGAAACAAGAATACACCGCCCTTTTAGAGCAAAACCACGCGCTTCAAGTCCAAAACGAGCGCCTCAACACCCAATCGGAAAAAGACCGTCAGGCTGCCGAAGAAAAATTGGCCCTGTTGGCAGATGCGCGTAAAAACCTGAGCGACCAGTTCCAAAACCTCGCCAACACTATTTTGGAAGAGAAAAGCCGCCGCTTTACCGAACAAAACCACGACCATCTTCAGCAACTGCTCAATCCGCTCAACGAACGCATCCACGGCTTCAGCGAGCTGGTTCAGCAGACTTATGAAAAAGAAGCCAAAGAGCGCCTGACCATCGAAAACGAACTCAAACGCCTGCAAACCCTCAATACCCAGCTCCACCACGATGCCAAAGCGCTGACCACTGCACTGACCGGCACGCAAAACAAAACCCAAGGCAACTGGGGCGAGATGATTTTGGAAAGCGTATTGGAAAATTCCGGCCTGCAAAAAGGTCGCGAATACATCGTTCAAGCTTCCAGCATCCGCCACGAAGCAGACGGCACCCAACGCCGCCTCCAGCCCGACGTCCTCATCAATCTGCCCGACAACAAACAAATCGTCATCGACTCCAAAGTATCGCTGACCGCCTACGTCCGCTATACGCAAAGCACCGGCGCAGAAGCAGAGCGCGAGCTTGCCAACCACGTCGCCAGCATCCGCGCCCACATCAAAAGCTTGGCAGCGAAGGATTACACCGACCTTGAGGGTGTCAAAACGTTGGACTTCGTCTTTATGTTCGTCCCTGTCGAACCGGCCTACCTCCTCGCCCTGCAACACGATCCAAACCTCTTCCAAGAGTGTTTCGACAAACGCATCATGCTGACCGGCCCCAGCACCCTGCTCGCCACCCTGCGCACCGTTGCCAACATCTGGCGCAATGAGCAACAAAACCAAAACGCACTGGCCATTGCCGAGGCAGGCAGCAAACTTTATGACAAATTTGTTGGCTTTGTCGAAAGCATGGACGGCATCAACAAAGCGCTTGGTCAGGCTCAATCTCAGTTTCAGACGGCCTATGGCCGCTTGGTTTCCGGCAGGGGCAACCTCATCAGCAGCACCGAAAAACTGCGCAAATTGGGCATCAAAGCCGGTAAGCAACTGCAACGCGATTTATTAGAAAAAGCCATGTCGGAAAACGAAGACCACGCCGCTTTACCGACCGCACAAGACCAAGAAAATGACTGATAAAACTTAAGACATTGCAAATAAAGGGAATTTAACAATGAGCAACATCACCATCGTCCTTGCCGCCGATACCGGTTATGCCGAGCAGGTTCATACACTGATGAAGTCCGTCTGCACACACAACACAAATGTCAATTTCTACCTCATGCACAATACCTTCAGACGGGAATGGATCGACTATACCAACCAAAAGCTCGCGGCCAGCGGCGGCCGTCTGAATGATGTCAAAATCGAGATGGACTTCAGCCAATATCGCCGCCTACCCCATATTTCGGATGCCGCATTTTTCCGTCTGATGATGCAGCACCTTCCTGTCGACCGCGCCCTGTATCTCGACAGCGATATGGTGGTTACCCAATCCCTGCACGATTTGTTCAACCTCGATATGCACGGTTATCCCGTTGCGGCGGTACAAGACTCCTTTCTTGCCCGTACCGAATGGAATCACCCGACCGGCCTGCACACTACGCCCTATTTCAATTCCGGTATGTTGTTGGTCGACCTGGCGCAATGGCGGGAACAGAATATCGCGGCGCAACTGCTGCAAACTGCTGCCACCATTGACAAATCCGTTCCCTACGGCGACCAATGCTTTCTAAACACCGTATTTCAAAAAAATTGGCTGCAATTGGAAGAATCTTGGAATTTTCAAACAGGCGCAGTCCAATATTTCCAAAAACGAAATCTCGGCGAAATATTCCCCAAACCTGACACCGTCCCGCCCGTTATCCACTACACCACACGCGCCAAACCGTGGTTGTGCGATTACGGCAAGATTCCTTTTGAAGAAATCTATTGGCAATACTATTGCGCCGACTGGCCGGAAGCGTAGTCCCAGAAAGGGAATACCCTTCCCTTGCCTCAATTGACCTTAAAACAACCCATCATCAAAAACAAAAGGCCGTCTGAAATCGTTTCAGACGGCCTTTAAGCCATAAAAAAACAGGCAGAACATTCTGCCTGTTTTTTTGTTCAAAACTAACCATAGAGTGAGCATACCACCTTCAATCAGCGTTATCGTTATCCGATTAGATACCGCGCAACAATTCATTCACGCTGGTTTTCGCACGGGTTTGCACGTCCACGCGTTTGACGATAACTGCGCAGTAGAGGCTGTGGCTGCCGTCTTTGGAAGGCATGCTGCCGGATACGACAACCGAACCAGCCGGTACGCGGCCTTGATAGATTTCGCCGGTAGTACGGTCAAAGATTTTTGTGGATTGACCGATGAATACGCCCATAGAAATCACGCTGCCTTCTTCGACAATCACGCCCTCAACGATTTCAGAACGCGCACCAATAAAGCAGTTGTCTTCAATAATGGTAGGGCTGGCTTGCAGAGGCTCGAGGACTCCGCCGATACCGACACCGCCGCTCAAGTGCACGTTTTTACCGATTTGCGCGCAAGAACCGACAGTCGCCCAAGTATCGACCATCGCACCTTCGTCAACGTATGCGCCGATATTGACATAAGAAGGCATCAACACGACATTTTTCGCCACAAAGCTGCCACGGCGGGCAACCGCACCCGGAACTGCGCGGAAGCCTGCGCTGCGGAATTCGTCTTCAGACCAATCGGCAAATTTAGTCGGCACTTTGTCGAAGTATTTGTTCACACCGTCGTTGAGGATTTCATTGTCCTGAATGCGGAAAGACAGCAATACGGCTTTTTTCGCCCATTCGTTGACTTTCCATTCGCCCACACCCAAACGCTCGGCAACGCGCAGTTTGCCGGAGTCGAGTTGGCGGATGGTTTCCAAAACCGCTTCACGCACTTCGGGGGTAACGGTATGCGGATTGATTTCGGCACGGTTTTCAAAAGCCGTTTCAATGATGTTTTGCAAAGACATGTTGATTCCTTCAAGAGATCAGGGCCGTCTGAAACCTATTCAGGCCGCCCTATTACAAATATTTAACTCGTTATTTTGCCATGTAAAAGCGATTTCGTCAGCTATTAACATGATTAGCGCCGAGCGTTACACGGCCGGATTTTGGTTAAGCCAAGATTTTCAGACGGCCTGTTCAAGAGAGTTGAATCGTATTTATTTTCCAACCGGTTTCCCAATCACAATATGCAGACTGTCGATTCTGCCGACACACCGTGCCGATAAATCAATCTTCGCCGCCAATCTTTTGCAGAAGATTTTCAGCCACCACGCCGCATTCGATATTCCGCTTTAACGGTTTCGCGTTCAAATCTTTCAAGGCCGTCTGAAAGTCGGCGAAATCCATCAACTGCGAACCGAAACGGCGCATATGTTCCGTATCCTGCTGACAGTCTATCAGCGCAACGCCCAAATCCGCCAAAAACGGTACGGCGCAGGCAAACGCAATCTTTGACGCATCGGGACGCAAAGCAAACATCGATTCGCCATAAAACACGCAGCCGATTTGCACGCCGTAAAACCCGCCTGCCAACTGCATTTCGCCTTGCTCATCCGGCAGCCAGCATTCAAACGAATGCGCATGCCCCTGATGGTGTAGCTTCAAATAGGCCGTCTGAAACGCAGGTTCTATCCACGTTCCGTCCTGTTCTGGACGCGGCACATTGGCGCAATGGGCAATTACTTTTTCAAAACAGCGGTTGACCGTTACCCGATACGGCTTGTGGCGCAAAGTTTTGGCGAGCGAACGGCCTATATGCAGGCTTTCCGGCACAATCACGGCTCGCGGCGCAACCGCATACCAGAAAAACCAACCATCGCGGCTAAACCACGGAAAAATCCCCTGCCCATACGCCGACAACAGCCGCCCCGTATCCAAATCGCCGCTGACGCCGACCAAGCCGTCGCATTCTGCCAAAGCGTAAGACGGGTCGGGGAAACGATAATCCCGTGGCGCAAGAAAAGGAATCTTCATCGTAAAGCCCATAAAGTTTCAGACGGCCTCAGGCTGAAAATGCCCAAGGCCGTCTGAAAAATCAACATACAAACTGCTTAACGTTTGGTTTTGGTTTGGCATTCGCCGCATACGCCATACATATACAGCGCGTGATCGACGATGCGGTAGCCGTTTTCTTCGGCGATTTTGTCCTGCAGCGCTTCGATTTCCGGATTGTGGAATTCGGTTACTTCGCCGCATTTCACGCAGACGATGTGGTCGTGGTGATCGCCTTTGTCCAATTCGTAAACCGCTTTGCCGGTTTCAAAATGGTGGCGTTGCAAAATGCCGGCCTGTTCAAACTGGGTCAGCACACGGTAAATCGTCGCCACGCCGATTTCCACACCCTCTTCCAACAGGATACGGTACACATCTTCCGCACTCAAATGCTCCTCGGCATGAGTCTCGAACAAGTCCAAAATTTTCAAACGTGGACCAGTAACTTTCAAACCGCTGTCTTTCAATTGCGCAATGTTGCTGAATTTTTCCATAATATTCAATATCCCTGTAAGGTAATAACCGTTATAATACGCACTTTCCGCCCGTTTGCCCACTATTGGGCCGTTAAAGGGCGGCAATCTGCCGCCGGTCTTGCAATTGAAAATCGGCGAAAAGAAAAATTAAGAAGATGATTATCGTTTGCTTTTTGAAAATATTCAAGCGATGATAAACATCTTTCCCGAAATGACACAGAAAGGTAAGCCCGTGAATAAAGCCTTATGCCTTGCCATCGCCGCTATTTTAGGTCTGGCCTCATGCAGTGCCGAGCGCGTATCCAACTTTCCATCCTACAAACTCAAAATCATTCAAGGTAACGAGCTCAATCCCCGCGCCGTTGTTTCCCTGCGCCAAGGTATGACCCGCGACCAAGTCCAACTGCTGCTCGGTACGCCGCTCCTGCGCGACGCCTTCCATGCCGACCGCTGGGATTACACTTTCAACACCAGCCGCAACGGCATCATCAAAGAACAAAGCAACCTGACCCTGTACTTTGAAAACGACGTCCTCGCACGCGCCGAAGGCGATGCCATTCAAAAATCCATCGAAGCGGTTCAAGCCGGACAAAACGTCGTTCCGACCACCGAAACCAAGCCGCAATAAGGAAGCCTCATGAGCGCATTGAAAATCGCCATTGCCGGCGTCAACGGTCGCATGGGCCGCGTCTTGGTTGAAGCAGTCAACAACCATCCCGATGCCGTCCTCTCCGGCGCACTCGAACATTCCGGTTCGGAAGTATTGGGTTTGGATGCAGGCTTCGCCTCCGGCCTCAAAACCGGCGTTACTATTTCAGACGACGTGGATGCCGTACTGGATCAAAGCGATGTCCTCATCGACTTTACCCGTCCCGAGCCAACCCTGAAACACCTGCAAAAATGCGTGGAAAAAGGCGTCAACATCATCATCGGCACGACCGGTTTTGACGACGCAGGCAAAGCCGCCATCCAAGCCGCAGGCGAAAAAACAGGCGTTGTCTTCGCAGCCAACTTCAGCGTCGGCGTCAACCTGACCTTCCACATCCTCGACACCGTCGCCCGCGTGTTAAACGAAGGCTACGACATCGAAATCATCGAAGGCCACCACCGCCACAAAGTCGATGCCCCAAGCGGCACCGCGTTGCGCATGGGTGAAGTCATTGCAAACGCCCTCGGCCGCGACCTCAAAGAATGCGCCGTTTACTGCCGCGAAGGCCACACTGGCCCGCGCGATCCGTCCACCATCGGTTTTGCCACCATCCGCGCAGGCGACATCGTCGGCGACCACACCGCCCTCTTCGCCACTGACGGCGAGCGCGTGGAAATCACCCACAAAGCCAGCAGCCGCATGACCTTTGCCGCCGGTGCCGTACGCGCCGCAGTTTGGGCAAACGGCAAAAAAGGCCTGTACGATATGCAAGACGTACTGGGTTTGAAAAACCAATAAACCTGCATCATCAGGTTTCATACCTTACAAGGCCGTCTGAAAGCACAACGTCGATTTTCAGACGGCCTTATTAACAAAGAAAGCCCCACCATGTCCTATCAACAAATCACCATCAACGTCAACGATGCCGTCGCCGAACGCCTTGCCGACGCGCTGATGGAACACGGCGCATTGTCCGCCGCCATTGAAGATGCCTACGCCGGTACAGAAAACGAGCAGGCCATTTTCGGCGAGCCGGGCATGCCGACCGAGCAAATCTGGCAACAAAGCAAAGTCATCGCCCTTTTCGGCGAAAGCGACGATGCCGCTTCCATTATCGAAGTCGCCGCGCAGGAATGCGGTTTGAACGATTTGAAATACACCGGCGAAATCCTTGAAGATCAAGACTGGGTGCGTCTGACCCAAGCGCAATTCGACCCGATTCAAATTTCCGACCGCCTGTGGATTACCCCGTCTTGGCACGAAGCGCCCAACGGCAACGCCGTCAACCTGCAACTCGACCCGGGCCTTGCCTTCGGCACCGGCAGCCATCCGACCACCCGCCTCTGCCTCAAATGGCTGGACACGCAGCTCAAAGGCGGCGAAAGCGTGTTGGACTACGGCTGCGGCTCAGGCATTTTGGCCATTGCCGCCCTCAAACTCGGCGCAGGCTCCGCCATCGGTGTAGATATTGACGAACAAGCCATCCGCGCCAGCAAAGACAATGCCGCGCAAAACAACGTCGATGCGCAGTTCTACCTGCCGGACGGCCTACCGCAAGGCCAATTTGATGTCGTTGTCGCCAACATTCTGGCCAACCCGTTGCGTATGCTCGGCGAAATGCTTGCCGCGCGTACCAAACAAGGCGGCCGCATTGTCTTGTCCGGTCTTTTGGACGAACAAGTCGAAGAACTCAGCGGCATTTACAGCCAATGGTTCGACATCGAGCCTGCCGAAATCGAAGAAGGCTGGGCGCGATTGAGCGGCGTCAAACGCTAAACCTGTTTTCCGATACAAAGGCCGTCTGAAATTTAATCTTTCAGACGGCCTTTTTGCACTTAAAACGCTGAATATTCCAGCAAAATCAGGTATAATTGCCTATTATTTTGACCTTTCGGAACACATCCGCCGCGCCCGTTTGACATTTCATTGCGCGCACGGAAAAATTCCTTGAAATTCAGCAAGAAAAGACCATGACTGACCAAAAACACGAAGAATACGGCGCCGACAGCATACAAGTGCTGGAAGGCTTGGAAGCGGTACGCAAACGCCCCGGTATGTATATCGGCGACACGCAGGACGGCAGCGGCCTGCACCACATGGTGTTCGAGGTGCTCGACAACGCCATTGACGAAGCGCTCGCCGGACATTGCGACAAAATCACCGTAACCATCCATGCCGACAATTCCGTCAGCGTGGCCGACAACGGCCGCGGCATGCCGACCGGCATCCACCCGAAAGAAGGCCGCTCCGCCGCCGAAGTCATCATGACCGTCCTGCACGCAGGCGGCAAATTCGACAACAACAGCTACAAAATCTCCGGCGGTCTGCATGGCGTGGGCGTATCCGTCGTCAACGCGCTGTCCGACTGGGTAACGCTGACTATTTACCGCGACGGCAAAGAACACTTTGTCCGCTTCGTGCGCGGCGAAACCGAAGAGCCGTTGCGAGTAGTCGGTGATTCCGACAAAAAAGGCACGACCGTGCGTTTCCTCGCCAGCGCAGAAACCTTCGGCAACGTCGAATACAGCTTCGACATCCTCGCCAAACGCATCCGCGAACTTTCCTTCCTGAACAACGGCGTGGACATCGAATTGATTGACGAACGCGACGGCAAACACGAAAGCTTCGCCCTCTCCGGCGGCGTGGCTGGCTTCGTGCAATACATGAACCGCAAAAAAACGCCGTTGCACGAAAAAATCTTCTACGCGTTCGGCGAAAAAGACGGCATGAGCGTCGAATGCGCGATGCAATGGAACGACAGCTACCAAGAAAGCGTGCAATGTTTTACCAACAACATTCCGCAACGCGACGGCGGCACCCACTTGACTGCACTGCGCCAAGTGATGACCCGCACCATCAACAACTATATCGAAGCCAACGAAGTAGCCAAAAAAGCCAAAGTCGAAACTGCCGGCGACGATATGCGTGAAGGCCTGACCTGCGTTTTGTCCGTCAAACTGCCCGATCCGAAATTCTCATCGCAAACCAAAGACAAACTGGTTTCCAGCGAAATCGGCCCCGTCGTCAACGAAGTCATCAACCAAGCCTTGACCGACTTCCTTGAAGAAAACCCGACCGAAGCCAAAATCATCACCAGCAAAATCGTCGATGCCGCGCGCGCACGCGAAGCCGCCCGCAAAGCACGCGAAATTACCCGCCGCAAAGGCGTGATGGACGGCTTGGGCCTGCCGGGTAAACTTGCCGACTGCCAAGAAAAAGACCCTGCCCTGTCCGAACTCTACCTCGTCGAGGGCGACTCCGCAGGCGGCTCCGCCATGCAGGGCCGCGACCGCAAATTCCAAGCGATTTTGCCGCTCAAAGGTAAGATTTTGAACGTCGAAAAAGCACGTTTTGAAAAAATGCTGGCCAGCCAAGAAGTCGCCACGCTGATTACCGCTTTGGGCGCAGGCATCGGCAAAGAAGAATTCAATGCCGAAAAACTGCGCTACCACCGCATCATCATCATGACCGATGCCGACGTAGACGGCGCGCACATCCGCACCCTGCTCCTGACCTTCTTCTACCGCCAAATGCCCGAGCTGGTCGAACGCGGCTACATCTACATTGCCCAACCGCCTTTGTACAAAGCCAAATACGGCAAACAAGAGCGCTATCTCAAAGACGAATTGGAAAAAGACCAATGGCTGCTCGGTTTGGCCTTGGAAAAAGCCAAAATCGTTTCAGACGGCCGTACCATCGAAGGCGAAGAACTTGCCAACACCGCCAAACAATTCCTGTTGGCCAAAACCGTCATCGAGCAAGAAAGCCGCATCATTGACGAACTCGTCCTGCATGCCATGCTGCACGCTTCGCCGGTCGACCTCAGCACAGCAGAAAGCGCAGACCGCGCCGTTGCCGAATTGAGCGGCCTCTTGGACGAAAAAGAAGTTGCACTCGAACGCATCGAAGGCCACGAAGGACACCAGTTCATCAAAATCACACGCAAGCTGCACGGCAATGTGATGGTGAGCTACCTTGAGCCTAAGTTCCTCAACAGCAAAGCCTACCAAACCCTTACCCAAACCGCCGCCGCACTCAAAGGCATGGTCGGCAAAGGGGCGAAGCTCTACAAAGGCGACAACGAATACGACATCGACAGCTTTGAAGCCGCTTTGGACATTTTGATGAGCGTTGCCCAAAAAGGCATGTCCATCCAACGATACAAAGGCTTGGGCGAGATGAACCCGGAACAACTTTGGGAAACCACGATGGATCCTACCGTCCGTCGCCTTCTGAAAGTGCGCATCGAAGACGCCATCGCCGCCGACGAAGTGTTCGTTACCCTGATGGGCGACGAAGTCGAACCGCGCCGTGCCTTCATCGAAAACAACGCCCTGCTGGCACAAAACATCGACGCCTAAGCATGGAAAGATAAAAGGCCGTCTGAAAAACGATTTTCAGACGACCTTTTTGTTTTTTTATTTTATTCACAATATTCTTTTTATAATCCAAAGTCCGATAACTTTTTGTGTTTACTTTCAAGTAAATCATGAATAAATTGTGGTTCTATTTCTAATAATGATTTTACAGTATCATGGATTTCCCAATACCGTTTACTTGGATAGTCAATAATATGCTGTAGATATTCTTTAACGAGCGGCACATACTCCATAAACTGCATTTTCGTAACCAGCCAAAACAACTCACTGATAGAAAAATCTGCCGATGATGCTTTACGAATAATTCTAACCACAGGAGGAAAGATTTTCTGACGTGCATCATCACCTTTTTGCTGACTCTGATCTGCTTTAGATGCCCAGTAACTGATAAAAGCAGACAAGATATGCCGATCTGTATCATCATAACCATGTAAACGATGATCAATCATTCCCTCTGTCTCCCCTTTCTCAAACATCAAAACCAAAGTATCAAAGCCTTCATCAATACCCCAGTGAGCAAGCAGGCGTGCTGAATCAAATTGCAATACCTCATTTTCATTGGATAGCAATTCAATTAATCCATCTATCCTCTCTTGCGGCACATCCTCCAAGTCAAGCTCTTCTGGAATCGTCGTATAGTCCACATTTTCAGGTACGCTATACAGCAAAAAATCTATTTTTTTCTCATCCATTAATTTGACCCTTAGGCAACTTACTTAAGCCGCGTATTCTAGTAGAGCGTTCCAACTGATTCGGAGTCGGGACAACCCAAATAACCAGTTTGAAACGCTCCAATCCGCTTCAAATTTATTCCGCTTTCCCCAAAATCATCGCATCGCCATAGCTGAAAAAGCGGTATTCCTGTTCCACCGCATGACGGTAAACGCTGCGGATATGCTCCATGCCCGAAAACGCGCTGACAAGCATCAGCAAGGTTGATTTGGGCAGGTGGAAGTTGGTAATCAATCGGTCGGCAACATTGAAGCGGTAGCCCGGCGTAATGAAAATATCGGTATCGCCGCGACCGGTTTTCAGACGGCCTGTTTCGCGTGCGGCGGATTCCAAGGCGCGCATGGAGGTTGTGCCCACTGCCCACACTTTATTGCCGCGCGCTTTGGCGGCTTCAACGGCGGCAACGGTCTCGGCCGGTACATCAAACCACTCGCTGTGCATTTTGTGTTCTTCAATTTTATCGACGCGCACAGGTTGGAATGTGCCGGCACCGACGTGCAGGGTCACTTCCGCGGTTTCTACGCCTTTGGCTTTCAGACGGCCCAACAATTCATCGGTAAAGTGCAAACCTGCCGTCGGCGCGGCCACTGCGCCTTGATATTTGGCGTACACGGTCTGATAGCGGCTGTCGTCTTCATCATCGGCCGCGCGTTCGATATAAGGCGGCAAGGGCAGATGGCCGTTTTGCTCTAAAAGTTCGTAAACGGTTTGCTCGCCTTCAAATTTCAGGCAAAACAATTCTTCCGCACGCTCCATCATGACGGCACAGATATCGCCTTCAAAAATCAATTCTGTACCCGGTTTCGGCGATTTGGACGAGCGGATATGCGCCAATGCGGTATGCGCGTCCAATACCCGTTCAATCAGGGCTTCGATTTTGCCACCGCTGGCTTTTTGGCCGAATAGGCGCGCCTTCATCACTTTGGTATTGTTAAACACCAGCACATCGCCCGGTGCGACATAATCGGGTAAATCGCCGAAATATTGGTCTTCAATCGGCAATGTAGGCAAGGCAACCAGAAGCCTGCTGCTGCCGCGCACTTCCGGAGGATGCTGGGCAATCAGTTTTTCGGGCAATTCAAAATCAAAATCGGAAATATCCATTGTCGCGCATACTTTAAAAAAACAGGCGCCATTATACGCGCAAAGTTGGTTTTCAGACGGCATGTTTTGTCGAAAAACCAATAAATTAGAATAAACGCTCTTGAAAAAATCACCTTTTAACGAAAATCAGCGTTCCTTTCTTTTTTCGCCGAAAAACGCCTTTTTTCTATCTTTTACTGGACATTTACCGACAAGTTCGGGAAAATAACCAGATTCATTTCTCAGGCTCCGCCCTGTTCCGACATTATTTAAACGCCGGATGGCAAACCTGCCTTCCAACGTCTCAGGAAATCATCTAAAACCACAGCGGCGCATACCCAATATGCACTTTATGCCGCGCTAAAAAGGAAAAGCAATGGATTTGCGTAAATTAAAAAAACTGATTGATTTGGTCGAAGAATCAGGCATTGCAGAAATTGAAGTTACCGAAGGCGAAGAAAAAGTCCGCATTACGCGTACCACTGCCGCCGCAGCTCCTATTTATGCTGCTCCGGCACCTGCCGCAGCCGCTCCGGTTGCCGCCCCTGCTGCTCCGGCAGCCGCTCCAGCAGCCGCCCCTGCCGCTCGCGATTTGTCCAACGCGCAAAAATCGCCTATGGTCGGTACTTTCTATCGCGCTCCCGGCCCTAACGCCGCTGCTTTCGTCGAAGTCGGCCAACAAGTCAAAGCCGGCGATACTTTGTGCATCATCGAAGCCATGAAGCTGATGAACGAAATCGAAGCCGAGAAATCCGGTGTCGTTAAAGAAATTCTGGTTGAAAACGGTACTCCGGTCGAATACGGCGAGCCGCTCTTCATCATTGAATAATCCGTTTTTTCAGACGGCCTTTATCTTTAAGGCCGTCTGAAATTCCTTTTTCTGTTCATTAAGGACAAACCATGCGTCTGATTTTGGCTATTTTCTTGCCATGGCTTCAGTTTTTCACCATCGGCCGTCCATTTGCAGGCATCATCTGTCTGATTCTGCAATGTACGCTGGTTGGCTGGATACCGGCAGCCATGTGGTCGGTTTACGCCTTGAGCCAATACAAAACCGACCAAAAAATCCGCAACGCATTAGGCGGCCGCCAATAGGCCGTCTGAACCATCCGGAAAGATTATCATGCTGAAAAAAGTATTGATCGCCAACCGGGGCGAAATCGCCCTGCGCGTCCTGCGTGCCTGCCGTGAAATGGGCATCGCCACCGTCGCCGTCCATTCCGAAGCCGACAAAGACAGCCTTCACGTCAAACTCGCCGACGAATCCGTGTGCATCGGCCCTGCCACATCCGCACAAAGCTACCTCAACATTCCCGCCCTCATTGCTGCTGCCGAAGTCACCGAAGCCGACGGTATCCACCCCGGCTACGGCTTCCTCGCCGAAAACGCCAATTTTGCCGAGCAAGTCGAACAATCCGGCTTTGTCTTCATCGGCCCTAAAGCCGACACCATCCGTCTGATGGGCGACAAAGTATCCGCCAAACACGCCATGATTGAAGCCGGCGTGCCTTGCGTTCCCGGCTCTGAAGGCGCATTGCCAGACGACGGCGACGAAATCCTCAAAATTGCCGATAAAGTCGGTTATCCCGTCATTATCAAAGCCTCCGGCGGCGGCGGCGGTCGCGGTATGCGCGTCGTCGAGAAAAAAGAAGACCTCCTCCAGTCTGTTGAAATGACCAAAGCCGAAGCAGGCGCGGCATTCGGCAACCCGATGGTTTACATGGAGCGCTACTTACAGCGTCCGCGCCACGTTGAAATCCAAGTGATTGCCGACGAACACGGCAACGCCATCTACCTCGCCGAGCGCGACTGCTCCATGCAGCGCCGCCACCAAAAAGTCATCGAAGAAGCACCGGCTCCGTTCATCACTGAAGAAGAACGCGCCAAAATTGGCAAAGCCTGTGCCGACGCTTGCAAACGCATCGGCTATCGTGGCGCAGGTACGTTTGAATTCCTGTACGAAGACGGCGAATTCTTCTTTATCGAGATGAACACACGCGTTCAGGTTGAGCATCCGGTTACCGAGCTCATCACCGGCGTGGACATCGTCCAAGAGCAATTACGCATCGCATCCGGCCTGCCTTTGCAATACAAACAGGAAGACATTCAAGTCGAAGGCCACGCGTTTGAGTGCCGTATCAACGCCGAAGACCCGTACAACTTCATTCCAAGTCCGGGCCTGATTGAAAGCTGCCACCTGCCCGGCGGCTTCGGCATCCGCGTCGACAGCCATATCTACCAAGGCTACCGCATCCCTCCTTACTACGACAGCCTGATCGGCAAAATCTGCGTCGTCGGTAAAGACCGCGACCAAGCCATGGCAAAAATGCGCGTAGCCCTTGCCGAGCTGGCGATTACCGGCATCAAAACCAACACGCCGCTGCATCGCGACTTGTTCAGTGATCCAGGCTTCCAAAAAGGTGGCGTCAGCATCCACTACTTGGAACATTGGTTGGAAGAACGCAAAGCCAAACTGGATAAATAATCCTTTGTTTTGACTAAAAATAAGGCCGTCTGAAACATAAAATAAAGTTTCAGACGGCCTTTTTTCACAATTAAATTATTTATTAAAACTAATGATATTTAATAATTGATTTGTTATATCTATTCTAAATCGGTTTCATAGTTCCAATAGTTAAAACCTTTCTGTATAGTTGTTTTAATAGTTAACAGCAAAAGGAAATAAAATGTCGATACAAGAAATTTATGAGAATCAAGAAACCGGCTACGAATATGCCTTCCGGCAAATCGTTTTATAAACCACTGACCATTTTGCAAAGGAAATCATCATGACTACCTCCAAATGCCCAGTTACCCACCTGACCATGAACAACGGCGCACCTGTTGCCGACAATCAAAACAGCCTGACCGCAGGCGCGCGCGGCCCGTTGCTGGCGCAGGATTTGTGGCTGAATGAAAAACTCGCCGACTTCGTGCGCGAAGTCATCCCCGAACGCCGTATGCACGCCAAAGGTTCGGGCGCGTTCGGTACGTTCACCGTGACACACGACATCACGAAATACACCCGCGCCAAAATCTTCAGCGAAGTCGGCAAAAAAACCGAGATGTTCGCCCGTTTCACCACCGTGGCAGGCGAGCGCGGCGCAGCCGATGCGGAACGCGACATCCGCGGCTTTGCGTTGAAGTTTTATACCGAAGAAGGCAACTGGGATATGGTTGGGAACAACACGCCTGTGTTCTTCCTGCGCGACCCGCGCAAATTCCCCGACTTGAACAAGGCGGTCAAACGCGACCCGCGCACCAATATGCGCTCCGCCACGAACAACTGGGACTTCTGGACGCTGCTGCCCGAAGCCCTGCACCAAGTCACCATCGTCATGAGCGACCGCGGCATCCCCGCCAGCTACCGCCATATGCACGGCTTCGGTTCGCATACATACAGCTTCTGGAACGAAGCGGGCGAGCGTTTTTGGGTGAAATTCCATTTCCGCAGCCGGCAAGGCATTAAAAACCTGACCAACGAAGAAGCCGCAAAAATCATCGCCGACGACCGCGAAAGCCACCAGCGCGACCTGTACGAAGCCATCGAGCGCGGCGAGTTTCCGAAATGGACGATGTACATCCAAGTCATGCCTGAAGCCGATGCGGAAAAAGTGCCGTATCATCCTTTCGACCTGACCAAAGTTTGGCCGAAAAAAGACTATCCGCTGATTGAAGTGGGCGAATTCGAGTTGAACCGCAATCCCGAAAACTTCTTCGCCGATGTGGAACAATCCGCCTTCGCCCCGAGCAATCTTGTGCCCGGCATCGGCGCCAGCCCCGACAAAATGCTGCAAGCCCGTTTGTTCAATTACGCCGACGCGCAACGCTACCGTCTGGGGGTGAACTTCCGCCAAATCCCCGTCAACCGCCCGCGTTGCCCCGTCCACAGCAACCAGCGCGACGGGCAAGGCCGCGCCGACGGCAACTACGGCAGCCTGCCGCACTACGAACCCAACAGCTTCGGCCAATGGCAGCAACAGCCCGACTTCGCCGAACCGCCTCTGAAAATCAACGGCGACGCGGCGCACTGGGACTACCGCCAAGACGATGACGACTATTTCAGCCAACCGCGCGCCTTGTTCAAGCTGATGAACGACGCGCAGAAACAGGCTTTGTTCGACAATACCGCCGCAGCCATGGGCGACGCGCCCGACTTCATCAAATACCGCCACATCCGCAACTGCTACTGTTGCGATCCGGCATACGGCGAAGGCGTAGCCAAAGCCCTTGGACTGACTGTCGAAAATGCCCAAGCGGCACGAGCCAATGACCCGGCTTTAGGTCAACCTGGTTTACTGTAAGGAGGCATTATGTGGATAGAAATTGAAGAAATCTTGTTTCAAGCTGTCCGATACAGCCGTTCGGATAAAAAGTAACGGTTTAGATCATTAATCAGGCCGTCTGAAATGCAAAATAAAGTTTCAGACGGCCTTTTTTATGATGAAGTTTATTTGATTGCTTCTGATTCAATGGACTGGCTGCCCTTATTTCTCCGTAAATCATGGCATACCCCTCACCATCTCACGCTTCTTTCTGGCAAATAAAAAACCGCACGGCTGCTTGCCGTGCGGTTTTGCTTTTTGTCTGAAGGTTTCAGACGGCCTTACATCATGCCGCCCATACCACCCATGCCGCCCATGTCAGGCATAGCAGGTTTTTCTTCAGGGATTTCAGCGATCATGCAGTCTGTGGTCAGCATCAGGCCGGCGATAGATGCGGCGTGTTGCAACGCAGAACGGGTTACTTTGGCTGGGTCGAGTACGCCCATTTCGATCATGTCGCCGTATTCGCCGGAGCCTGCGTTGTAACCGTAGTTGCCTTTGCCTTCCAGCACTTTGTTCACGACCACGCTAGGTTCGCCGCCTGCGTTGGCAACGATTTGACGCAGAGGAGACTCAACGGCGCGCAAGACGATTTGTACGCCTGCGTCTTGGTCGGCATTGCCGGTGTGCAGGTTTTCCAAAGCGGCACGTGCGCGCAACAGGGCTACGCCGCCGCCTGCAACCACGCCTTCTTCAACGGCTGCGCGGGTAGCGTGCAGCGCGTCTTCCACGCGATCTTTTTTCTCTTTCATTTCCACTTCGGTAGCGGCACCGACTTTGATCACTGCCACACCGCCGGCCAATTTAGCCACGCGCTCTTGCAGTTTTTCTTTGTCGTATTCGCTGGTTGCGGTTTCAATTTGTTGGCGGATTTCAGCAACACGCGCTTCGATTTGGGCTGCGTCGCCGAAGCCGTCGATGATGGTGGTGTTTTCTTTACCGATTTCGATGCGTTTGGCTTGACCCAAGTCGTCCAAAGTCGCTTTTTCCAGAGACAGGCCGACTTCTTCGGAAATTACCACGCCGCCGGTCAGGATAGCGATGTCTTGCAACATGGCTTTGCGGCGGTCGCCGAAGCCAGGGGCTTTAACGGCAACGGTTTTCAGAATACCGCGGATGTTGTTCACCACCAAAGTCGCCAAGGCTTCGCCTTCTACGTCTTCAGCGATAATCAAGAGCGGACGGCTGGCTTTGGCCACTTGTTCCAAAACAGGCAACAAATCGCGAATGTTGCTGATTTTTTTGTCGAACAACAATACAAACGGATTGTCCAAAGCAGCGATTTGTTTTTCAGCGTCGTTAATGAAGTAAGGGGACAGATAGCCGCGGTCGAACTGCATACCTTCAACCACGTCCAGCTCGTTTTCCAAAGATTTGCCGTCTTCAACGGTAATCACGCCTTCTTTGCCGACTTTTTCCATCGCTTCGGCGATAATCGCGCCGACTTGTTCGTCAGAGTTGGCGGAAATAGAGCCGACTTGGGCAATTTCTTTAGAAGTATCGCAAGGTTTGGCGATGTTTTTCAGCTCGTCAACCAAAGCGGCAACGGCTTTATCGATACCGCGTTTCAGGTCGGTCGGGTTCATGCCGGCGGTCACGTATTTCATGCCTTCGGCAACGATGGATTGCGCCAATACGGTTGCAGTAGTGGTACCGTCGCCTGCTACGTCGTTGGTTTTAGACGCCACTTCTTTCACCATTTGCGCGCCCATGTTTTCGAATTTGTCTTTCAATTCGATTTCTTTTGCAACAGACACACCGTCTTTAGTGATGTGCGGGCCGCCGAAAGCGCGGTCAAGTACCACGTTGCGGCCTTTAGGGCCCAAAGTTACGCGTACGGCGTTTGCCAATACATTGACGCCGTTTACCATTTTTTGGCGAACTTCATTGCCGAATTGTACGTCTTTTGCTGCCATTTAAATTCTCCAAATCAATATTAAAAATCTGTTCGAGGCCGTCTGAAAACTTCATGTTTGATTCAGACGGCCTTTGGTTCTGAAACTTAATTCAATAATTATTCAACGATACCGAAGATGTCTTCTTCACGCATTACCAACAGCTCTTCGCCGTCGGCTTTTACAGTTTGGCCGCTGTATTTGCCGAAGATCACTTTGTCGCCGACTTTGACATCCAGCGGACGGCGCTCACCGTCTTTACCGATTTTGCCCGCACCCACGGCGATTACTTCGCCCATGTCGGGTTTTTCAGCAGCCGCACCCGGCAAAACGATGCCGGAGGCGGTTTTTTCTTCAGCTTCTAAGCGTTTGACGACTACGCGGTCGTGTAAAGGGCGGATGGTCATGTCTTAATGCTCCGATAAATAAATAGATTGAAAACAATTGTCTGTCGGACATGACAGACACGGTTTGCTTGAAAATAGCGGCACACTTAGTAGAAAGCCTGCCGTAATGGCGGGTAGATTTGGGTTGTTTGCGACAAATTCAAGGGAAAAAGTAAAAATTTCTATGTAGTCTTTCCAAATATTTTCATACGCAAAAATGCCCGATCACTTATTTTTCAGACGGCCTGACATACAAACTGCAAAATTCGTTTAAAAACAACACAATTTCTTTACAAATGCAACACAACTCTTTACAACTATTTCTTTTTAATGCATTATTATAAATGATGATTATTCTTAATTGCATATTTTAAAGATAATTTCTCTTTATTTGCTTTTATTTTTTATTACTGTCATTTTATTAAGGACATTTCTCAATGAATACGCCCCTGTTTCGACTGAGCCTGCTGTCACTGACACTGGCGGCCGGTTTTGCACACGCAGAAAATGAAGCCAAAGACAATGTTGTGCTTGATACCGTTACCGTTAAAGGTGACCGCCAAGGCAGCAAAATCAAAACCAATATCGTCACCCTTCGTCAAAAAGACGAAAGCACATCAACCGATTTGCGCGAATTATTAAAAGAAGAACCTGCCATCGATTTCGGCGGCGGTAACGGCACATCCCAACACATGACCTTGCGCGGCATGGGTCAGAACTCTGTCGACATCAAGGTGGACAACGCCTATTCCGACAGCCAAATACTGTATCACCAAGGCCGTTTCATCATCGACCCTGCGCTGGTCAAAATCGTCTCCGTACAGAAAGGCGCGGGCTCGGCATCTGCCGGTATTGGTGCGACCAACGGCGCGATTATTACTAAAACAGTCGATGCCGAAGACTTGCTAAAAGGTTTGGACAAAAACTGGGGCGTGCGCCTCAGCAGCGGCTATGCCAGCAATGACGGCGTAAACTACGGCGCCAGCGTGTTCGGAAAAGCCGGCAACTTCGACGGCTTATTCTCTTACAACCGCAACGATGAAAAAGATTACGAAGCAGGTAAAGGCTACAAAAGTCCCAACGGCGGCAAAACCGTACCTTACAGCGCACTGGACAAACGCAGCTACCTGGCCAAAATCGGAACAACCTTCGGCGACGGCGACCACCGCATCGTGTTGAGCCACATGAAAGACCAGCACCGGGGCATCCGTACTGTGCGTGAAGAGTTTACAATCTTCGAGTCCAACCCTGCAAAAGACAGGCAGAAACCCTCATACCGTGAAACTACCCAATCCAACACCAACTTGGAGTACACGGGTAAAAACCTGGGCTTTGTCGAAAAACTGAACGCCAACGCCTATGTGTTGGAAAACGAACGCTATTCCGCCGATGACAGCGGCAGCGGTTACGCAGGCAATGTGGCAGGTCCGACCACAACCAAAATCACCACCAAAGGTGCAAATATCAACTTCGACAGCCGCCTTGCCGAAAAAACCCTGTTGAAATACGGTGTCAACTACCGCCATCAGGAAATCAAACCTCATACCTTCCTGAATTCGCAATACACCAGCACCAATGCCGCCCTGCAAAGTCTGGTACGCGGATACAGCCTGACCAACCCGACCAAAACCGATTACGGCGTGTATGTCGAAGCCATCCAAGATATCGGCGATGTTACCCTGACCGGCGGTCTGCGTTACGACCATTTCGATATCAAAACCCATGACGGCAAATCGGTTTCAGACGGCAAAGTCAACCCGAGTCTGGGCGTAATTTACCAACCTGTCGAAAACTTGAGCTTCAGCGTAAGCCACAACTACGCCAGCCGCAGCCCGCGCCTGTATGACGCGCTGCAAACCCACGGCAAACGCGGCATCATCTCGATTGCCGACGGCACTAAAGCTGAACGCGCGCGCAATACCGAAATCGGCTTCAACTACAACGACGGCACGTTTGCCGCAAACGGCAGCTACTTCTGGCAGACCATCAAAGACGCGCTTGCCAATCCGCAAAACCGCCACGACTCTGTCGCCATCCGTGAAGCCGTCAACGCCGGCTACGTCAAAAACCACGGTTACGAATTAGGCGCGTCCTACCGTACAGGCGGCCTGACTGCCAAAGTCGGCGTAAGCCACAGCAAACCGCGTTTTTACGATACGCACAAAGATAAATTGTTAAGCGCGAACCCCGAGTTTGGCGCACAAACCGGCCGCACTTGGACGGCCTCCCTTGCCTACCGCTTCCAAAATCCGAATCTGGAAATCGGCTGGCGCGGACGCTATGTTCAAAAAGCCGTGGGTTCGATATTGGTGGCAGGTCAAAAAGGTCGCGACGGCAAACTGGAAAACGTTGTACGCCAAGGTTTCGGTGTGAACGATGTCTTCGCCAACTGGAAACCGCTGGGCAAAGACACGCTCAATGTCAATCTTTCAGTCAACAACGTGTTTAACAAGTTCTACTATCCGCACAGCCAACGCTGGACCAATACCCTACCAGGTACCGGACGTGATGTACGCTTGGGCGTGAACTACCGCTTCTAAGCAATCAGCTTGAAAAAGCCGTCTGAAAACAAAAGTTTTCAGACGGCATCTAGCTTTATAATCCGATACAAGTTATCATTTCGATTTACTTTATTTCCGACTACGGAGAAACTCTATGTTACGTTTGACCGCTTTAGCCGTATGCTGCACCCTCGCTTTGGGTGCGTGTTCACCAAAAGATTCTGCTTCCAATCAGGCGCAAACTGCTTCCGCTTCTGCCGCACAAACCGAAGGTGCAAGCCTGACCATTAAAACGGCTCGCGGCGATGCGAAAGTGCCGCAAAATCCAGAGCGTATCGCCGTTTACGATTTGGGCATGCTCGATACTTTAAACAAACTGGGCGTGAAAACCGGTTTGTCCGTCGACAAAAACCGCCTGCCCTACTTGGACGAATATTTCAAAACCACGAAACCTGCCGGCACGCAGTTTGAGCCTGACTACGAAGCACTCAACGCTTACAAACCGCAGCTCATCATCATCGGCAGCCGTGCAGCCAAAGCGTTTGACAAGTTGAACGAGATCGCACCGACCATCGAGATGACCGCCGAAACCGCCAATCTGAAAGAAAGCTCAAAAGAGCGCATCGACGCACTGGGTCAAATCTTCGGCAAACAGGCCGAAGCGGACAAGCTGAAAGCGGAAATCGATGCTTCGTTTGAAGCGGCGAAAACTGCTGCGCAAGGCAAAGGCAAGGGTTTGGTGGTATTGGTCAACGGCGGTAAGATGTCGGCTTTCGGCCCTTCCTCACGTTTGGGCGGTTGGTTGCATAAAGACATCGGCGTTCCCGCTGTTGATGAATCGATTAAAGAAGGCAGCCACGGCCAGCCTATCAGCTTTGAATACCTGAAAGAGAAAAACCCTGATTGGCTGTTTGTTTTGGACCGCAGCGCGGCCATCGGCGAAGAAGGTCAGGCTGCGAAAGATGTGTTGAACAATCCACTGGTTGCCGAAACAACCGCTTGGAAAAAAGGACAGGTGGTTTACCTTGTTCCTGAAACTTATTTGGCAGCCGGCGGCGCGCAAGAATTGCTGAATGCTTCCAAACAGGTAAGCGATGCGTTTAATGCAGCCAAATAATTCGGTGCGGGCATAGCCGCCCGCTTCTTTCAGACGGCCTGAAAGGTTTGATGATGCACAGGATCAAGCTGCTTGACCTGAAGTCATTGGATTTGGGCCGTCTGAAAATACATGGTGCAAATGGACAATTTTTGCCTGTTTGCATCTGTTTTTATGATGGGCAAACCTGCCTTTTTTGCCAAATACCTTAACCCTTCTTTCAGACGGCCTTATTTTTTCCGAACCATTTTATGTTTCACAAACCTTCATTTTTAAATGCGGTCAACGGTGTGGCGCTGCTGATATTGTTTGCCGTCAGCCTGTCGGTCGGCGTGGCCGAATTCAAATGGTCCGCCCTGTTTTCGCTATCCGACAGTCAACAGGTCATGTTCATCAGCCGCCTGCCGCGCACGTTTGCGATTGTGCTGACGGGTGCGTCGATGTCGGTGGCCGGTATGATTATGCAGATTTTGATGCGCAACCGTTTTGTCGAACCGTCGATGGTGGGCGCAAGCCAAAGCGCGGCTTTGGGTTTGCTGTTGATGACCCTGCTGCTTCCGGCCGCGCCGCTGCTGGCAAAAATGTCGGTTGCCGCCGTTGCCGCGCTGATCGGGATGTTGGTCTTTATGCTGCTGATCCGCCGCCTGCCGCCGACCGCGCAACTGATGGTGCCTTTAGTCGGGATTATTTTCGGCGGTGTGATTGAAGCGGTGGCCACCTTTATCGCGTATGAAAACGAAATGTTGCAAATGCTCGGCGTGTGGCAACAGGGCGATTTTTCCGGCGTATTGCTCGGGCGGTATGAATTGTTGTGGGCAACGGGGATTTTGGCTTTGTTTGCCTATTTGATTGCTGACCAGCTGACAATTTTGGGTTTGGGCGAAACGGTGAGCGTGAACTTGGGGCTGAACCGGACGGCGATTCTGTGGTCGGGGCTGATTATTGTGGCGCTGATTACGTCTTTGGTGGTCGTGACAGTCGGCAATATTCCGTTTATCGGCTTGGTCGTGCCGAACATCATCAGCCGCCTGATGGGCGACAAACTGCGTCAAAGCCTGCCTGCGGTGGCCTTGCTGGGCGCGTCTTTGGTGTTGCTGTGCGATATTGTCGGACGCGTGATTGTGTTTCCGTTTGAAATTCCGGTCTCTACGGTTTTTGGTGTGATGGGGACGGCTTTGTTTTTGTGGCTTTTATTAAGGAAACCTGCTCATGCCGTCTGAAAAAAATATCGGTTTTATGGCAGGAAGCAGCCGTCCGTTGTGGGTGGCCTTTGCGCTGTTGCTGGTTTCCTGTGTTCTGTTTATGACGCTCAACGTCAAAGGCGATTGGGACTTTGTCTTGCACCTGCGCCTGACCAAGCTTGCCGCGCTGCTGATGGTCGCCTATGCGGTCGGCGTGTCCACTCAACTCTTCCAAACGCTGACCAACAACCCGATTCTGACCCCTTCGATTTTGGGTTTCGATTCGCTGTATGTGTTTTTGCAGACCTTGCTGGTGTTTACGCTCGGCGGCGTGGGCTATGCTTCCCTGCCGTTGACGGGAAAATTCGGCTTTGAACTGGTCGTCATGATGGGCGGCTCGCTGCTGCTGTTCTACACGCTTATCAAACAGGGCGGACGCGATTTGTCGCGCATGATTTTAATCGGCGTGATTTTCGGGATTTTGTTCCGCAGCCTGTCATCGCTGCTTTCGCGCATGATTGATCCCGAAGAATTTACCGCCGCGCAGGCGAATATGTTTGCCACCTTCAATACTGTCCATTCAGAATTGTTGGGCATCGGCGCAATCGTGTTGCTCATCAGCGCCGCCGTGATCTGGCGCGAACGCCATCGCCTCGATGTTTACCTACTCGGCCGCAATCAAGCCGTCAATTTGGGCATCAACTACACGCGCAACACCTTATGGCTGCTGTTGTGGATCGCCGCGCTGGTTGCGACCGCCACTGCCGTTGTCGGCCCAGTGAGCTTTTTCGGCCTGCTGGTTGCCGCGCTGGCCAACCATTTTTCCCCGTCGGTAAAACATTCCGTCCGCCTGCCCATGACTTTTTGTGTCGGCGGCATCCTGTTGGTCGGCGGGCAAACCATCTTCGAACACTTCCTCGGCATGCAGGCTGTATTGAGCGTGGTCGTCGAATTTGCAGGCGGATTGGTATTTTTATATTTGGTGTTGAAAAAGAAATAAATTAAACGTGCCCAACCGCTCGCAAAAATAAACTCAGGCCGTCTGAAACCTTCAGACGGCCTAAGCAAACCCATAAAGGACAACCCTCATGACACAAGAACGCCTCCCTTCATTCTTCGATAATGCCCCGACCATTACCGTCCAAGACGCATTGGCCGACTTCCTCGGCGCAGCCGAAAACGGCACCCTCACTTACCGCTACGCCGATGCCGTGCGCCTGTGCGGCCACTCCTGCCCGACTGTCGCCGGTGCCTACCTGATGGTGGTCAAAGGCCTGAAAGCCCTTTACGGCGTAGAGCTGCCGCAACGCGGCGACATCGAAGCCTTTATGCAGGGCGAGCGTGACGAAGGCACGACCGGCGTGACCGCTTCCGTCGTCCAACTCCTTACCGGTGCGGCACCTGAAACCGGCTTTGGCGGCGTAGGCCCAGCCGGGCGCTTTGCCCGCCGCCACCTCTTGTCCTTTGGTGCAGGCGAAATCAACGGCACACTCGCGCTCCGCCGCCGCGATACCGGCAAAACCGTTGCCGTCAGCCTCAACGCCGCGCTCCAACCCTTTGCGCCGCAAATGCGCGACATCATGCCCAAAGCCGTCAGTGGCAGCGCAAGTGCCGACGAACTCAAACAATTCGGCGAGCTTTGGCAAGAACGCGTTCGCGCCTTCCTGATTGACCAAGCCGACAATCCCGAATTTGTCACCGTCAGTGAAATCTAAAAACACCATACAGGAATAAAATTCAGACGGCCTCATGCTGAAAGGCTGTCTGAAACCCCAACTTCCCATTTTCGGACCCGCCTATGATTACCATCCGCAACGTCAGCCACACCATCGGCAGCAACCCCATCCTCAACGACGTCAGCCTCGACATTCCCGAAGGCGGCATTACCGCGCTGATCGGCCCGAACGGCGCAGGCAAGTCCACCCTCCTCTCCTTTATGGCGCGCCTGCAGCCCTTGATACACGGCAACATCAGCTACGCAGGCAAAGACATCAAAACCACCCCCACCGCCGAACTCGCCCGCACGCTCTCCATCCTCACCCAAGAAAACAGCATCATGAGCCGCATTACCGTGCGCGACCTGCTCATGTTCGGCCGTTATCCCTACCACCAAGGCAGGCCGTCTGAAAACGACAAAACCATCGTCGAAGAAGCGCTTGCCGAGTTCCACCTGCAAGACTTTGCCGACCGTTACCTGACCGAGCTTTCCGGCGGCCAACGCCAACGCGCCATGATTGCCATGGTATTCTGCCAGCGCACCGACTACGTTTTACTCGACGAACCGCTGAACAACCTCGACATGTATCATGCCCGCTCCCTCATGCAGATCCTGCGCCGGCTGACCGACGAACACAAACGCACCACCGTCGTCGTCCTGCACGATATCAACCAGGCCGCCGCCTACGCCGATTACGTCGTCGCCATGAAAAACGGCCAAGTCGCCATGCAGGGCAAGCCCAACGATATTTTCACCGCCGAAAACATCAAAACCTTATTCGATATGGACGTCAACGTCCTCGATTACGAAGGCAAAAAACTGGTTATCCACCATATCTAAATCCGACAAAAAGGCCGTCTGAAACCCGATTGTTCAGGTTTCAGACGGCCTTTGTCTATTCACAGCATTTATTTTTTATCGTACAAACCGCGCACCACGCGACCGATCGCGGCAATGCCTTTTTCCAGCGTTTCCGCATCCTGCGCAATGCTCATACGGATACACTCGTGTGCGTGCGGATAGTCTTGCCTATCAATGCCGACAAAGAAATGCTCGCCCGGAATAATCAGCGTGCCTTCAGCCTTGAGCATTTCGTACAAGGTTTGCGACGAAACAGGCAGGTTTTCAAACCAAAGCCACAAGAAAATCGCACCTTCAGGCTTATGAATTTTCAACGGATACGCACCCAACTCACGCTTGAGCAGGGAGACCGCCGTTTGCGCCTGCCGACGGTAAAACGGCTGAATCACTTGGTCGGCCAGCTGTTTCAGACGGCCGTCGTTTAACAGCGGAGCCGCAATCGCCGCGCCGAAACGCGTAGGCGACAAGTTCACAATCGCATTCAAACTGCTGACGGCTTTGACCACTTCCGGCGCGGCGACAATAATGCCGGTACGCACACCGGGCAGGCCGATTTTAGAAAGGCTGAAGCAGAGGATAATGTTTTCGTGCCAGTTGAGCGTCACATCGCTGTAAATAATATTCGGGAACGGCATTCCGTAAGCGTTGTCGATAATCAGCGGAATCCCGTGTTCCTGCGCCAAAGCTTCCAAACGCGCCATCTCGCCGTCGGTCAGCACATTACCGGTCGGGTTGGTCGGGCGCGAACAGCAAATCGCACCGATTTTGCCCTCTTTCAATTCAGGCAGGCTCTCCAGCGCGTCAAAGTCCACGCGGTATTTGAAGAAGCCCGCTTTGCCTTCGTGTTCGACATTTTCGATTTTCGGCTTCACCGAAATAAAATGCTGCCCTTCGACATGCACGTCGGCATAACCGATATATTCAGGCGCAAGCGGCAACAAAATCGCTTTTTCAGCCGTTTGGCTGTTTGAAAGATTGAATTTGCCGCCAAACAGGTTGAACAAATAGAAAAACGCGTTTTGCGAACCATTGGTCAACGCGATATTGTCCGCCGTCAGATTCCAGCCGTATTCGCGGTTGAGAAACTCAGTCAAAGCCGCAATCAGCGCCGCATCGCCCTGCGGATTGGAATAATTGCCGATATTCTCAACAGCGTGTTCCGCTGCCAACTTGGAAAACACATCGGCGAACACCGCATTGACTTCAGCGATCCGCGCCGGATTGCCGCCGCCGAGCATGTTGACGGGCTTGTCGCTTTTGAGCGCGTCGCCCAAATCGTCCATCAACTGCAAAATACCGCTGTGTTGTGTGAATTTTTCGCCGAATGCTGAAAACTGCATGGAAACTCCGTTGCTGGGTGTGTAAAAAAATAAACCGCTATTATAAGAACAAAGGCCGTCTGAAAACCAGTTATCCTGATTTTTCAGACGGCCTATTTGACGGAATGGTGGCTTGATACAACCTTATTGGTCTACAGGTATTATTTCTTCCTGCCAAAAATCAATGATATTACCGACAAGATCAAAAAACCGGCAAATAAAATTTTGGCTATGCCTGCCGCACTACCTGCAATACCACCGAAACCTAATACAGCCGCAATAATAGCGATTATAAAGAAAACGATCGAATAATGAAGCATGATTTTTTCCTTTCGGTTTATATAAAAACAGTCGAGTGAGACACGACCGTTTATTGGGAAATTCAACGGTCTTAGCTGTTCAACCAATCATCAATTTCTTTTTCAGCTTCATCTTTAGTGCGACCGTAACGCTCTTGGATTTTACCAGCCAACTGATCGCGCTTGCCTTCGATGATTTCTAAATCATCGTTTGTCAACTCGCCCCATTTTTCTTTGGCTTTACCTTTGAGTTGCTCCCATTTTCCTTTGATAATATCTTCATTCATGGTTATACCATCCTATCTTATTGATTAATATTTAACTCACGGATAAAACCGCTTGCATTTAACCTTACTTGATAATTTTTTAATTTGCAAGCAATGCCAATGCTGATTTTTTAATCAGCTACCCAATATTTTATTAATTTCATAAATAATCAATAAGTTATATAAAATTGTTAAATTTTGAAAATATTAAGATATTATTGATTACCGCCTTTTAAGTGTATTCTTTAAATCAATCGACCTCACTATAAAAAACAGGCCGTCTGAAAATCTTTCAGACGGCCTTTACTATCCAATCTTTCCTTTAACGGCCAAAATTCTCGCGGCGTTCGCGCCAGTCTTGGCGGATGGAGCCGCTTTTGCCGACCGGAGTATCTTGTTCGACTTCCCAAATAAAATTCGTTCCGCCACCAATCGGATGCGAACCGCGCAAGCCGATGTGGCTGCCTTGATCGGCAACGGCGGTTCGGCTATATGTTTGGCCGCCGAAACGGGTTTGCGAGGTTTCGATGCCGCTTTTGATGTTGCCGTAAAGCTGTACGTCGGCGTGTGCGGCAAGTGCGGCGGTGGAAAGTGCGGCAGTGAGGAGAAGTTTCAAGTTCATGGTTTATCCTTTTTTGGAGAGGAATTGTGTGACGATTGTATCGGCCTTGTGCGTAAACAAGTTACAATTCTTGCAAAATCTGACAGGAGTTTTGATGATGCGCTCTTTACGCGCCGCCGCTGTGCAAATGGTGTCGTCTACCGACCCCGAAACCAATATTGCCACCATGAGGCGACTTGTCCGCGAGGCGGCCGAACAAGGGGCGGATTGGGTGTTGCTGCCCGAATATTGGCCGCTGATGGGCAAAAGCGATACGGACAAGCTGGCATTTGCCGAGCCTTTGGACGATGGACGCGTTGGCGAAACCTGCCACACCCGTTTTCAGACGGCCTTAAGCGAAACGGCAAGGGAATGCGGCGTGGTGTTGTTTGGCGGTACGGTTCCGCTGCAAGGCCCAGACGCTGGCAAAGTGATGAACACGATGCTGGTGTATGACCGCGACGGCAACCGAGTCGGGCTTTACCACAAAATGCACCTTTTCGGCTTTTCCGGTTTGGGCGAACGCTACGCCGAAGCCGATACGATACTGGCGGGAAGCGATGTGCCGAAACTGAGCGTGGACGATGTTCCGCTGGCGGCCGGTGTCTGCTACGATTTGCGCTTTCCTGAGTTTTTCCGCGCCCAGCAGCCGTTTGATGTTTTGCTGTTGCCGGCTGCATTTACCTACACGACCGGCAAGGCGCATTGGGAATTGCTGCTGCGCGCCCGTGCGGTGGAAAACCAATGCTACGTCATTGCGTCGGCACAAGGCGGACTGCATGAAAGCGGCCGCCGCACATTCGGCCACAGTATGATTATCGACCCTTGGGGCGATGTGTTGGCGACGTTGCCGGAAGGCGAAGGCGTGATTTGTGCCGATTTGGATACCGCGCGCCTGCAAAGCGTGCGCACGCGCCTGCCAGCCCTGAAACACCGATTACTTTAAACACGCACTATGTCCCAGCTCCAACCCACACGCATTCTCGGCATTGATCCCGGCAGTCGCGTGACCGGCTTCGGCGTGATTGATGTCCACGGCCGCGAGCATCATTATGTTGCTTCCGGCTGTATCAAAACGCCGACCGGCGCGTCGCTTTCCGAACGCATCGCCGTGATTGTCCGCCATATCGACGAAATCATCCGCCACTATCAGCCTCATCAGGCGGCCATCGAGCAAGTGTTCGTCAACGTCAACCCGGCCGCGACTTTGATGCTCGGTCAGGCACGCGGTGCGGCGATTGCCGCTTTAGTCATGCACGATTTGCCCGTATTTGAATACACCGCGCTTCAGGTCAAGCAGGCTGTGGTCGGCAAGGGCAAGGCCGCCAAAGAGCAGGTGCAGCATATGGTGGTCCAAATGCTTGCACTTTCAGGCACGCCTCAAGCCGATGCCGCCGACGGACTCGCCGTCGCCCTTACCCACGCCCTGCGCAATCACGGATTGGCTTCGCAACTCAACCCTGACGGCCTACAGGTCAAGCGCGGCCGTTTCCAATGGTAAGCCGACATTCAGGCCGTCTGAAATAGTGTTCCAGCCCGTTTTCAGACGGCCTTTCGGTTATAATAACCCTTTGCCCACATACAGCGAGCCTTCATGAAAGCCGCCTTCCTTTTTCTCTACCTCATCCGCCTGCTGCCTTTTTGCGTGTTGCACAAGATTGCCGACGCGATCGGCATTCTCGCTTATTACGCGGTCAAACCGCGCCGCAAAGTCGGCGAGGTCAACCTCAAAAAATGCTTTCCCGAGCTGAGCGACAGCCAGCGCACTGCCCTGCTCAAACGCCATTTCCAACACATGGCCAAGCTGATGCTCGAATACGGCCTCTACTGGTACGCGCCTGCGGACAAGCTGCGCTCGTTGGTACGCTATCAAGACAAACACCATCTCGATGAAGCCCTCGCCGCCGGCGAAAAAGTCATCATCCTCTATCCGCACTTTACCGCATTTGAAATGGCGGTTTACACGCTCAATCAGGATGTGCCGCTGACCAGCATGTATTCGCACCAAAAAAACAAAGCCCTGGACGAGCAAATCCTGAAAGGCCGCCATCGCTACAACAATGTGTTCCTGATCGGCCGCACAGAAGGCCTGCGCGCCATCATCAAACACCTGCGCAAAAGCGATGCGCCCTTTCTTTATCTGCCCGACCAAGACTTCGGCCGCAACGATTCCATTTTCGTCAATTTCTTCGGCATTCAGACGGCCACGATTACCGGCCTCAGCCGTATCGCCGGCATGACCAAAGCCAAAATCATTCCCGCCATCCCCACGCGCGAAGCCGACAATACCGTAACCCTGCGCTTCTATCCGGCTTGGGACAATTTCCCGACCGAAGATGTCGAAGCCGACACCCAGCGCATGAACGACTTCATCGAAGAGCGGGTACGCGAGCATCCCGAACAATATTTCTGGCTGCACAAACGCTTCAAAACCCGTCCCGAAGGCGAAAGCAGCTTTTATTGACTACATCGAATTACAATTTAAATATGCAAAAGCGGCAAAATCCTTCTTTCTCCGCTTTCTCATTTTAATTGAATCAAACCAAAATTCATGTTCGAATCCAAACAATCAAATAATATTCCGCTTTAAAAACAGATTTTTTCAGTGCAATTGAAACTTTCAAACAACCCTATATTTTTTCTCAAACGAAAAACGTCCAGTTTAATACACTTTTTCATTTATATATTAAATTTAATTTATTTTAAAAACAATATGTTACAAAATAGTTCATCTGAAAAAATACATTTTAATCATCCAAAATATGAAATAAAATTAAATTATAATTTAAAAAAATAAAATAAATATCTAACTTTTGAATAATTATGAAATATAATTGCAAAAATATGACAAAATCTGAAATTTATACCGAAACAAGTCTTCAGAAAAAAATACTTGGCAAACTGTAAAAATTCGCGTAAATTTCACTACATTAAATTACAAAATGTTCAAACGGCCTCGCCGGTTTTAGATACTTTTGTAAACAGTTTTCTGATATTGCAAGAAATTGCGGTATTTTAGAGGATTTCGGTGCAATGCCCGAAATGAAAGTTTACTGATGCAGAGTTGAGCTGCATCTGTAAAGCCGCAGGTGAAAGCCTGTATTGTTTGTGAAGCGTAAATCTCTGATTTGAGGTATTGGGGCAATCCTGTGGGGGATTGCCTCTTTTTTTATCTGCGCCGTCATGCCACAATGACATCATCCCTTATCCAACCCGATCACGCCATGACTCCGATACTCGCCTTCGACATTGAAACCATTCCCGACGTACACGGCATCCGCCAGCTTTACGATTTGCCAGCCGATTTGCCCGACAACGAAGTCGTCCTGTTTGCCCAGCAGCAACGCCGTGCCAAAACCGGCAGCGACTTTATGCAACACCATCTGCACCAAGTCGTCGCCATCTCCTGCTGTATGCGCTGGGGGCAAGACAAAATCCGCGTCAGTACCATCGGCGATCCCGAAGACAGCGAAGAAGTCATGATTGCCAAGTTCTTCGAGGTCATCGAAAACTATACGCCGCAACTTGTCAGCTGGAACGGCGGCGGTTTCGATCTGCCCGTCCTCCACTACCGCGCCCTGATACACGGCATCAGCGCCGCCCGCTATTGGGACATGGGCGACGGCGATTTTGGCGACAGCCGCGACTTTAAGTGGAACAACTACATCAGCCGCTACCACACCCGCCATTGCGACCTGATGGATTTGCTCGCCCTCTACCAACCGCGTGCCAGCGTGCCTTTGGACGATATGGCCAAACTCTGCGGCTTCCCCGGCAAACTGGGTATGGACGGCAGCAAAGTTTGGGACGCTTATCATGCAGGCCGTCTGAAAGACATCCGCGATTATTGTGAAACCGATGCCGCCAATACCTACCTGATGTACATGCGCTTTCGCATGATGAGCGGCGCGCTCGATGCCGACGAATACGAAGTCGAAATTAAACGCATCAAACATTATCTGGCCGCACAAGCCGAAGAAAAACAACATTGGGCGGAGTTCGTCGCTGCTTGGCGTTAAACCAGGCCGTCTGAACAGACAAACCAGAAAACCAAAAGGGCGTGATCGACACGCCCTTTTTTATATTTCGACAAATCATGCCCATTAAGCAGGCAAACGCCCCAGCGTTACCCTATCCAATCCAGCCAAATCCTGTTCGGTTGCCACTTCGGCAAAACCGTTCTCAAGCATAATGTTCCGCACTGCTTCGCCTTGGTCGTAGCCGTGTTCAAACAGCAGCCAGCCGTTGGCTTTCAAGTATTTGGGGGCTTCTTGGGTAATGTGGCGGATATGGCTGAGGCCGTCTGAAAAGTCGGTCAACGCATTTTGCGGTTCAAACCTCAAATCGCCTTGCGACAAATGTTCATCGCCGTCCTCGATGTACGGCGGATTGGAAACAATCACATCGTATCGGCCTTCAGACGGCCTGTCGGTATCAAACCACGAACCCTGCGCAAACTCGACTTTTGCGCCCAATTCGGCCGCATTTTGACGGGCAGTATCCAAAGCACCAACGCTGATGTCGGATGCGCGAACATCAGCATCAACGCGTTCAAGCGCGACGGTCACGGCAATGGCGCCGCTGCCCGTCCCCAAGTCCCACACACGGCCTTGCGGCGGCAAGCGTTTGAGCACGGCTTCCACCAAATGCTCGGTTTCAGGGCGTGGAATCAGCACATGGGGATTGACGGCAAAACGTCTCCCGTAAAACTCGCGTTCGCCCAACAGATAGGCCATCGGCTCGCCTTTCAGACGGCGTTGAGCCAAAGCCTCCAAGGTTTGCAGGGCAGAGTCTGCCAAATCGTCCGTACCGCGTGTAACCAGTTGCGCGCGCGTGTAACCCAGTGCATATTGCAACAACATCCGCGCTTCATTTTTGGGCAGCGCCGATTGGCGCAGCCATTCATCAAGCGTCATTTTTCGTCCCATCTGCCAGCATTGTTGCTTTTCTTTCCTTATTCTTTCCGGCAAACGTGCCGATGGTGGCAACCGCAAATGCGGCATACCACAAATAAAATCCTGCACCGTAGCGCACAATATCCGATGTATTCCCTGCTTCATCAACGTGTACGGCTTTCACACTGAAAGCCACCAGCGCCAAGCCCCAAAGTGCCGCATGGACAGGCACGACCTTCTTCCGCAACGCCAACAAAACAATGGCCGCCAACCAAACATAATTAGCATAGGCCGCACAATATCTGATGTCCAAAGAAGCAAATATCGACCCCAAAATCAAAACGGTCAAACCCTTCATGCTTTCATGATTGCCCAAATAAAATGCAACATTGGACAAAGACGCGATCCACAGGGCAACCGACACCAGCAACATCACTATGAGAAAACTTGATTTCCGATTCTGTTCCTGCATGGTTTTATCCTAATGTAAAAGGCCGTCTGAAACCTTTCAGACGGCCTGCCGTTTAAATTTCGCTACCGCCGACGGTCAGTCCGGCATCAATCCTCAGGGTCGGTTGTCCGACGCCGACAGGAACACTCTGCCCTTCTTTGCCGCAGACGCCGATACCGCTGTCGAGCGCAGTGTCGTTGCCTATCATGGAAACATGTTTCAGCACTTCGGGGCCGTTGCCGATGATGGTCGCGCCTTTGACAGGATATTGCAGCTTGCCGCCTTCCACCCACCACGCTTCGGATGCGCTGAACACGAACTTGCCGCTGGTAATGTCCACTTGTCCGCCGCCGAAATTGACGGCATAAATGCCCTTGTCGATGGACGCGATGATTTCTTCCGGCTCATAGCCGCCGTTTTCCATAAAGGTATTGGTCATGCGCGGCATAGGCGCAGAAGCGTAACTTTCGCGGCGACCGTTGCCGGTCGATTGCGTACCCATCAAGCGGGCGTTGGTTTCGTCCTGCATATAGCCGACCAAAATACCGTCTTCAATCAATACGGTGCGGCGGGTTTCGTTGCCTTCGTCGTCGATATTGAGCGAACCGCGTCTGTCGGCAATATCGCCTTGATCCACAACGGTCACGCCTTTGGCGGCCACGCGCTCGCCGATTCTGCCGGAGAAAACGCTGGTTTCTTTGCGGTTGAAATCGCCTTCCAAACCATGTCCGACCGCTTCGTGCAGCAACACGCCCGGCCAGCCGTTGCCCAAAACGACGGTCATCTCGCCGGCAGGCGCAGGACGGGATTCGAGATTGGTCAGGGCTTGTTTGACGGCGGAATCGACAAACCGATGCACCAAGTTTTCATCGAAATACGCCAAATCATAACGTCCGCCACCACCCGCGCTGCCCTGCTCGCGACGCTCGCCTTGCTTGGCAATGACGGTTACGTTCATGCGTACCATCGGGCGGATGTCGGCAGCGTGTTTGCCGTCCAGACGGGCGATGTACACCATGTCGTATTCGCAGGTCAAACCGGCCATCACTTGCACGATACGCGGATCGGCGGCTTTGGCCAGCGTTTCAACTTTGTTCAACAGCGCGACTTTGGCAGCGGAATCAAGGCTGGCAATAGGGTCAATCGCCATGTGGACAGGCTTGCCGTAGGCAGGTGTCGGCACTTTGACGCTGGCCTCGTTGCCGGCCGCACCAATCACGCGCACGGCTTTGGCAGAGCGGTTGATCGAATCGATACACAGGCTGTCGGCGTAGGCAAAAGCGGTTTTATCGCCCGAAACGGCACGCACGCCCACGCCCTGATCAATTTGGAAGCTGCCCGATTTGACGATGCCTTCTTCCAAATGCCAACTTTCATAGGCAGTGCGCTGACAATAGATGTCGGCATAATCGACATGGTTGGCGCCGATAATGCTCAGGCTTTGGGCGAGCAAATCGGGGGAAAGATGGTTGGCTTCGAGCAAATCTCGCTGTACGGCGGCGTAGGTTTGTTGCATGATTTTTCAGACGGCCCGACAAGCAGGCAAAGTTAATTTGGTCTTGATTATACGGTATTTTATATGGCTTTGGATATGTTGATTGCTTGGGTTTATGAGTGATTGAAACAAATCAAAAGGCCGTCTGAAATATAGGGTTGAAATGTTTGCCTTACCCTATTTCAATCGGCCTGTTCGTTTGACGTTTAGACGGCCTTTTCAATCATGGCAAAGCCGATACCGCAATTTAATTTCCATAAAAAACAAAATATTACAGCAAAACCCCTTATTTTTTCAATTTTGCTATTGATAATAGTTATTATTAGCGTATAATCAAAACCACTCGGAAGACGTCCTAATCCGAGCCATTAAACAACAGATTTTATCCCCCTCTTCCCCATTATCTCTTGATACTCGGAGTGCGCATATACGAAACATACCTGTTCCCCTTTATATCAGATACTCAAAACCGAAAAACATGAAACCCACTGCCGATACAGTGGGTTTCGTGTTTTGTGGCGTTCGGTTTATCAGGTTTGGCACTGCTGTTCAGGCCGTCTGAAACCGAATAAATCTGATTATCGGCAGGTTTTCATGTTCAATTTGCCATAACGGCCGACAATGTTTCTGATGTCTTGGGCATCGCGCTCGTCGACCGCCATAAAGACCACGGTCATGCGCGCCACGCTCAAACCGGTATCGGGTGCGCTTCTGTCTTCCTGTTCGACAATGCGCGCGCCGCCGAAACCTGCGCTGGACAAGCGTGAAATCAATACTTGGGCGGAAGAACGGCTGCGTGTTACGTCAATGCTGATTTCGCCGTTGTGAATGCTGCCGCTAAAGCCGCGGCTGCCCAAGGCATCCAGCTGGGCGGAAGTGTCGCCGTCGGCAGGTAAGACCACGCGGAAGGTTTTGGAAGCAGTCTCGCCACCGGATGCGCCGTTGCGTTTTTCGATACTGCGGCTGGCTGCATGAGGCCATTTGCCCAATAGGCCTTTGATGCGGTGGTAATCGTCTTCATCCATCACTACGGTGGCGCTGCTGGTACACAAGCGTTCCACGCCGGCCGCGCCCATCTCTTCTTCAGCGGCGCGGCGTTCTTGCGCTTCTTTCTCGCGGCGCATTTTTTCTTTTTTCTCTTTTAACTGCTGCGCTTCTTGCTTTTTACGCAAGGCTTCTGCTTCTTCGGATTCAGGTTCGGCCATAATCAGGCCGTCTGATTCAACCACCACCCAATCGGGTTGCGATGCCTGCCGAGGCTCGGCTTTAGGCGCGTCCAAAGAAGACGGGCGCAATAATTCGTGCGTACCGCCTTCCAAGGAAGATTCGGGTTTGGCGGTTTTATGTTGTGTCCGATAGGCAACCATGCTGCCAAAAACAATGATGTTGAGTGCGACCAAGACCGCAAACAGCCATTTCATGATGCGTTTTCCTTTTTATTGTCCGTTGCGATGGGCAATCCAATGCAAGAGCCCGTGAATCACGAGATTATCGACGATTTTCACTTGATTGTCATGAACGAATGACTCCGGCAGCGCCTGTACGACTCTGGCCGCGCCGCCGCCCGTGATAATAATATCGACCGGTTTGCCCTCGCCCGTTTTGTCTTTCAGACGGCCATGCATCATCATCAACGCGCCGCAAACGGCATCCATCATGCCGCTGGCAATGGCGTTCGGCGTTGTGGTTGGGAACGGATATACCTTGCCGATGGGGCGGTTGAGGTTGGCGGTCTTGAGCGCCATCGCCTCTTTCATTAAGTGGAAACCGGGCATGATGGTGCCGCCGAGATAATGATTGTCTTCTGTCAGCGCGTCGGTAGTTACAGCGGTGCCGCAGCTGACGACGACGCAGGCGTTTTGCGTAAAGCGGCGGCTGCCCAGCGCATTAAACCAACGGTCGGAACCATGTTCTTCAGGGCGGCGGTAATGGTTGCGGATACCCAAAGCCTGAGGCATGGAAGACAACCATTCGACCGGACGGGTTAATTGTTCTTCAACCATCGCTTTTTTGACCGAACCGCACACGGCGCAACCGACAATCTTCACATCATCATCATCGGCAAATTGCAGCCATTCTTCACCTAGCTGGGTCAAATCACGATATGGCGCGCGGCCGACTTCAGAAAATGTGCCGTTCTCTACCCATGCCCATTTCAACTGACTGTTGCCGCCGTCCAGCAGCAAAAAGCGTTCCGGCTTGGCGGCGGCAGGTTGTGCCGGACGATTATCCGGACGCAAGCTGATCTCGCCGCTGACAATGGTTTTCTCGCCATTGTCGGTCAACAAACGCAACGCGCCTTGCGCATCCACGCCTTTGACTACGCCTTCATGAACAATGCGCCCTTCTTGAAGCAGCAATACCGGCCTGCCTGTGTCGCGGTTGGCGGCATCGTATTCGCCGACACATGACGCAAATCCGTTTTGCGCGTATTCGCTCAACAGCGCATCAAGTTGCGCCAACACCGCATTCAACAAGGTTTTGACGCTTACGCCCTGCTTAGAGGCCGTCTGAAACAAGGCCTGCACGGAAGTGGCGTTTTCAACTTCTTTCGGCAATACAAAATTGATGCCGATGCCGATGACGGCGACAGTCTTATTCTCTACCCGAGCCGTTTCAATCAAAATACCGGCCAATTTATCGTTGGCCACGACCAAATCGTTCGGCCACTTGATATTTACGTCCAAACCGATATCGGCAAGCGCACGGCGGCAAGCCAATGCCACCACCAACGCCAGCGAACCCAGCTCATACTGCGGCTTGTCAAACGCCCAGCCCAAGCTGAACATCAAACATTCACCCTGTCGGTTGACCCAACTTCGCCCTTGCCGTCCACGTCCTTTGGTTTGGAAGTGCGCCACACACAAGGCCTTATGCGCCAAATCTGCCGACTGGCGCGCCAAAGCCATGATTTCATCGTTGCTGGACGAACATTCGTGTTTCAACTGCGCACGAAAACCCTGTTTTCCGGCCATTTGTTGCAAAGATTCTTCGGCAAACACAGCCAAAGGGCGCACCAAGCGCCATTGCCCGTCATGCTGGCGCAGCAAACCGCGGATATGCCCCGGCATCTGCTGCCAGAATCCGTTTAATTGTTGCGGCTTCATCCCGGCCGCACGCGCCAACTGAGAAACGTGTTGCGGCAGGCCGTCTGAAAGCGCGGCGAGCAAGGCCCAATGGCGGCTGTTCAAATCCGTCATTCGCCTTCTCCGGCCTCGCGGATTTTCGCCAAAGTTTTGGTGGTCGAAGTCTGGTGTAAAAACGGAATCGAAAATACTTTGCCGCCACGCGCAAACGTCTCGGCAGCACCGACAATCTTATCCACAGGCCAATCGCCGCCTTTAATCAACACATCGGGTTTGACCATTTCAATCAACGCGGCCGGCGTGTCGTCATCAAACCATGTGACCAAATCCACGCTCGCCAATGCCGCTGCCACTGCCGCGCGGTTTTCCAAAGGATTAATCGGGCGGTCGTCTCCTTTGCCCTGACGGCGCACCGAAGCATCGGTATTCAACGCCAATACCAAAGCCGCACCGGCCGATCGCGCCTGCGCCAGATACGTTACATGGCCTCGGTGAAGAATATCGAAACAGCCGTTGGTAAACACCAGCGGACGGGGCAATGCCGCCAAACGCTCCGCCAGCTTTTCGGGCGGACAGATTTTGGATTCGAATTCTGGAGCTGACCATTCGGACATGATGCGGTTCCTTTGGAAATAAAACAGAAAATAATCGGGGTATTATAAAGGATAACGGCGAAACACCATAAAAAGATACCGAACGGTACGATATTCGGGCTTGACTGCGTATTCATCGGCATTTGACAGACACCGCAGACGCCGTTTTTGCCGTTGCCATGATGAAACGATTTGATGAATACTGTTTTTGAAAACCAATAAACTTGAATAAAATTCAGGGCATAAACGGAAAAAAGCCTGCATACAATATGCAGGCTTTCATCTGGGGTGGCTGATGGGGCTCGAACCCACGACAACTGGAATCACAATCCAGGGCTCTACCAACTGAGCTACAGCCACCGTAAAAATTGGCACGCCCGACAGGAATCGAACCTGTAACCCCCGACTTAGAAGGTCGGTGCTCTATCCGGTTGAGCTACGGGCGCTCATGCCGATTCGTGCTTAGAATTTTGTGGTCGGGGCGGTGGGATTCGAACTCACGACCCTCTGCTCCCAAAGCAGATGCGCTAACCGGGCTGCGCTACGCCCCGACTGAAGACCCGAACTATACAGACCCTTTTCATCCCGGTCAACACTTACTTTGCTTTATTTTGCTATTTTTTATTTATCTTATTATTTTTAATCATTATTTATTTTTATGTTTCGTCATCGGGGTTACTCTTTTGTGTCAGGCCGTCTGAAAAATGCGATAATTTGAACGCAATATTTGTCCCTATTTAGAAGGAAAATCATGACTGCTCAACTTATAGACGGAAAAAAAATCTCCCAGCAACGCATCGAGGCGGTCGCGCAGGCGGTAAAGGCGCGCCAGGAAAAAGGTTTGCACACGCCTTGTTTGGCGGTGGTATTGGTCGGCGACGACCCTGCCAGCGCGGTTTATGTACGCAATAAAAAACTGGCCTGCCAAAAAAGCGGCATCGAATCACGTTCTTATGAGCTGCCGTCTGAAACCACGCAAGACGATTTGCTGAAACTGGTGGACGAATTGAACGGCGACCCTGCCGTCGACGGTATTTTGGTGCAACTGCCACTGCCGGCACACATCGACAGCCAAGCGGTTTTGGAACGTATCGAGCCGCATAAAGATGTGGACGGCTTCCACCCTTACAACGTCGGCCGCCTGGTCGTTAAAATGCCGCTGATGCGCCCTTGCACACCCAAAGGCGTGATGACTTTGTTGGAAGCCTACGGCATCGACCCGAAAGGCAAAAAAGCCGTGATTGTCGGCGCATCCAATATTGTCGGCCGCCCGCAGGCGTTGGAATTGCTGCTGTCCCGCGCGACGGTAACCATCTGCCACAGCGCCACGCAAAACCTTGCCGATGAAGTTGCCGCCGCAGATATTTTGGTGGTCGGCGTGGGCATTCCGAATTTTGTTAAAGGCGAATGGGTCAAACCCGGCGCCGTTGTTATCGATGTGGGCATCAACCGCTTGGACGATGGCGGCCTGTGCGGCGACGTGGAGTTTGACGTTGCCAAAGAACGTGCGTCCATGATTACGCCCGTTCCCGGCGGCGTCGGCCCGATGACGATTGCCACTTTGTTGGAAAACACGCTACACGCGGCCTCATTGCACGATTAACCGCCGTCATTAAATTAGGCCGTCTGAACATGTTTTTTCAGACGGCCTGACCTGTTTTTTTTGTTTTTTTACCTTATCGGCTTCACATGTCCTTACTCGCTTCCCACACCGACAACCCGACTTTCCGCAATGCTTCCTATATCCTGATGGGTTTGGCTTTGCTGATTGTCTTGCACTACCATCTGCTGCCGCTGCTGCTGTCGGCTATCCTGACCTATATCTTTATTACGCGCACCAACGGCGTCATCCTCAAACTCCGCCGCCGTGTTTTGCCGCGCAACACGCGGCTGCATAAATCGCTCAATGCGCACAATATCAACCTGATTTCCACCACGCTGACGCTGGCCATCGTGTTCAGCATCATTGCGATGATGTCTTTGGGCATTTACCACCTGATACACGGCGGCCATGTCGGCTTTATGCTGGCCAAACTGGCGGCGATTTTGGAAGACACCAAAAACAGCCAAGACCTGCCTGCGGCCATTCTCAATATGCTGCCCAACAATATGGCCGAAATCAAAGCCTCGGCAATCAAGCTGATTGACGAATACCGCGCCGCGCTGACCCGCATCAGTAAAAACAGCATCACGTCCTTCGTGTACATCCTCATCGGCATCATCATCGGCGCCATGCTCAGTTTCCACCGCCTGAAAATGCGCAAAAACCGCCGTAAAATGCCGCTGTTTAAAGCCGAATTGGTGCAACGCATCGTCACTTTTGAAACCAGCTTTGAACGCGTGTTCCTCGCCCAAGTTAAAATCTCTCTGATTGACACCTTCCTGACCGGCCTGTACCTTTACTTGGTTTTGCCGCTGTTCGGCGTTGACCTGCCGTTTAAAATGACCGTCCTGATCGTCGCCTTTATCGTTGGCCTAATTCCGGTGGCAGGCAACCTGATTTCCAACACCATCATCATTATTTTGAGCCTCGGCGCATCGCTTTACGTCGCACTCTCCTCGCTGGTTTTCCTTGTTGTCATCCATAAGCTCGAATATTTCCTCAACGCTAAAATCATCGGCTCGGAAATCGAATCCAGCGCGTGGGAATTGCTGGTGGCAATGGTCGTCTTTGAACGCATTTTCGGCATCGGCGGCATCATCGTCGCGCCGGTTTATTACGCCTATTTGAAAAACGAATTGAAACTGCGAAAATTGATTTAATCAGTTGCATTTATACACATCAAAGGCCGTCTGAAAACGACAATCGGGTTTTCAGACGGCCTTTGCTTTACCTTTTCTTACACTTTACGGCATAATGGCAACCACGCATTTCTAGAAGAAAGATAAACAATGTCAACCAAAACCCCTTCCCTATTCGGCGGCGCGATGATTATCGCCGGTACGGTTATCGGCGCAGGCATGCTTGCCAACCCGACCGCCACCTCCGGCGTATGGTTTACCGGCTCGCTGGCCGTGTTGCTGTACACCTGGTTTTCCATGCTCTCCAGCGGCCTGATGATTTTGGAAGTCAACACCCATTATCCGCACGGTGCCAGCTTCGACACCATGGTTAAAGACCTGCTCGGCCCGGCTTGGAACGTCATCAACGGCATTGCCGTCGCTTTCGTTTTATACCTGCTCACCTACGCCTACATCTTCGTCGGCGGCGACCTGACCGCCAAAGGCATCGGCAGCGCGGTAGGCGGCGAAATCTCGCTCACCGTCGGCCAACTCGTCTTCTTCGGCATTCTCGCCTTTTGCGTTTGGGCATCCGCACGCTTGGTTGACCGCTTTACCAGTATCCTCATCGGCGGCATGGTACTCACCTTCATCTGGGCAACCGGCGGCCTGATTGCCGATGCCAAAATGCCTGTCCTGTTCGACACCCAAGCCCCTTCCGGCACCAGCTACTGGATTTATGTTGCCACCGCCCTGCCCGTCTGCCTTGCCTCATTCGGCTTCCACGGCAACGTTTCCAGCCTGCTCAAATACTTTAAAGGCGACGCGCCCAAAGTGGCCAAATCCCTGTGGTCGGGTACGCTGATTGCCTTGGTGATTTACGTCCTCTGGCAAATCGCCATCCAAGGCAACCTGCCGCGCAGCGAGTTTGCACCGGTTATCGCCGCCGAAGGCCAAGTTTCCGTCCTGATCGAAACGCTGTCCAAGTTCGCCCAAACCGGCAATATGGACAAAGTGTTGACCCTGTTCTCCTACATGGCGATTGCAACGTCCTTCCTCGGCGTAACGCTCGGCCTGTTCGACTACATCGCCGACATCTTCAAATGGAACGACAGCATCTCCGGCCGCACCAAAACCGCCGCGCTGACCTTCCTGCCGCCTTTGATTTCCTGCCTGCTCTTCCCTACCGGCTTCGTTACCGCCATCGGCTACGTCGGTCTGGCCGCAACCATCTGGACAGGCATCATCCCCGCCATGCTGCTCTACCGCTCGCGACATAAATTCGGCGTCGGCAAAAACTACAAAGTTTACGGCGGATTCTGGCTGATGGTTTGGGTCTTCCTCTTCGGCATCATCAACATTGCCGCCCAAATATTAAGCCAAATGGAGCTCGTTCCCGTATTTAAAGGTTAAATTCCCTTAAGGCCGTCTGAAACACCCTCTTTCAGACGGCCTAATTCATTATTTTCCGCTACAATACCCCCTTTCCCCCAACGAACACCGTCCATGTACGACAATATCCGTTTCCATCTCGACGAAGACTACCCCGACCAGCTCCCGCCCGAAAACGCCGCCACCCACATCGGCATGTACTGGCAATGGGCGGCGCAGGCAGGCCTCGTCAACCCCGTCTGGCAAACCGCCCTCGAAACCGCGGCCGACTTCGCGGCCATGACCTCGGGCAAAATCAGCGGACGGCACTTCCTGCTCAAACACATGGACGGCGCACTGACGGCGGACGACTTTACCGAACTCGGCCAACGGTTTACCGAGTTCTACTACACCGACGAAGAAGACGGCTACGGCGCATTTATGGAAGACTACGTCCTCGCCCTCGACACATCCTCGCTCGGCGGCTTCTACCACGTCAAAAACACCCTGGAAACCTTCGCCAAACTGACACCCGTTTTTCAGACGGCCTTTGAAAAATGGAAAAGCAGTTTGAAAGCAGAAAAATAAGAGCCCACACCATGAAACTCATCATCCTCGACCGCGACGGCGTCATCAACCAAGACCGCGACGATTTCGTCAAATCCGTTGACGAATGGATTCCCATCGAAGGCAGCATGGATGCCATCGCCTTTTTAACGCAGGCTGGCTACACCATCGCCGTGGCCACCAACCAATCCGGTATCGGCCGCAAATACTTTACCGTGCAAGACCTAACCGAAATGCACGCGAAAATGCACCGCCTTGCCGTTCAAGCAGGCGGCACCATCGACGGCATTTGGTTTTGCCCGCACACTGCTGCCGACAACTGCGAATGCCGCAAACCCAAGCCCGGCATGATTATCGACATCATCGAACGCTTCAAGGCCAATGCCGCCGAAACCTGGCTGGTCGGAGACAGCCTGCGCGACCTGCAAGCCATTGATGCCGCAGGCGGCAAATCCGCGCTCGTCCTGACCGGCAAAGGCAAAAAAACGCTGGCCAAACACGAGCAAGACCTGCCCGAACACACCCAAGTCTTCGACAACCTGCTGGCTTTTTCGCAATACATCATGCGTGAAAACACACAAATCGAAGAAGCCGCGCAAGCTATCCTATAAACGACAAGGCCGTCTGAAACCAGCCGACAACGGTGTTCAGACGGCCTTCAAACGACAGACTTTTCCCCGATATGCTGATTATCCGCAACCTGATTTACTGGTTCATCCTTTCCTCTAGCATTATTTTGCTGTTCCCCTTTATGCTGCTCGCCCTGCCCTTCCAAGGCGGCGCGCACAAAATGGCGCAAGTTTGGGTGCGTATCCTCAACTGGTCGCTCAAGCACATCATCGGCTTAAACTACACCTTAAGCGGCGCGGAAAACATTCCCGACCACCCCGCCATCATTTGCTCCAAACACCAAAGCGGCTGGGAAACCCTCGCCCTACAAGAGATTTTTCCGCCTCAAGTCTATGTTGCCAAACGCGAACTTTTCAAAATCCCTTTCTTCGGCTGGGGCTTGAAGCTGGTCAAAACCATCGGCATCGACCGCAGCAACAGCCGCGAAGCCAACAAACAACTCTTAGAACAAGGCCTTGCGCGTAAAAACGAAGGCTATTGGATTACCATTTTCCCCGAAGGCACACGCCTGCCGCCTGGTGAAAAAGGCCGCTACAAGCTCGGCGGCGCGCGCATGGCAAAAATGTTTGAGATGGACATCGTCCCCGTTGCGCTCAACAGCGGCGAGTTTTGGCCGCGCAACTCCTTCCTCAAATACCCCGGTACGGTCAGCGTCATCATCGGCAAACCCATTGCCCACAACAACGGCAATGAAGCCGAACTCATGGCCCAATGCGAGCAATGGATTGAAAGCCAGCAGCCCCTGATTACCGGACAAGGCCCGTTCGCCCCCAAAACCAAATAAATCATTCCATCGGGTGGGCCGCTATGCCCTCCCTTTTCACTCAAACACCATGCCCCGCCTCCATACCCATACCCTTTCAGACGGCCTCACCATTCATATCCAGCTCAAACGCAGCGCCAAGAAAAACCTCATCTTGCGCCCCGTTTCCGCCGATACCGTCAGCATCAATATCCCTCCGTTTGTTACCCAGCACACCTTTACCCAATGGCTGAACGACAACGAAGCCATCCTGCGCCGTACCTTAAACAAAGCACCGGCCCGACAAACACCCACCGACACGCTTCCCGAATGGATTTGGTATCAAGGCGTTCAGACGGCCTTGTCCGTCCATGCAGCAAACCACATCCAAATCAGGCCGTCTGAAATCCTGTTGCCCGAAAAAGAAAACGCCGCCCAACTCACCCATTTGCGCCGTTTCCTACACGAGCGTGCGCACGAATATCTGCTGCCACGCCTCGAAGGCCATACCCGAACCACCCGCCTGACTCCGAGCGCCATTTCCCTTTCCAACGCCAAAACTTTCTGGGGCGTTTGCCGCCACACCACCGGCATCCGCCTCAACTGGCGGCTCATCGGTGCGCCCGAATATGTCGCCGACTACGTCTGCCTGCACGAACTCGCCCACCTGCGCCATCCCGACCACAGCCCTGCGTTTTGGGCTCTGACACACTCGCTCACGCCGCATGTCGACCAAGCCGAACAATGGCTGAAGGCGCACGGCAGCGAATTGTTCCGTCTCGGCTAAGTCTTATCCGGCAGCATTTTTCTGCAAGCAAACACCAGCCCAAAGCAAAGAATCAACGCCCTCCAAACAAATCATGTAGCCGCACGTAAAATCAGGTTTATCCGCTTGCCGCCACTCATACCTACCGATAAGATGATGCCATTCTCAAAACCCTTTTCAGAAAGGAAAACCGATGACCAAAGCAAAATCGTTACTGGCCACCGGCATTTTGGCTCTTTTCTCCGCCACGGCATTCGCCTCCCCGCTGCCTTCCGAAATCTACCGTCCGGCAGGCGCGCACACCATCAAAGCCGATCATCAAGGCGACGGCGAATTTGAATACGAAGCCGAACTTTCCGGCCAACGCAATTCCATTCCTTCCTTGGCCAAAAAAGTGATCGCCCACGCGCGCAGCAAAGGTTTCCATGTGGTTGAGTCTGAAATCAAACACGACGATGCCGATCTGAAATTCAAACGCGGCAAACAAGAGCTGGACGTTTCCATCGAAGACAAAGGCCAAGGCCGTATCGAATACAAAGCCGATTTAGATTTGGACAAAAACTAAATCCGACTCGCAAACAAAGGCCGTCTGAAATCCCATCGGTTTTCAGACAGCCTTTTGTCATCTTTATCAGATATAATGGCACTCGGTTTGTAAAATTTCCGACTCAAAACATTGTACAATCTGCCCACTTATACCGATAACATCCCAAACATTGCCATGAAAAAACGTCTGCTCCTCCTCGCCATCCTTCCCCTTTCCCTTCACGCCGCCGATGTGCCGCCTGATGTGAAACCCGAGCTTCAAGTCAACACAGCCGAACCCCAACAACCCGAAACGCACAACATTCCTGCCGAGCAGACAAACAGGCCGTCTGAAAAAATCATCAACGTCGATGCCGATACCCTGCTTGCCAACACCGAATTACTGGCACGCGCCATGTATTCCGCCGTCGTCGCCCACAACATCCCCGGCATCAAAGCCGTTTTGCCCATTTACGAACAATGGCCAGAACACGACCGCGCCATGGCACGCTATGCCAAAGGTTTGCTTGCCCAATCCGAAGGACGCGCCGCCGAAGCCATCGGCCATTACCGCCGCTTTATCGCCGAGCAACCCGATGCCTCCGCCGTCCGCTGGCAGCTTGCGACCGCCTTGTTTGAAGACAAACAAAACGAAGCCGCAGCCGACCAGTTCGACAAACTACAAACCGAATCCCTCCCGCCTGCCTTGCAAGAACGCATCGAAACCTACCGCAAAGCCCTGCGCGAACGCGACTCATGGCAATTCAACGCCGGCCTGAACATCACGCGCGAACAAAACATCAACCAAGCCCCCGGCCAACGCCGTCTGGGCAACCACCTGAGCGATGAACAATGCCGCGCCGTGCGCCTTGCCTATCCCGACGACGACTGCTTCCGAGGCTGGACATTCCCCGAACCCATCGATGCCACTGCCATCCATTACCAAATCGGCGCAGAAAAAAAATGGTCGCTGCCCCGCGGCTTCTATGCCACGGCAGGCGCAGACCATTACGGCAAAATCTATCCCAAACACACCAACTACAACGACCTCACCACACGCTTTTCGGCAGGCATCGGCTATGCCGACCAGCGCAACGATATCGGCATTACCCCGTTCCACGAACGCCGCTTCTACGGCAACGACCCCTACACCTACACCAACGGCGCACGCCTCCACTACAACCATTGGTGGCAACCCAAGCTGCAAACCCTCAGCGCATTTGAAGCAGGCCGTCTGAAAAACGGCCGCCGCGAGCATTCCAACAACACCAGCCAACTGCTCAGCAACTCCATCGTGTACTACCGCAACGCGCGCCAATACTGGGTAGCCGGTATCGACCTCTACCGCGAACGCAACCGCGACGACAAAAGCGACAGCTTCAACCGCTACGCCCTGCGCACCACATGGGGACAAGAATGGCCCAAAGGCCTCTCCACCGTCCTACGCCTCAGCGCCGCCCAACGCCATTACCAAGCCCCCAGCTTCTTCAGCAACGAACAAAACCGCCGCGACAAAGAAGCCTCCGCCTCCCTGAGCGTATGGCATCGCGCCCTCCATTTCAAAGGCATCACCCCACGCCTGACCATTGCCCACAACAAAACATGGAGCAACGACAAGTTCTACGAATACGGCAAAACCAAAATGTTTGTCGAATTGAGCAAAACGTTCTGACAAGCAGAACCAATCTGTGAAGAAAGCAAGAATGCCTGTTCTGCATACTGATTTACAAGACAGATTCAAACTTTTACAGATACCGAATCAATAGATTTTTTAAGGCACAACGCCTTATTAAATTCATATTTATCAAATAGATAAAATCCAAGCCAATATCATTTTATCAACGTAACGTACAACACTACATAACGTTACAAAAAAATCAGGCCGTCTGAACATTTTCAGACGGCCTGTATTTTGATAAAAACTCAAAGCCCTTTATTATATAAATGAAATTTTTTATCAGCATTAAATATTAATTTTTACAAATAAACTGATTTTAAATTCCATAAAATAATTTAAATAAAGAAATTTTAGAATAAAATTGCTAAAACAAAAAATCAAGCCTTGTTTAATTCTGCTAAAACCTGTAACCTGTATCAAAAATAAACAAGAGAGTTCATCATGTCCCAACACCACCCTACCGACGATATTAAAATTAAAGAAGTCAAAGAGTTACTCCCTCCAATCGCGCATTTGTATGAGCTGCCTGTTACGCCTCAGGTTGCCAATTTGGTTTATAAAACACGTCATGAGATTTCAGATTTAGTTCACGGCCGCGACAACCGTTTGCTGGTCATCATCGGCCCATGCTCGATTCACGATACTAAGGCGGCGGTAGAATATGCGCAAAAATTGCTGCCCTTGCGCAAAAAATATGAGAAAGAGCTACTGATTGTAATGCGCGTGTATTTTGAAAAACCGCGTACAACCGTTGGCTGGAAAGGTCTGATTAACGATCCGCACTTGGACGGTACGTTTGACATCAACTACGGCCTGCGCCAAGCACGTCAGTTGTTGCTGACTTTGAACGAAATGGGCATGCCTGCTTCGACTGAATTCTTGGACATGATTACGCCGCAATACTACGCCGACCTGATTTCTTGGGGCGCGATTGGGGCGCGTACGACTGAAAGCCAGGTACACCGCGAATTGGCCAGCGGCCTCTCCTGCCCTGTCGGTTTTAAAAACGGTACGGACGGCAATCTGAAAATCGCCATCGACGCCATCGGTGCCGCCAATCATCCGCACCACTTCCTGTCTGTAACCAAAGCCGGTCATTCCGCGATTGTCCACACCAGCGGCAATCCTGACTGCCATGCGATTTTGCGTGGCGGTAAAGAGCCTAATTACAGCGCGGAGCACGTTAAAGACGCGGTTGCGCAGCTTCAAAAAGCCGGCGTGAGCAGCAAACTGATGGTGGACTGCAGCCATGCCAACAGCCGTAAAGACTTCCGCAAACAAATGGATGTAGCGCGCGATGTTGCGGCGCAGCTGAAAGCCGGTGAAGAAAACATCATGGGCGTGATGGTCGAAAGCCACTTGGTTGAAGGCCGTCAAGACAAGCCTGAAGTTTACGGTCAAAGTATTACGGATGCCTGCATCGGTTGGGATACGACTGAAGAATTACTGGCCCTACTTGCCGAAGCGAAAGGTTACCAAGCATAAGTGCGAAACCATTAAAAAGACCGGATATGTTCCGGTCTTTTTTGTGCCTGTTATTTTGATTTCCTTGCTCATATTTATAATAAAAACAGTATTTTAAGAAAAAATCAGGCCGTCTGAAACAATTAAAAGACAGTTTCAGACGGCCTACTCAATCCGGTTATGCCGCACCAACGCTATACGTTTCGCCCTTGCTGTCCGCTTGGCCGACAATGGTAGCAACGGCAGCGGCCAAGCCGTTGCGCGTCATGTATTTTTGCGGAATTTCTTGGGCATTTTGTGTCAAGGTATAGGCATTATCTTCTCCATCGGCAAGGCCGCAGGGGCGCAAGATAGTCCAATTCAAACCGCTTTGTTTGAGATAGATTTCGGCTTCTGTTTTGGCACGGACAGCTTCGCCGAGTGCCTGTTTGAACGACTCGCTCATCATGTCCCATTGTTCGCCGCAGCCCATGCTGGTAATCAATACAAAGCGGGCTTGCGGATTGACGGCTTTCGTAGCGGCAATGATGTTGATATTACCCAGCGCATCGCTGCGGATGCCCTCTTCGTTTTTGCCGCCGACAAAACTGATCACGGTATCGGGACGGTATTGTGCCAACGCTTTATCGAGCGCGTCGGCATCAAGCGCATCGGCAACGACGGTTTGAATATTGTATTCGGCAAAAAAGCTGTCTTCAGACGGCCTTCTCAATACGGCGACGGTATCGGCTGAGTCAGTCAATGTGCGGATATAGGCGCGACCGGACGGGCCGTTGGCTCCGAAGATGAGTTGCATGTTTAGGGTTCCTTTGTATGGTAGATGTTTATTGTTAGAAAATCCGCTCCTCTATGCAACAAGGAACGGATTATCAGGCCGTCTGAAACCGTTTAAGCGGCATCAAACAGTTTTCGCATGGCTTCGATTTGGTGTTGTTTCAACTCGCCTGCTTCGTCGCGACCAACAAAAATTTTAAACATGGCGCCGCCGTTGCGGTTGATAAAGTTGAGCGAGCAAGTGGCTTTACCCATGAACGGGCGTTCCAAAAGGTAGATGGAGGCGCAGTTTTCATAGTAGATGTGGCCGTGTACGCCGCCGTCGGTTTCAGGATGGTCAAAGTTGTAGAAACCGCGGCCGACTTTGCCGTTTGGCAGTTTACCGCTGACTTCGACGATGGCATCGGGGGTGTGGGCGATGAAGGTAACGGATTCATCCCATGCGGCAACGGCTTGGAGGATTTCGACTATGCGGCTGCCTTCTGTTTGGCGCACGTTCTCTTCTGGCAGACAGCGGATAACGTCTTCAAAACTGCATTGGTTTTGCGCGGCCAGCATTTCCAGCACTTGGCCGGGATTTTTTTCCAATAATTGACGCAACATGGTTTGTTGTTCGGCTGAAAGTTTTTGCATGGTTGGATCCTTTTCTTGAGTTGGAAGAGTGAGCATGAGTTTGCGGATAAGGGTGGGCGACCAATAACGGCCGCTGGTATTCAAACGGATAAGGCCGTCTGAATCGGGTTCTTTAAAAAGCTGCATTTCCTGCCATTGGGCAATCAGCTTTTGCGCTGCTTTGTTGCCGTCGAACAATAATGGATTCAGACGGCCTGTTTCAATATCGTGCTGAACTTTGCTGAGCAGTGCTTTATTTGGACTATGGCCGCTCATAAACGCGATGTTTTTCTCGCCTTTCGGCGTAGCAAGATAACTCTCCAAATCGCCCTGCACCTGATAGCTGAAACCGCCGAAGTTACCGCCTGCGCCGGAGCCGAACGCCAAACAGGAAATATCGGATTTGATCAGGGTATTGTAGCGGTTGCGCTCGCCACGGCCGGGATAGGCGAAGTGGCTGTTGCTGACCTGTTCCCAGCCTTTTTCCAGCAGTGTTTCAACCGTGTAGGCATATTGGTCTGCCTGAATATCGAAACCTGGCGGTGTCGGAAATGCGCCTTTTTCAATCATGCGGTTGATGGGCAGCATGGGATAAAGGTTGAACGCGTACGTATCCAAACCAGACAGCGGCAGCTCGGTGGCGCGGGCGATATCGTTTTGCCAAACTTCATCGGTTTGATTGGGTAGGCCGAACATCAAATCGGCCACAATCACGGCATCGAGTTTGCACAATTTTGCCAAATATTCAAACGCCTCGTCGCCGCTGTGTTTGCGGCCGAGACGGTGGCGGATGGCGGTATTGAAGGTTTGCACGCCGATGGAAATGCGGTTGGCCCCTGCTTCGAGACAAGCCTGTGCTTTTTCTAAATCGAAATGGCTCATGCGCCCTTCAATGGTGAACTCGCAATCTTCGGCAAGCGGCAGATATTGGTAGCAGGCACGAATCAGACGGACGAGGTCTTCCGTAAGCAACGCGGTCGGCGTACCGCCCCCGAAATAAACGGCTCGGATTTTGCCCTTGCCTGTACGGACTTCGGCTTCAGCGGCCATTTCTTCGATAATTTTGTCGGTGTACACGCTGCTTTGGCTGTCCTTCCACGCATTACGGTAGAAGCCGCAAAAAACGCAATGGTTGGCGCAAAATGGAATATGCAGATAAGCAAGCGCATCCACATCGGTGGCATGGGGAAGCTTTTTCTTCCAAATGTTCTGCCACTGGGGACGCGGCATTGGAACACCGCCCCAAACTGGCATCAATGCCTGACGTTCGGGAAATGCCTTGGGCGCGGATTGTTTCGGAGTCCAAACAAGCTGCTGTACCATGATAATGATTAATAAAAGTTATTAATAAGATTTATATATTAAATAACCATCATCATTTTCTTGTCAATATTTTTGCGTAATTAAAAATTAGTATTATTTTAAAATATTGTATTCTATAAATAATAAAATGTATTTCTATTTGATGAAAATCGGCATTTTACTTGTGAAATGCACAAAATTTGGTTCTTCAAGTCGGGAACATCCTCCCATCTCGTTTTATTTTTGAACGATAAAATAAATTTTCTTTATCGTTTTTCAGACGGCCTGTTGGCGCTCAGCTTCTGAAATAAAACCCTGCTTCATCTTCGCAACGGCGTATCTGCCAACCGTAAACCGATTCAAGCAAGTCGGGGCGCATCACTTCGCCCACCTTGCCTGATGCAACGACTTTTCCCTTATTCATCAAAATAATATGTTCCGCATAACGCGCGGCGAGGTTTAAATCGTGTAATACCATTATTGATGAGGCACGGTTTGAATGCCCAACCAAATACTGCATCAGGCGGTGTTGGTGGCGGATATCGAGATGGTTGCACGGTTCGTCCAAAAGCAAGACCGGCGCGTTTTGCAACAGGGCGCGGATGATGTTGGCGCGTTGTTGCTCGCCGCCTGAGAGCTTGCCGATGCGTTTATCCGCCAATACCGTCAAATCAAAATAATCGAGCAACTCGTCCGCCCATTCATGGTTCAGACGGCCTTTTTGTACGAATGATGCCAACGCAATGTATTCACGTACGGTCATCGGCATGTTGTAACGGCCATGCTGCCCGACCCATGCCACCCTGCCCGCGCGGATTTGCGGCGCAACGGCCTCACCGAAAAGCGTGATTTCCCCCTGCCCTGTTTGCCCGATTAAGGCACGCAGTAAAGTGGACTTGCCCGCACCATTCGGACCGATAATGACGGTCATGCCGGAAGGTATATCCAGTTGATCGATTTCAAGCAGGGTTTTGTCTTGGACGAGGACGGAAAGATTACAGATTTGAAATAAGGTATGCATGGCAAAAGATATGGTGCAATAAAGTTTCAGACGGCCTGTTTAGGCATCAACGGCTTTTCAAAGGCTTGATAAACAAATACATAAAAAATGGTCCGCCCAATAAGGCAATTACGATACCGACCGGCAGATCGACAGGGTATGTCAGCCAGCGCGCTGCGCCATCTACCACCATCAAAAATACTGCGCCCAACCAAGCCGACAGCGCAATCAGTTTGCGGCGGCTGCCGCCGACGGTTTGCGCCAGCACATTGGGGATCATCATGCCGAGAAAACCGATGATGCCCGAAAGCGATACCGCCGCTCCCGTCATCAATGCCGCGCCGATTACGGTTTGCACACGCAATGCCCCAACTGATACCCCCATACTGGCAGCCGTGTCTTCCCCTGTCATCAAAACGTCCAGCCGCCTGCCTGCCGACAACAAAATCAGAAAACCGGGCAACATGACCGCAATTGCCGCAACAGGCGATGAGAAACCGGCTTCGGCAAGGCTGCCCGACAGCCATGTGGTCGCGCTGCGCAATACCAAATCGTCAGACAAAAACAAAATCATGCTGACCACCGCGCCCGAAAACGCGCTCAACACAAAACCCAACACCAGCAATCCCAAAGTACCGCCGCCGAGCAGTTTGTGCACCGCCAAAATCAGCAGGCATACACCCAATGCACCGAGAAAAGCCGCCGCCGGTACACCCATCGCGCCGCCACCCACAGCCAATAACACAATCACGCCCAAGGCCGCACCGCCCGACGTCCCGATCAAACTCGGATCGGCCAGCGGGTTCTCAAATAAAGCCTGCAATGCCGCACCCGAAGCGGACAAACCGGCTCCGACCAAAAGCGCGGTATAGATGCGCGGTAAACGAATTTGGCGGACGGTTTCATCCATCGCCAACGGCGACTCCCACGCGCCAAAACCGATGCCGCAGCACAAATAAACAGCGGCGGCAGTAAGCAGCAGGCAGAGGGTAAGGGTATGCGGTTTCATGACATCATGCGGTTTAAGCGGATTGAGGGACGGTTTCAGACGGCATTTTTAAGACAACCGTTTTGCTTCCTCCTCAATAAGAAGGAACAAATCAAGGCCGTCTGAAAACAAAAATCGGGCAAGGGTTTTCAAAACAGGCGCGTTTATTTCGCCAAACCGTGCAAACGCTGAATCACTTGCGGCGTATCCAGCCCGTAACGAAACATATCGTTGGCCTTCCACAAATAAATCTTGCCGTTTTTCGCGGCAGGCGAGCCGGCGATTTCGGGGCGTGCGGCAAAGGTTTTGACGTTGCCTATCATGGCGGTGTTGTGGTCGGCAATAATGATGATGTCGGGTTTGGCCGCAATCCATGCCTCACGCGTCATCGGTTTGAGGCCGTCAATGGCGGCTGCGGCATTGATACCGCCGGCGCGGCGGATAATTTCGTCGGCGGCAGTATTTTTGCCCGATACGATGCGCCCGTCGTAGCTGAAGAGGTAGCGTTTGCCGCTGGAAGGCTGTTGTTTCATATCCGCCTGCCACTTACTGGCCAACTTATCCGCCTGCGCGCTTTTGCCGATAAGCTGACCGATGTTGCGGATACTTTGCGGATAGGAGGCGATGCTGTCATCGGGCGCAACATTGACGGCTTTAATGCCTGCTTTTTGCAGGTGGGTAAAAATATCGGCAGGCTGCGCCATCCATGAACCGATGGCAATGTCGGGTTTGGCGGCCACAATCGGTTCAACCGTCAGGCGGCGATGAATGCCGATACTGGGCTTGTTTTTCAACGCCGGATTTTGAACAGTCTGATCGCGGCCGACGATTTCGTCCAATGCGCCGAGCGCGGCAACGATGTCTGCCGTATCGGGGGTCAACACGACGATGCGTTGCGCGTGTGCAGTGCCGGCCAATGAAATAAACGCGGAAAGCAGGAGGAGTTTGAGTTTCATTGTTTTTCCTTGTTGTATGCTTTCAGACGGCCTGATCGTTTTTCCAGGCCGTCTGAAAACGGTTGAATCACATTAGAACTTCAGTTGTACGGTCGCAGCGAAATTACGACCGGTTTCGGTGTACAAGTCCATCACACTGGTACGGCTCATGCCGGCAACGTCTGTGTGCTGCCAGTATTTTTTGTTGCCGACGTTGTAAATGTTTGCGCCGATTTCGAGGTTTTTAAACGGCTTGTACCATGCGCCGACATCCCATACGCCATAACCCGGCGCTTGAAAAACAGTGTCGCTGCTGACGCGGCTGTGTTTTTTCGACCAGCGCAGCTTGGTGCCGACACCCCATTTTTCCTGCGTGTAGTCCAAACCCAAAACGCCGTTGAGCGGATAAGCGGAATCCAACGGTTTGCCGTCCTGCTGCTCACCGCGCATCCAAGCGATGCTGCCGGAGACTTGCCAGCCCGGCAGGAATTTGTAGGCGGCAGAAGCTTCAGCACCGTAGGTTTTGACGTGATCAAGGTTTTGATATTGGTATTGGATAATCGGGCGTCTGCCAACGGTGGAGGTACCGATTTCAGTGCGGTTGATGAAGTTGCGGTAACGGTTGTAGAACGCGGTGACTTGCGCACGGGCGCGTTCGTTTTTAAATTTCATCCCCAATTCAAAGCTGTTGGAGCGTTCGGATTTGAGGTTGGCATTGGGAATGACGGCATAGCCGTAGGTCGTATTGGCAAACGCCATGGTCGCGCTGTCAAACGGAGGCGTGCGGAAGCCTTGGGAATAAGTGGCAAAACCGGTGAACTGCTCACCCATCGGCACGCTCAGGCGCAGGCTGGGTGTAAGCGCGGAATCGTTGAAGCGCGTCGCTGTTCCGCCGGGATTGGCGTTGAGATAGGCTTGGTCGGTCGACGTGTTCAGCTTGTCTTTTTCGTAACGCAAGGCCGGGGTCAGGACGATGCCGTTGCCGAAGGTCAGGCTGTCTTGTGCGTAAACGCTGAACGTTTTGCGTTTGCTGTCGGGGAAAGTTTTATTCGGATAGGTGCTGCCCGCATAGGTTTTGCTGACGGTGCCGGTCAGATTGTCCACTGTCAGGCTGTCGCGCGGACGGGCGGTCTCGGTGTGTTTGTATTCGGCGCCGGCAACGACGGTTTGTTTGACCGTGCCGTCAAATTCCCACACGCCGCGCCCGTTCAGTCCGCGTATGGTCTGATTGAAACCGTAGTCGGAATAACGGGTCGAGTTACCTAATTGGCGCGCGCCCATACGCGTAATGCTCGCATCGACGGCATCGTCTTCCGTACGCAGTTTTTGCTGATAGGCAGTCAGGTTGGCTTCTTTCAGACGGCCTTCGCCAGCGTAGCGGTAGCCCGCTTCGATACGTTGACGGCGGATACGGTCGCGAGCATTACTCTCGGATGTTGCGATGGTTACCGGCCCGCGCGATTGCGAACCCAAGCCGTTTGCCAATACGGTATCGTTGGCGTGGTAATACTGTTCGTACAAAGTTTCAAAGCGGTGGCGTTCGTTGCCGATATTACCTTTCGCCAAGACATTGTAGGCATTGTTTTTCTGAGGGTTGGTGGTAGTACGCGCAGTCGAGTAGCTGGTATCGCTGCCCATGTTTTCGGTTTCATGACCTTGACGGCGCGTCAGCATCAGCAGACCTTCAGCGTTTTCATGGAAACCTGCCACAGTCGCCGTCACGCCATGGCTGCGGTCGCGGCTGCGGTAGCCGTGTTTCAAACCGAAATGCCCGCGTTTGCCTTCATCGACGAAATCACTCGGAGAGAGCGTCACCATATTCACCACACCGCCGAGCGCGTCGCTACCGTACAGTGCGGAATAAGGGCCTTTGACAATATCGACCTGCTTAAGCGTGTCGCTTTCGACCATATCGCGTCCCGAAATCGCACCGTTGGAGCCACCGCCTGCATAAGATTCAGGAATGCGTACGCCGTCCACCATCATCAGAATGCGGTTGCCGTCTATGCCTCGGATATTGATACCAGCATGACCGCGGCGATTGTTGTCTGACGGCACGCTGACGCCGGATTCATACATCACGATATCGTCTAAATTCTGTGCCGAGGCTTGATTCAAGGTTTTGCGTCCGATAACCGACACATTCGGCGCGGCTTTATCCAAGGTTTGCGCATTGCGGTCGGCCGTAACCACCACAGGCTCTATTTCTGCCTGAGCCACCGGCATCTGAGCCGCATATAACTGTCCGGAAAAAACCGCCCCTATTACACAGGCAATCGCTTTCTTTTTCATTACATAACCTTACCATTTGAATAATAATGGTTTGCATTTATAAAACAAACAGACGGTTTTTGCAAGTTTAAGATATAAACAAAAGGCCGTCTGAAAACCCGATAATTTAGGTTTTCAGACGGCCTGTCCTACTTCTGCTATTCAATTAAAACGTATGTTTAACCGTTGCAGTCACACTACGCGGCGTGCCGTAAACGTGAATATCCGGCATGGTGCGATAGCGTTTGTTAAAGACGTTTTCAAAGTCCAAACTGATGCGGGTGGATTTGCCGATTTTGTAATGACCGGTCAAGTCCAGCGTTGCGTACGGACGTTGAGTCAACGCGGCCGCGGCGGCCGGATTGATGTCTGCAGGGTATTCGTCCAGCGTGTGGCTGCGGCTTTGCCAGTTGACGTTGGCACCCACGTTCAAACGGTCGGTCACATCATACGCGGTAAAGAGTTTGAACAAATGAACCGGGTAAGACGGATGCAGTTGAACACCTTCGCTGTCTTTGATTTTGGAACGTGCATAAGACGCATTCAGCAGCCATTTGTCGCTCAGGCGGCCGCCGACAGAGAGCTCCACGCCTTTTGTTGTGGTGTTGTCGGCTGCACGGTAGTATTCCTCGCCATTCGCGAATTTGCCTGCGACAACGCCCAAATGGTCGCGTTTGTTCATAAACACAGACGCAGAAGCATTCAGACGACCATCAAACCATGAGCCTTTCAAACCGGTCTCGTAGGTTTTGCCGCGTTGTGGTTTGAGCGCTGCGCCGTCTTTGGTCAGGTAACGCACTTGCGGACGGAAAATGGTGGTGTAAGACGCATAGGCAGTCAGATTGTCGCCGATGTCGTAGGTTACGCCCAAATAAGGAATGAAAACGTTTTGTTTGTGGCTGCTGTGTGCGAATTTGTTACGGCTGGCGCTGTAACGGTAACGCCAATCCACAAAACGGCTGCCGCCGATAAAGGCGAGCTTGTCGGTCAGTTTGAAACGGGTCGAGCCGTAAACCGACAGGTTTTTCATGCGTGAAAAACCATCGCGCAGATACGGCATATCGGGTTTGGAGATGTTGCCGTCAAATTTACGCAAATCAGGAATCATCGATTCGCCTTCGTCATAGAAAGACAGGTTTTCTTTGTTGTCCTGATGGCTGATGCCGACATTGAACTCGTGCGAGCGACCCAACGCCGGATAATAGCCGTCTAAGGCCAGCGCAAAATTCTGATCGCGGTATTTGCTGCGGTCGCGGTCGGATGTAAAGAGCGCGGAGTAATCCGAATTAATGACAAAAGTACCGGCAATGCCTGAAACGATGTCGTTTTTACCCGAAACATGGCTGTAATCGCCTGTCAGTTTCCAGCCGTTATCAAACTCATGGCTGAGGGAAGTGAATACTTCGGCACTGGTGTCTTTGCCGTATGCCCAGCGTGCGGAAGAATTGCTGCGTGGCGAAGACTCAAATGGTATGAATCCAGTACGGCGCGAACCTGCTGCGGTCAGGTAGCTGAAACGCGAGCTGCCGGTATTGCGGAAACGGTGTATTTCCGTACCGATGCGCCATTGGGTTTGCGGCGTGATATCGTAAGACAACGTACCGTAGAAAGTGTGATTGTGGCGCGAAGTGTTCGGCAGGTAATCGCCTCCGTGGTCGCTGACCAAAATAGCGCGGCCGCGCAAGGTATTGTCTGCATTCAAAGGCTGATTGGCATCAAGGACGAAGCGGTAGTGGTTCCACGAACCGACACCGGCTTCTACGCTGACGGCAGGCTTGGCAGTCGGTTTTTTGCGTTCCAACGCAACCGTACCGCCCGGCTCGCCCATACCGCCGTTGGACAAACCGCTTGCGCCACGTACGACGACGACTTGTTCGTACAATGCGCTGTCCAGATTGTTGGTGCCGCGGCGGATGGCTTTACCGTCGTAAAGGAATTTGGGCGCGCCGTCCACGGAAATGCTGTCAATCGCCTGACTGCGCGAAATAAACTGGCTGTGGCCGGATACGTTGTTGCCCATTTTGCTGTGGAACACGCCCGGTGTTTGTTTCAATACGTCCTGCAGGCTGTCCAAGCCTTGGTCTTCGATTTGTTTTGCCGTTACGACAGACAGGGACTGCGGCGTTTCACGCTGGGTCAGGCGGATACCTGTCGCGGCGGAGGAAGCGGGAATGGTGTAGTTGGAAGTAGTCTGTTTACCGACTCCTTGGACGGTAACTGTCGGTAAATCGACACGCTCTTGCGGCTGGGTATTTTCTACTTCGGTCGCGAAAGAATACGCCGAACACAGCGCCAGACTGACGGCAAAACTTAATTTGCCATAGGGAAATACAGGTAGTGACATAGCCTCTCCAATTAGCTTATCTTTACAATTTGGTCGCAGATTCTATCAAAAAGATGTAGCCCGATGGAACTATGTTTTAATCATTATTTTCTAAGTATTTTGTTTAATTCAAAATATTTATTTTCTATCTAGTCCCAATTAACTAAAAAGGCCGTCTGAAACCCATATCATCAGGTTTTCAGACGGCCTTAATCTTTTTATGATAAGGCAATCAGTCTGCCAATTTTCTTGCCAATTCTGCCAAACGTTTACCTTGTGCAAAGGCAATATCGTTTTCTTCGGAGGTCAATGCCGGCTTGCTGTCGTAGCCGGAAACATGGCTTGCGCCGTAAGGCGTGCCGCCGCTTTGGGTATTGCTGAGCGCGGACTCGGTATATGGAATGCCGCTGATGACCATGCCGTGGTGCAACAGGGGCAGCATCATGGTCAGCAGGGTGCTTTCTTGGCCGCCGTGCAGCGAAGATGTGCTGGTGAATACGGTGGCAGGCTTGCCGACAAGTTCTGCGCCGAGCCAAAGGGGAATGGTGCCGTCGATAAAGTATTTCATCGCGGCAGCCATATTGCCAAAACGTGTCGGGCTGCCGAGCGCGAGGCCGGCGCAATTTTTGAGGTCGTCGGCAGTCGCGTAGGGCGCGCCTTCGTCGGGAATGTCTTTTTCAACGGCTTCGCAAACGGTGGAAACTTTGGGAACGGTACGCAATACGGCTTCGCAACCGTCCACGCTTTCGATACCGCGTGCGATTTGGCGGGCAAGGTTGCGTGTGCTGCCATTTTGGGAATAAAAGAGAACGAGGATTTTCAGAGGATTTGGGTTCATTTGGGGTTTCCGTTACAATGCTGTCAGGTTTCAGACGGCCTTTTGAATACTCGGGCCGTCTGAAAAGAAAAATTTCTATTCAAAAGTGGGAAAAGGTTATGCCGTTTTCGCAATGGTGGCAAGGTTTTTTAAAGAGTAAAGGCGTGGCGTTCGCTTGGTTTGTCGTGCGCCGTTTTGATGAGGAGCGTGTGCCGCAGGTTGCGGCAAGCATGACGTTTACGACGCTTTTGGCTTTGGTGCCCGTGTTGACGGTGATGGTCGTCATCGCTTCGGCCTTCCCTGTTTTTGACCAATGGTCGGGGGAATTTGTCTCTTTCATCAATCGTACCATTGTGCCGCAGGGCGCGGATATGGTGTTTGACTACATCAATGCGTTCCGCGATAAGGCCACCAAGCTGACGGCGATCGGCAGTGTGATGTTGGTCGTAACCTCGCTGATGCTGATTCGGACGATAGACAATGCGTTCAACCGGATTTGGCGCGTCAATTCGCAACGGCCTTGGATGATGCAGTTTTTGGTGTATTGGGCGTTGCTGACGTTTGGACCTTTGTCTTTGGGTGTAGGCTTGTCGGTCGTAATCGGTCAGGTGCAAGTAGTGGGCGGCTCGGAATGGCTGAGGGTTATCACTACGGTTTCATTTATTACGGTGCTGCTGTGGGGTTTATACCGCTTTGTGCCCAACCGTTTCGTACCGGCAAGCCATGCTTTGGTCGGCGCGGCTGTAACGGCGTTTTGCTTGGAAACGGCACGCTTTTTATTCGCTTGGTACATGGGCAACTTTGACGGCTACAAATCAATTTACGGCGCATTTGCCGCGGTACCGTTTTTCCTGTTGTGGCTCAACCTGTTGTGGACGCTGGTATTGGGCGGCGCGGTTTTGACCTCGTCCCTGTCCTACTGGCGCGGCGAAGCGTTCCGCCGCAGTCTGGATGCGCGCGGCCGCTTTGATGATGTATTGAAAATCCTGCTGCTGCTCGACTCTGCCCAACAAAGTGGCAAGGCATTGCCGGTGCAGGAGTTCAGACGGCATATCAATATGGGCTTCGATGAATTGGGCGAGCTTTTGGAAAAGCTGGCGCGACACGGTTATGTCTATTCCGGCCGTCAGGGCTGGGTCTTGAAAATGGGAGCGGAGTCCATCGACTTGGCTGAGCTGTTCAAACTCTTTGTCTACCGTCCGCAAACGCTTAATAAAGACAAGGTCAATCAAACGGTTGATCACATTATGCAGCCCTGCTTGGAAACCTTGAACATGACGCTGGCCGAGTTCAGTGCCCATACGAAAAAACAATCCTCTTAAACCTGACGCCGTCTGAAAGCAAAAATATCAAGTTTCAGACGGCCTTTGCTATAATCAGCACACTACTGAATACTACATTCAACCTACAAGGAAAAATAGATGAAAACACCAGCCCTACTCTCGCTGCTCGGTCTGATTCCATCTGCCGCTTTTGCCGCCCACGGCGTAAGCCTTGGCCAACCACCGAAATATCCGGCCAACTTCACCGCTTTCGAATACGTCAATCCCAACGCTCCCAAAGGCGGCTCGTTTACCACGCCTTTCCTCGGTGCTTTTGACACGCTCAATCCCTTTACCCTCAAAGGCAACCACGAATACGGCATCAGCATGCTGACGCTCGACACCCTGACCGAGCAAAGCATGGACGAACCTTACGCCGTTTACGGCCTGATTGCCGAAGACATCGCCCTGGCGCCGGATGGCCTTTCCGTTACCTTCAAAATCAACCCTAAAGCCAAATTCCACAACGGCGACCCCGTTTTGGCCAAAGACGTTGCCGCTTCATTTAACATCCTGACCAAAGACAAAGCTGCCGCCCCCATGTACCACTTCTACTGGAGCGACGTGGACAAAGTGGAAACGCCCAGCGATCGCACCGTCGTGTTCCGCTTCAAACAGCGCAACTCAGAATTGCACATGATTCTCGGCAGCCTGCCCGTCTTCTCGCATAAAAGCTATCCCAAAGGCCTGGCCGCCGCACCCAACAGCCTGCCGATCGGCTCCGGCCCCTACCGTTTTGCCAAAGCTGAAAACGGCCGCATCAGCGAGTTTGTCCGCGACAAAAACTACTGGGCGCAAAATCTGCCCGTACGCAAAGGCCGCTACAACTACGACCACATCCGCATCAAATACGTCAAAGACGAAGTTGTCCGCATCGAAGGGCTGAAAGGCGGCCAATATGACTTCGTACAAGAAAACGTCGCCCGCAACTGGGCGCGCGCCTACTCCGACGAAGTCCTCAAAAAACGTAATCTGTCCAAACACGAATGGATACAAAACAGCACAGCCGGCATGCAAGGCTTCGTCATCAATATGCGCCACAAGCCCTTGGACAATATTTACGTCCGCCGCGCCTTGATTGAAAGCTTCGACTACGAAAGCGTCAACCGCCGCATCTTCTACGGCGCATACCGCCGCACCGACAGCTTCTTTACCAATAGCACCATGGCCGCAACCGGCAAGCCGGACAGCGCGGAAACCGCATTGCTCAAATCATTGGGTACCAAGCTGCCCGACGGCGTATTGGATCAAGACGTCCCTATGCCGCCGGTTACCGACCCCAAACTGGGCGTGCGCCCGAACCTGCTCAAAGCACGCGCCCTGCTTGAAAAAGGCGGCTATCAATACAAAAACGGCAAAGCAGTCGACAAACAAGGCAAACCGCTGACCTTTGAATTCCTCGCACCAAGCAAAAACTACGAACGCATTACCTCCAAATGGCAGAGCGACCTCGCCAAAATCGGCATTACCATGAACGTGCGCACCGCCGACTCCGCCGTGTACCAAAAACGCATGAACGACTTCGATTTTGACGTGACCACCGGCTACTACGGCAACAGCGAAAGCCCCGGCAACGAGCAATACGACTACTTCAGCTGCGCCGCCGCCAAAACCGAAGGCAGCCGCAACCTATCCGGTGTCTGTCATCCTGCGGTTGAAAAACTGTTGACCCATTTCAACAGCTTTACCAACCGCCAAGAGCTACAAACCACCTCGCGCGCGCTCGACCGACTGATCCGCCACCAATACACCATCGTTCCAAACTGGTTCGCCGACCGCTACCGCGTCGTGTACCGTAACGATGTAGGCATTCCGTCCAAGCTGCCGAAATACTACGACCCCATCACCTTCGCCATGACCGCAGGCTGGAAGAAAAAGTAGTCGCATTTCGACAACACGTCCAAGCATCTGACAAGCCTTTGGCGTGTAGTCCTAAGCATAGAATCATAAAACCTAGTTGTTTGTTTAAAAACAATCAATCGGCTGATTCAAAACAAACATAAAAGAAAAAACAACTTAAAGCCAAATCAAAGGCCGTCTGAAACATCCGTCAGCAAAATCATCTGCAACGGAACATTTCAGACGGCCTTTTCGTCTCTTTTCAATCCATTTTTGCAACCGAAGCAAAATATCGAAAATGAACAAAAAATTGCAAAACAATGCCCTCAAATTTTACAAAACCGTGTACACTGCAAGGTAAGAGTTTGAATTATAAGGTTAATCTTAATAAAAACTACAATCATCCAAATTTAACCCAAATCAAGCATTCATATAACAGACAAAAGGAACAATAATATGGAAATCAAGCGTCTCTCTACCATTCTCAAACTGATTGCCAACCCCGAACGCATGGCCATCCTTTTTCTGCTGCTTAACGGCGACCGCAGCATTACCGAACTGGCACAAGCGCTCGACTCCTCCCCGACCGGCATCGCCAACCACCTCGCACGCCTGCGCACCGAAGGCATCATCGATTTCACACGCTACCACCGCATCATCGAATACCGCATCATCTCCGAAGAAGCCACCACCATCCTCAATACCCTGCGCACGCTCAAAGACCAAGCCGAATAAACAAATAATTCCATATCACAACAACAAGGCCGTCTGAAACATCAGCTTTCAGACGGCCTGCCACTTTCAGCCCATATCGAAAAATAAACCAATCCGCTACAATACCGCCCATGCCCACAGGCGCAATCCGCCGCCTTCCCACCCAACAGCACACACGGAAACATCATGAAAATCGCTACTTGGAACGTCAATTCCCTCAACGTCCGCCTGCCCCAAGTACAAAACTGGCTAGCCGACCACCAAGCCGACATACTCGCCTTACAAGAACTCAAACTCGATCAAGACAAATTCCCGGCAGCCGCCCTGCAAATGATGGGCTGGCACTGCGTCTGGAGCGGCCAAAAAACCTACAACGGCGTCGCTATCATCAGCCGCCACGAGCCGCAAGACGTACATTGCGGCCTTCCCGCCCTCCCCGACGACCCGCAACGCCGCGTCATCGCCGCCACCATCAACGGCGTGCGCGTCATCAACGTCTATTGCGTCAACGGCGAAGCCCTGGACAGCCCAAAATTCCAATACAAAGAACAATGGTTTGCCGCACTGACCGAATTCGTCCGCGCCGAAATGGCCGCACACCCCAAACTCGTCCTGCTCGGCGACTTCAACATCGCCCCGGCCGATGCCGACTGCTACGACCCCGAAAAATGGCACGAAAAAATCCATTGTTCCTCCATCGAAAGACAATGGTTTAAAAACCTGCTCGACCTTGGCCTGACCGACAGCCTACGCAAAATCCACCCAGAAGGCGCGTTCTACACCTGGTTCGACTACCGCGGCGCCATGTTCCAACGCAAACTCGGCCTGCGCATCGACCACATTCTCAGCAGCCCCGAACTCGCCGCCACCCTTACCGACGTCACTGTCGACCTAGAAACCCGTGCCCAAGAACGCCCCAGCGACCACACACCGGTAATTGCAGAGTTTGACTGCTAACACTTTGAATTAAGAAAAAATCAGGCCGTCTGAAAACTGGATTTCAGACGGCCTTTATTCTAAAAGTTTTCAGACGACATTTGAGGTCTTCTGAAAGTTTGAAATAATGGTTTGAACGGAAAAGAACGCGTGCGTGCGTACCGCACATACACTACACGTCGGTTTTAAATTTTGTGCCACCTGCAAGTAGAGTATGGCGCAACCACGCAACGTGGTTGGTGGAGATACAGGCTACGGCTTGCTAGTAGTCATATGAAAAGGCGTTCGTTCTGTGAACTCCTGAATAAATTTATAAACTAAATCTTCAAAGATTTCTTGTGCAACATTTTTTATTTTTGCATCATCTGGTAACTCTGCATGCACCAAGCTAAATTCAAATTTAACCCAAATAGACGCTGTTAAAATGAACTCTTTGCTTGTGCTAGACACATCTGCAATTGCAGTAACTTTAAACTCTGTATCAGATTTCTTTTCTATTTGTGGTTGTGCAAGAATTTGCATTTCTCCACCGCCAATATCATCTCTTGATATTGAGTCTAAGGATGTTTTATAAAATAAATCTTTAAAAAATATTGATTTATTTGATAATTTAATATCATTCATTTTACATTACTCACCAAAGAATTGTTTCCACAGATAATATCTTGAATTTGATGCTGATTATTTGGTAATGAATTTCCAATATACTGACTTTCTAAAATTCCCTGAAACTCAGAGTTGCAACTAAAATTATTATTAACTGTAACATTAACTAATTTTGATATCGTTTGCGTGTTATCATTATGTTTTATAATGGAGAAATTTCTAAAGTCTTCAGCTATCTTTACCTCAGGATTAATATTTAACTTCACGGTATTAAATTTACTATCTTCTAAATAGCAAACTTTTTGACCTTCATAAGCAGGCATAAGCTTAACATATTTATTAAAAACAGAAAAAATATCTGCCAATTCTTTTAATCTAATATTAGCAAAGCCCTCCAATAAACCTGTCACATATGCCTCATTTTTCCCTAACAGTTTTTGCAATTCCTCAGGTTGGATTTGGGCATATTCCATCTCTAGAGCCAGTCTTTCTGACAATTCAATAAGAATATCTTCTTGATATACTGCTTGATCAAATTCACTTCTACTACTTAAAGCTAGTACGTTAGTCTTCATAACTGAATCCATTTTTTTCGAATTTATCTTTTTCTTGCAAAGAAATTTCTGTATCTTTTGGATGTAATTTTTCTGTTTGTTTTCTCAAAAAATGTGTAATACACATTAGTTCCTCACCATATGGGTTGCAATCCCAAAAATAAGCACGTAAATGAGCTAAATCATTAATAGAACCATTTTCTTCATTGAATTTATCCCAATCGGTACAGTGAGCATATTTAATTGCTTTAAATGGATATTTTTCATTATTTATTGCTTCTGGCATTTTTAAAGCTTCCCCATTTATGTATCTACGAATCCTAGCAACAAGCCCAACAGCGGGCGTTCCAAATAACTCGTGAACTTTATTAAGTTTATTTATACCATTTGTATCTCTTTGCGCTTGCTCCAAAATAACAGATATTTTTACTGTCCCTTTATAAAACAAATGTGGTGGATAATCATTATAACCATGCATTTTGTTTATCATCCATAAATAAGGTATTTATTGTGAGAAATAACATTTTTGAAAGTATAGCACAGTTAAAACAACAAATTCTCTTTAATCCCCCGAATCCTATCCCGCAACACAGCCGCTTCTTCAAACTGCAAATCCCTAGCTGCCTGCTGCATGGCTTTTTCCAGTTTGGCGATTTCTTTAATCGCGTCTTCTTCATTGTGAATCTCGCCGACTTTGACTTTGTTTTTGCCTTTCAGACGGCCTTTGCCGCTGTCTTCTTCGTGGTACACGCCATCGATGATGTCTTTGACCTGTTTTTTAATCTGCTGCGGCACGATGTCGTGTTCTTCGTTGAATTTAATCTGTTTTTCGCGGCGGCGTTCGGTTTCATCGATGGCGGCTTTCATGGAATCGGTAATTTTGTCGGCGTACAGGATGGCGACACCGTTCACGTTGCGCGCGGCTCGGCCTATGGTTTGAATCAGGCTGCGGTGGGAGCGCAGGAAGCCTTCTTTGTCAGCGTCGAGGATAGCGACGAGGGAGACTTCGGGGATGTCCAAGCCTTCGCGCAAGAGGTTGATGCCGACGAGTACGTCAAACAATCCGAGCCGCAAATCTCTAATAATTTCAACACGCTCTACGGTATCAATGTCGCTGTGCAGGTAGCGCACTTTGATGCCGAGTTCGCTGTAATAGTCGGTGAGTTGTTCCGCCATGCGTTTGGTGAGGGTGGTAACGAGCACGCGTTCGCCTTTTTGGATGCGGTCGTTGATTTCGCTCATTAAGTCATCAACTTGGGTGGCGACGGGGCGGATGATGATTTGGGGATCGACCAGCCCGGTGGGGCGGACGACTTGTTCGACTACTTGTCCGGCGTGTTCTTCTTCGTATTTGGCGGGGGTGGCGGAAACGAAAATGGTTTGCGGCATGACTTTTTCAAATTCGTGGAACTTGAGCGGTCGGTTGTCTCGGGCGGAAGGCAGGCGGAAGCCGTAGTCCACGAGGTTTTGCTTGCGCGATGCGTCGCCTTTGTACATGCCGCCGATTTGGGTGACGGTAACGTGGCTTTCGTCGATGAACATGATAGCGTTGTCGGGCAGGTAGTCCATCAGCGTGGGCGGCGGTTCGCCTTCTTTTTTTCCGGAGAAGTGGCGGGAGTAGTTTTCGATGCCTTTGCAGAAGCCCATTTCGTAGAGCATTTCGAGGTCGAAGCGGGTGCGCTGTTCAATGCGTTGTTGTTCGACAGGGCGTTGTTCGCGGGCAAAAAATTCAATGCGTTCGCGCAATTCTTCTTTGATGGACTCGCAGGCGCGCAAGACGGTGTCGCGCGGGGTAACGTAGTGGCTGGATGGGAAGACGGTGTAGCGGCCGACGCGTTGGTGCAGGCTGCCTGAAAGCGGGTCGAACATATCGAGTCGGTCGATTTCGTCATCGAACAGGCTGATGCGCAAGGCGTTTTCGGAGCTTTCAGCAGGGTACACGTCAATCACGTCGCCGCGTACACGGAAGCTGCCGCGTTTGAAGTCCAAATCACCGCGTTCGTACTGCATGGAAACGAGTGTGGCAATGATGTCGCGCTGCTCGATGGTATCGCCTTCTTTGACGGACAACACCATTTGTTGATATTCGGTCGGGTCACCGATACCGTAAATGGCGGACACGGTGGCGACGATAATCACGTCGTCGCGCGTCATCAGGTTTTTGGTGGCGGAAAGGCGCATCTGCTCGATGTGTTCGTTGATCGCGCTGTCTTTTTCGATGAACAAATCGCGGCTGGGCACATAGGCTTCAGGCTGATAATAGTCGTAGTAGGAGACGAAATATTCCACCGCGTTTTCGGGGAAAAACTCGCGCATTTCTGCATAAAGCTGGGCGGCAAGGGTTTTGTTGTGCGCCATGATGATAGCAGGGCGGCCGCTTTGAGCAATGACGTTCGCCATGGTGTAGGTTTTACCCGAACCGGTTACACCAAGCAAGGTTTGATAGGCCAGGCCGTCTGAAAGCCCTTCGAGCAAGCCGGCAATGGCAGCGGGCTGGTCACCGGCAGGAGGAAATGGCTGATGGAGTTTAAACGGAGAATTGGGATATTGGATGACTTCCATAAGACAGCCTGTTTTATGTTCAGGTAAAGAGAGGATTATAACAAAGGGTCGTCTGAAAATTGATAGTGTGCTAATCTGACAAGACTAAATATTTCATCTCCTTCCTTAGCTAACTGAGGTTAGTTATGTTAGCAGGAACAATTAAATTAGGGGCTGTACTAGATTAGCAGATATGTTACCCTCGAAATATGAAGATAACGCACTGCAAATTAAAGAAAAAAGCACAGAAAGAACTGCTCCGTTTTTTTGTACTGGAAGTTACCGCCCGTTCTGCAGTCGATATTTTGGGTATCCATCCCAATTCAGCAGCACTGTTCTACCGTAAAATCCGCACGGTTATAAACTATCATTTGGCCTTGGCTGCCGATGAGGTTTTCGAGGGCCCTGTCGAGCTGGACGAAAGCTATTTCGGCGGACAGCGTAAAGGCAGGCGTGGTCGCGGTGTGGCAGGAAAAGTGGTTGTCGTCGGCATTCTGAAACGCAACGGACGGGTCTATATCGTTGTGGTGGATAATGCCAAGTCTGAAACGTTACTCCCTGTCATTAAAAAGAAAATCATGCCGGACAGTATTGTTTATACCGATAGTCCGAGCAGCTACGACAAGTTGGACGTGAGCGGTTTCATCCATTACCGCATCAACCATTCCAAGGAATTTGCCGACCGTCAGAACCACATTAATGGCATTGAGAATTTTTAGAATCAGGCAAAACGTGTCTTGCGAAAATACAATGGAATCGATCGCAAATCTTTCCCGCTGTTCTTGAAAGAATGCGAATTTCGATTTAACTTCGGCACACCGTCCCGGCAGCTAAAAATCCTGCGGGATTGGTGTGGAATTTAGAGCTAATCTAGTACAGCCCCTTAAATTATCCTCTCCCGAAAGGATGTATCCCCCACGTCCTTTTCTTTATCCGCTTCCTCCCTTTCGATCAGATTTCTACCCCGTAAAAGGCTTACACTCCGCATCATTGCCCCTAAATATCTCCTCACCGTCCGTACAGCTTCCCTTCACCTTCATCTTCCCGCACACTACCGCCGTCAACGACTC